>CAYLRC010000001.1:0-36311 GCA_964386445.1 Candidatus Woesearchaeota archaeon
TCATACCAGAAGAAATCAAGTAAGATGTGTTAATTACTACCCTAATCTGATAATCCTCGAGAGTATTAGGATTATCAGTATTATCGATGCAAATATCATGGAAGTAGTGGAAAATGTAACCAAAGCAAGGACTCATAACAAAGGGGAACAGACTCATCAGGGTAGCGAAGATTAATGCAAGTTTTAATGCAAGTTTCTTCATAACAAACTTAACTTAACCGTTTTCATATAAATTACTTACTAAATCTATTCGAACCCGACCAAATTCGAGTTTCTATGGAAAGTTATAAATTAGAAGCCTTCATCTCTTAAATTTATGATAATAGCAGAACCTAAACTCAGAGCTTTAGTTCTGTGGCTATATGAGAAGAATGTACTTCCTGTACTCTTGGTCTCTATCTGCCTCTACATTTCCTCAGATCTCCTCTATTACTCAGCCCTCTTGACCCAAGAAATGGCTGGGATAATGAAAGATGTAGCTTTCGCTCTGGTTGTCGGAGCTTTCCTCTTTCTCCTTTGGAAGAAGTATGCCACGAAGTACTATATCCTTGAGTCTCACATTCACCTCAAAGATTTGGGTGGCTGGACTAGGATACCCTACGAGAAAATTGAGGATGTGAAGCTTCAAAAGGGTGCTTTGGAAGGACTACTCAAGATTGGTAAGATCGTCATAAAAACTCCTGAGGAAGAATATGTCTTGGAGGGGGTTCACGATCCAGAGAGGGTATTTGATGAAATTGTGAGGAGAAAGTTAGAAGTAGAGGGTAGGATTGAGAAGGCTTTTAAGCTATAATCGCTTGATCCTCCTCTCCTTTGGGACCATATTCATAATCCTTCCTTCTCTATAAACGCCGCTCCCGAGAAAATCATCCCCACATTTTAAAATCACAGGACCTTCCGAGACCTTAGAACTTTTAGGAAGCCTTTTTTCTAGGTCAAGACCCCTCATCCAAAGCTCCATTTCTTCTCTGGTTAATTCGATTACATTTTTAGTTGCTAGGCTTCCAATTAGCTGAGTACCTTCGATTGAGAGCCTAAGTTTTCTCTTAGATTCAAAAAATCCAAAATATAAACCAATTTTTTGTATTTTTAATCTTTTTAACTCAATTTTTCCAATTTCTTGAGTGCATATCCATATTTTCCCCTTCTTATCTTTAAAAAAGAGGTAATTTTTCGCTAGTTTATCGGTCTTTGCTCCGAACCTTTCCTCCAATATCTGAAGAACTCTCCTCACCTCCTCGTCGCTCAATAGCTTTATTTCCCTCAATTCAATTCACCTTTTAACTATGCTTGCTATGAAAAATCCTTCTGTATCATTATCTTGAGGGTAGATCCTCACGCATCTCCTTACTTCGCTAGAAAATTTCTTACCCTCCCATTCCTCTACCCCCTTCCTTAACCTTAATCCCCTTAAACTTACTTTCTCAACCTCAGCATTTTCATATTTCCTCAAGAGGAAATCTACAACTTCCTCATTTTCCTCCGGAGCTAAGGTACAGGTAGAGTAAACCAGTCTACCTCCTTCTTTAAGTCTCATGAAACCAGTTTCCACTAATTTCTTCTGTAGTCTGGACAATCCTTTAATCATCCTTAAATTCCACATCCTCAACACATTATAGTTCTTCCTTATAGCTCCTTCAGCTGAGCAAGGAGCATCAACTAACACTTTATCGAACTCTAGATTTACATTCCTGAAAGCATTTCCATTCATCATCGTAACCACACAGTTGCTTACTCCACACCTCTGTAAATTAGTTGTCAAGGCTTTTATCCTATCTATTCTAACGTCGTTTGCTATAATTAGACCTGTATTTTTCATAAGCTGGGCAATCTGAGTTGTTTTGCTCCCCGGAGCAGCACAGAGATCTAAAACGAAATCGCCTTTCCTAGGCTTCAATACTAGAGGAGGGATCATGCTAGCAGCTTCTTGGACGTAGAAATAGCCAAGAGCATGCTCAATAGTATTGCCGAGGGAAAAACCATCTTCTATAATCAACCCATCTTCATACCACTCCAGCTCCTTAACCTTGTATCTCTGACTTAATCTTTCAACCAAATCTTCTTTACGGATTTTCAAAGTATTGACTCTAATAGTCGTTGGTAAGTATTTCTCACAAATTTCTAAAAAAACTTCTAATTCATCTCCCAAGAGCTTCCTCATCCTCTCTAAAAATTTCTCCTTAAATTGAGGCTTCATACCCTTAAAATCTCAAGTAATGCTATCTAATAAAGCCTACTCAACCTCTAAGATGAAACCTCTTCTGAGAAATTTTTGGAAAAATTATTAAGGAAGTTCTAGGTTAATGATTATTGAAATGGTATCGGTAGTGTTTTACTTCCATGCACATCAACCGTTTAGAGTGAAGAAATATAGGATCTTCGACATAGGTGTAAGTAGAGATTATTTCGATGATGATTTGAATAAGAGGATCTTGGGGAGGGTTGTTAGGAAATGTTATAGACCGATGAATAAATTGCTCTTAGAGTTGATAAAGGATTACAATCTCAAAGTTTCATTCTCAATTTCAGGAGTGTTAATAGAGCAGCTTGAGCTCTGGTATCCCGATGTGCTCGATCTCTTTGGCGAGCTAGTAGATACTGGTAATGTGGAGTTGCTAGCGGAAACTTACTATCATTCCTTAGCTTCTATCTTCTCGGAGAGAGAATTTAAAGAGCAAGTTAGGAAACATGTTAAAAAGTTGAGAGAAGTTTTTAACTACAAACCGAGGGCTTTCAGGAATACTGAGCTCGTTTATTCTAATGAAATAGCAAAGAATGTTAGGAAACTTGGGTTTAAGGTTATGTTAACAGAAGGGACTGAGAAGATCTTGGGGTGGAGGAGTCCAACCTATGTGTATAGAGCAAAGGGTGTAGATCTAAAATTGCTCCTGAGACATTATAAGCTATCAGACGATATTGCATTCAGGTTCTCGAATCCAAATTGGGAGGAATTTCCACTTACAGCTGAGAAATATGCTACTTGGATCAGCTCCCACAACGGAAATGGCTACGTTGTCAACATCTTCATGGATTACGAAACTTTTGGTGAGCATCAATGGCCAGAGACTGGAATCTTTGAATTCTTCAGGAACTTGCCCAAGGAAATCTTAAAGCATCCTGATAATGATTTTGCAACTGTGAGTGAAGCAGCATCAAGATATGAAGCAGTTGATGAGATAGATGTGCCTTACATAATTTCTTGGGCTGATCTGGAGAGGGATTTGAGTGCTTGGCTTGGTGATTCCCTCCAACATGAAGCTGCTAAGAATCTTTATGAAATAGAGAAGGCTGTTAAGAGATATTATAAGAAATGTGGTGATGAACAAATCCTAGAAGCTTGGAGGAAGCTTACTACAGCAGATCATCTATACTACATGAGTTTGAAATATGATGCTGATGGAGACATACACAAATACTTTAGAGATCAAGCCTTCCCAACTCCATTCGATGCATTTGTAGCTTTCATGAACATCCTGCACGATCTTAAGATGAGAGTAGGAGTGAAGAAATAAGAACTTAAACTGACTTCTAGGCTGCTAGACTCCTATAAACATTTAAGATCTTCTTAGCGCTTTTCTCCCAACTTAGGAAACCCATCTCTTCCTTCGCTACTTCAACCATCTTCTCAGCGAGCTTTGGATATCTGAGCAATGCTATTATTTTATTCGCCATCTCTTCAGTATCCCAGAAATCAACCTTGAAGACATTTCTCAAGACCTCTGCAACTCCAGATTGCTTAGATATTATTACTGGTTTATTGTGGTAAAGTGCTTCTAGAGGAGTTATCCCAAATGGTTCCGAGAGGGAGGGGAGTACGTACACATCAGCTAGCTCATAGAGGAGATCGACTTCCTTATCGGAGAGATAGCCAGTAAATATTACATGATCAGCAATTCCTAAATCACTACTTAACTTAACCAATTGGGGCATCATTTCCCCATATCCGCCAACCACAAACAAAACATCTTTCTCAAAATCCAATACTCTTTTCGCAGCTCTCAAGAACCAATCTGGACCTTTAAACAAGGTGAGCCTCCCCAAGTAAAGCACGATCTTGTAATTCTCCTTCAACTTCTTATACTCAACTCCTCTTATCTTTTCCCTAAAGCTCACAGCATTATAAACAACTTCTATCTTATCCTCTGGAATTCCATAGAAATTCGTTATTATGTCTTTAATTCGCTTGCTCACCGCAATTATTTTATCCGCATTCTCAAATCCAAATTTCTCAATTTGATAATCCAATAAATTCTTATAGAGATTCCCACCACATCTATCAAAGGATGTTGAGTGAACATGCAAGATGAGGGGTTTCCTAAATCTCCTTTTAAGCTCAACCCCTGCTGGGAAAGTCATCCAATCATGGCAATGAATGAGGTCAAAATCCTCTAGCTCAGCAATCTTGCAAACAAGCTCCCTGTATTTGCCGAGGTTTTCAGCTGTAAAGGAAAAGAAGACTTTAACATCCGAATCCAAAAATTTAATGTAGGGATAAAGCCTAACATCGAGTTCATAGAACTTAACTCTATCCTTTGGAAAATCTCTCGAGATTAGTTCATAAAATCTTGGCTTCAGGTTCTCAGGAATTTTTGGGAGAATGTAAATGATATTTACTCCTAACTTACCGAGCTCTTTCGTTAGATGATAGCAGGCAACCCCCAACCCACCGCTCTTAAGCGGGGGGAATTCCCACGCTAGCATCAAGACTTTCATTTCAAACAATTTTCTTTAAAAGGAAGTATATTTTATATTTTTTGAACTCACTGGGGAGAAATTACTCTTTCTTCTTCCTCTCTTTGGTCCATTTGAGCTTTTTCGGCTTCCTCCCGAGCTTCAACATGTTCCTCTCGCATTTAGAAGAACAGAAATAGAATATCTTCCCATCGTTCCTAACGAACATTATCCCAGTTCCAGGAGGTATTTCCTTATTGCAGAATGAGCATTTCTTCATCTACGTCCACCACTCAATGGATGAGCCTCAAGCTCAGTATCCTTAAGCATTAGTATATCGCCTATCCTCACAGGTCCTTTTACATTCCTCCTAAGCACCTTCCCTTCATCTTTTCCCCTCAATATCTTGCACCTAACTTGCGTTACTTCACCACGGACTCCAGTCCTTCCAATTATCTCCACAACTTCTGCTGGGGTAGCCTCTGCAAAGACAGCATCCTCACTAACTTTGAGTTGTTCTTCAGCTTTAGCCTCCTTAATTTTTTGTCTCTTCCTCCCACCCACTCAAGATCACTCTATTCTTCTTTCTCCTCCTTCTCTTCCTTGGCTTTCTCTTCTTCCTTACTTTCCTTCTCCTCTTCTTCCTTTGTCTTCCCTTCCTCCTTCTTCTCTTCCTTTACTTCTTTAACCTCTTCCTTCTTCTCCTCAACCTTCTCCTCAACTTCCTCTACTTTTTCTTCCTTCTCTTCCTTAGCCTTTGCTCCCTCAATGAGTTTCTTTACTTTCTCAATTATTTCCTCCATCAATGCCTTGCCCTCTCCTGGATCAATTATGCAAGCACTTGCAGCAGCAACCTCTATTCCAGCGGCAGCACCAAGGTCTGCTTTACTTGGCACATAGGTATAAGGTATTCCTTTCTCCTCGCAGAGTGGAGGTAAATGCATTACTATTTCTGGGGGTACGACATCCTCAGCTATTGCAACGAGTTTTGCTTGCCCTTTCTCAACTGCTTTCGTTGTTTCATTAGTTCCCTTCTTTATCTTTCCTGTATTCCTAGCTACCTCAAAAAGTTGATAAGTTTTCTCGACTAATTCATTAGGGACTTCAAACTTCACATATGGAGCTGGCATGCTTTTTCACCTCCTTCTACTTTCATTATTCATTGGCATAATTCTAAGAAATATACTTACTTAAAAACTTTACCTAATCTCAAATCTCAATTATCTTCCCTTTCCTCCCAACATTAATTATCCTACTTTTCCCAATTTTGTCCTCTTTCCCAAAAGTCTCATGAATATGACCGCATAAAACCAAATCTGGCTTCAACTTCTCAATCACCCTCCTAATACCCTTGCTCCCAGTATGAAATCCTATGTTGTCGAGCTTAGTCCCATAAGGAGGGGTATGGGTTACCAGTACTTTTTTCCTCGTGTCCTTTATTCCCTCATAGGCCTTCATTAGTATCTTCTCTATTTCTGATTCATCAAACTGAAAAATGCCTATGTTGCTCAAGCCAGCCCCGAAGAAGCCAACATCCCCAATCTTGATTGAGTACCCATGCAAATTGTAAGTACCTGGAGAATAAACCTTGGCAAGGAAATCAATAGTCGCAACCGTCTCATGATTCCCAGGTATTATTATGACTTTTTTCTTCTTCTCTTTAAATGGACCAATCAATCCTTCTAAGCTAAGCTCAGCAAAAGTCAAATCACCACATAAGACAACAACGTCAACTTTCTTCTTAGCCGCCTTCTCGGCCAATTTCTTAACTAGTTCCCTATCTCCATGAATATCAGAGGCTGCTAAAATCCTAAGTTTCTTGATCCTTCTCCTCTGTTTTCCCTTCCCCTTCCTCATTTGTGGGCAAAAATAAAAAGCAGCTTATCCTTTTCCTTTTTATCTAATCTCATGAAACCAAATCTCTCAGCTTGAATTATGTCTCCTTCCTTTAATTTCATCGAGTCCCTCTCAATTAATCCCTCAACTTCTCTCAAACTATCTTCATTCAATTTCCCGTTGATGAAAAGTAAGTCTGGAATTAAGACCTTGGCTTTAAGATGATCTTCAGTAACCCATTGGATTTTCGGAACTTCCTTGAGTAGTTCTTCACTAACGAACTCTGAAATTACTTTCTTTCCCGAGATAGTCTTCACTTTTACGTTATACAAATTCTTCAACCTAACTATCTTTCCCTCTTCAAACAACTTCAAATCATCCCTACTCACAAAAAACTTTCCAGAAGTTTCAACTTCCCTAAAGCCAAGATCCTCAGTTGGGTGATATCTTAACTTCACTCTCTTCTTCGGAGCCCCTTCTACCTCTAGTTCTATTGGATTCGGAACAAAGAAATACCTCCTCACTATCGGATCGAGCACCTTCCTATTGATCGAGTAAAGCATTTCCCACTCAAATTCGTGATAAGCCTTTGTTATCCCAACCTGGACAGTGAATTGTCTTATCGCCTCAGCTGTTACCCCTCTCCTCTTGATCGCATCTATCGTAGCAAGCCTTGGATCGTCCCATCCCTTTACAACTCCCTTCTCAATTAGTTCCCTAATTTTCCTCTTTTGGATTGGAGTCCCCTTAAAATTGAACCTCATGTACTGAATTATTATTGGGTTCTTCATCCCAAATAAGCTCCTTATGTAGTTCTGAAGCTCAGTCCTCATCTCCCCGAATTCTGCACTCCTCAAGACATGAGTAATCCCACAAAAGTAATCCTCTAATGCAACAGCAAAGTCATAAGTAGGCCAAACCCTATACCTATCGCTAACAATTGGATGGGGGTGCTCAATTACCCTAAAAATCACTGGATCCCTCATACAAAAGTTCTTGCTCTGCATATCACCCTTCAACCTCAAAGTGACTTCGCCTTCTCTATAATATCCTTCCAACATCCTCCTCCAATCCTCCAAATTTTCCTCAACTTCTTTATTCCTATGCTCGCATTCCTTCCCACTCTTCCTAAGTTCTCTAATCTT
Source organism: Candidatus Woesearchaeota archaeon (assembly GCA_964386445.1). Taxonomy (GTDB): domain Archaea; phylum Nanobdellota; class Nanobdellia; order JAPDLS01; family Haiyanarchaeaceae; genus Haiyanarchaeum. The sequence goes on from CAYLRC010000001.1 coordinate 7,653, forward strand.
CTCAACCTTACAAGAGCAAACATAAGCAAAGTTCCTAAGGATGAGCTTTTCAGCATACTTGTAGTAGTTCTCCAAATTCTGAGATTCATATTTCTCGAAATCCCAATTTATGCCAAGCCATCTATAACCATTTCTAAAATTTTCGTAAAATTCCTTCTTCACTTTCCTTGGATTAGTATCTTCGAATCTCAACCAAACTTTACCATCATACATTCTAGCATAGAGGTAATTTATAATCCCACTCATCCCATGACCTATATGCATGTAGCCACTTGGTTCAGGAGGTAACCTTGTAACAACTTTTCCCTTCTCAGCATTTGGTAGAGGTGGTAACTCCTTCCTAGCTTCAATTACTTTCTCGACTAGGAGCTCTGGAGCTATCTCTTCCAACTTTTTCCTCTGCTCCTCTAAACTCATAGAATTAACTTCCTTGACTATTTCTCTTACTTTCTCCTTAACCTCCTCGATCCTCTCTTTGAGATCCGGTCTTTGACCAAGGACTTTAGAAATTACTGCCTTCTCAAGTGCCCTCCCTTCGTGATCCACAGCATTCTTCAAGCTCCATTTCAAGATGAGTTCCTCAAGCTCTTCCATAATTCCAGAAAAACAATCATAATTTATTAAAATTCGCTCATCCTTCCACTCTTACCTCGTTACAATCTTGGAATAGATCTTCGTTTCTAAAGCTACTGGGTAGGCAATTAATTTCCATAACGCAACTCCTTCGTTCCTCACGAGGGTTTCTTTCATAGGATTTAATATGAAATGAAACCTCTTAACGAATTTCTCAAGTGTGTTCTGAGGCTCCACTTCACCTTTAACCAACTTCCTAACTAGCTCGTTTATCCTTTCGTAGTTAACTGATATTTTATCCTTAAACCATTTCAGCACTGGGGTTACAGCTCTATACCCTTGGGTTACTAATATGGGGCTCTCCCTCTCTCTCAAATTTTTCAAGATTTCCTCGAGACTCTCACCCTTCACAATGGTACAGGCTATCCCAACCATGTCTAACGAATGGGCGTCACTCCCAGCTACCATACCTTTTCCAAGTTCCTTTGCTAGTTTCTCAGTCTCTGGAGTAAGAGAGAAAATAAATGGATTGTAAACTTCCAGACAATCTATTTTATCGAATTTCCTTAACTGACTCCTCTTGAATGGGTTATAAGTACTGAGTGGGTGAGCAGCAACAACTAAAGTATCATCTTCCCTAGCCTTATCGAGAACTTCTTCGATTCTCTCTCCCCTTTTAAATTTCAAATTTTCCACATCCTCATTATAGAGAAGCAGGTGAACGATAGAGTTCGAGGGGAGAGCCACATCTAGTTCTATCCCTGGGATTAGGAGAAACTCTGGAAACTTCTTCTCAACGAACCTTTGAGCCCTCCTAAAACCTTTGGTTGTATTGTGATCGGTTATTGCAGTACCATCATAACCCTCCCTTATGCACTCGAGGATCATATCTTCTGGGGAGCAAAGGCCATCCCACTTTAATCTATCACCTTGGGAATAAAAGGTATGGAGATGTAGTTCAAGTACTTTCATTTGATCACCAATTTTTGAGAATTTTGTAGGATGTGAGCACTCTTTCCAAGCTCGTAATCCAATTCATTAGCTAGCTCTATAGCTTTAGCAATCTTTTGAAGCGTCCCATGAGTTGGCAGATAGTGTTGGGGCCTTAACATTTGAAGTAGCGCTCTATGATCTTCTTTGTACGCATGTCCGGAAACATGCACATCTTTGAAAATCCTGACTTTCTTATTCCTCAACCTTCTCTCGAGTTCAGACCTATTAGCTTGGTTTATTGGTGAAGGTATGACCTCTGAGCAGAAAACCACTATATCGTTTTCCCTTAATTTTAATGGTGTTTCATCGGAAGCAATTCTAACCAAAACGGAATTTGGTTCTCCCTGGTTCCCAGTGCATATCAAAGCATACTTACCCCTGTCCTTATTTATCTTCTTCAATACTTTATTCACTTCATTTCTATAACCAAGGACTTTATTCTCCTTAGAGAAGTTGACTAGCCTTACTCTTTCAGCGCATTCTACATAATTTGCTAAGCTCCTCCCAGCTAGAATTGGTTCCCTCCCAATCCTTCGAACGAGCTCTATCATCGTCTTTATCCTAGCTATATGACTTGAGAAAGTAGTTAAGATTATTAGGTTTCCCTTACTCTCAACCCAAAATAAAATATCTTTCAACATCTCTCGAACTAAACTTTCTGAATGGGTCCTACTTTCCCTATCTATCCTAGTTGAATCCGAAATCAATAGCTTAACCCCTTCTTTTCCAAATTTCTTGAGCTTCTCGTAATCTGTTCTCTTTCCAAGAGCTGGATATTCGTCGAACTTGAAGTCATTTGCATAAATAACCCTACCGTCTTTAGTTTCTATGCAAACGATTACTGTTTGGGGTGTAGAATGTGTAGCATAAATGAAATGGACTTTAATACCATCCCCAAGATCATAACTTGAACCTGGATTCAATCTTATTAGCTTATCATACCCACTCCCCCTATCCTCAAAAAGCTTCTTAATTACCTCAATTGTAAAAGGGGTAGCGATCACAGGAACGTTATACTTGGGAGCTATCATTGGAATTGCACCACAGTGATCTAGGTGAGCGTGAGTACAAATCAATGCTTTAACTTCGTTCCCATACTTCTTGAAGAACTCCCTATCATCTGGAATTGCCTCCATTTCCCAAAGTTTTTCAGTTGATAACTCCGAAATATTTCCATTCTCATACTCGATGACTTTCTCAAGCCATAGGCCAGCATCTAGAATTACAGTTCCTCCTCTCGTCCTCAAAGCACTCATATTCCTTCCTATTTCAGAATACCCACCAATGGCAAATACTTCAATCATACTACTATCTCTTCCTCAGCTATTAAGTTATTATCTCTAAAGAGCTTTGCTTCCCCACTCCAATGAGCATCATATATCGAGAAATCTTCATAACCACTAAATTTCCCGTTCTTCTCCGTCTCTAGAAGGACTTCATGTAAAGGCATGGGTGGGGAACTAATGAAGAGGGAGGACTTGGAAAAATCAACTATTTTGAAATATAAGATTAATTTTACATTCTTGGATCGGCTTTCATTTACCAATCTCTCCATCTCGTCTATGTCTGAAGTATCGAATCTCAAGGAAAGTACATCCCTCAACCTCTCGTTGAATTTAGGACGCCAAATAGGAAGGGTAAAATTCCATGCTGATTTATCCGATATTAGATCTAGCTCAATTTTATCATATACTTCCCCTCCTCCAACATTTTTTGGTAAGACTACTTCAAGCTTGAAGAAGCCTCTAACTCTCGAGAACTTAATCCCAACTTCTTCATCTGTTAAAAGCGCCTTATTCTCACCAACCTCTTCTAAGGAAAGAGTTGTTTGATTTTGAACTAGTCCTACACTTTCATTAGTTGGTGGAGAGTAATAAACATAGGAGAAGAATGCTCCAGCTAGCACTAAAGCTATTAGAAGGGCTAAAAAATAATCTTTGAGTTCCATGTCTCCTTAAAAGTTTATAAGGTATTTATTTTTTTCTATGAGTAATGGAAAGAAAACCGATCCACAAGTTAATCCGCATCTTCCATAAGGAGAGGGAAAAACTAAATGAAATTGTAGTGGTGATAAGGCATAGGGTAGGAAAAGAAGAGGTTTTAAAGGAGATAGATGGTTCCTCCATACTTTACGTTAAGAAAGATGGTTTTTATTTCAATGAGGATAAAAACGAGAAGGAGATGACTTTCATCCCAAGTCATAGGATGGTGGAGGTAAGGAAAAAATGTTAGAAGTCAAGTACCACGATGGCCTAGCTAGATTAGGGATACTGCACACGAGGCATGGTAAAGTTAAGCTACCAGTCTTCTGTCCAGTTGTGAATCCAAACAAACTTGTAGTTAAGCCAGAAGAAATTCACAAGAAATTCAAAGCGGAACTAATAATGACAAATAGCTACATAATCTACAAGAACAAGGAACTGAGAGAGGTTGCTAGAGAGAAAGGAGTTCATAATTTACTGAATTTTCCCAAGGCAATTATGGTTGATAACGGAGGTTATCAAATTCACATCTACAAAAATGTTGAAATATCCCCTTCTGAGATCTTCAAATTTCAGGAGGAAATAAAACCAGATATAGGCATAGTTCTCGATTATCCAACTTCCTCTTCGATGAGTAAGGAAGAAGCCCTTGAGACAGTCGAAGTAACCTTGAGGAATGCTAGGGAAGGGGTAAGGATGAGAAAGAGGAGAGGGATAATTTGGTCTGCTCCAATTCAAGGAGGAAGATATTTTGACTTGATTAAAAAATGTGCTAGAGAGCTTAGTAAATTACCCTATGTTATGCATTCTTTAGGAGAGCCCGTTCAATTCCTAAACAATTACGAATTTAAGCTTGTTGCTGAGATGATCTATAATGCTAAGGCCAACCTACCAATAAATAGAGCTTTCCATTTATTTGGAGCCGGCTTACCATCTTTTATGCCTTTAGCCGCATTGCTCGGATGTGACATTTTCGATAGTGCTTCCTATGCACTCTTTGCTAGAGATGATAGATACATGACTGAATTTGGAACCCTTAGATTGGATGAAATTGAAGAATTTCCATGCGAATGTGAAGTTTGCAGTAAGTATAGTGTTGAAGAAGTGAGGGAAATGTTGAAATGGGAGAGGGAGAGATTTCTAGCCTTGCATAATCTCTACGTCCTCTTCAAGACGATGAGAGAAATTAGAGTAGCGATAAGGGAAAATAGGCTCTTCGAGCTCTGTGCTATGAGGTGTAGGAGTCATCCAAAATTGCTAGAGGCCTTTATTTTCTCCTTAAAGAGGTTTAGGAAGCTCTTTGAGAAATTCGATCCAATAAGGAAGAGGAGGGGGCTTTTCTACACAGGAAAGGAGACATTCCTAAGACCAGAAGTTGTCAGGGCGAAGAAAAGGGTGAAGGAGATTTTTGGGAAGGAAGAAGTTCCTAGGGAGCTTGATCAAAGTTATCCTTTCTTCCAATCCCTTTCCATAGAAGGGAAGGATTTATTCAAATTTGAAAGAAAGAGGAAGGTTTCGGATCTCCAAAGATTGAGGAAAATTGCAGATTATCAATTCGGCAAGGGTATAGGCAAGCTCCTTTTCCCAAGAAATGTCGAGATTATAAAGAGCCCGAGGACTCAAAGGATAAGACAAATCTTTCTCAATAAGAAATTGGTGGCAACATTCAGATGTGATGATGGATTACTATGCTTGAGGATAGAGGGAGCTAAGAGGATTTTGAAGAAGTTGAAGGGGAAGAAGGTGTTCTTGAAGAAGAACCCAGAGTTTGAGGAACTTGTTAGGAAGGGGAGGGATGTTTTCACAAACTTCATAGAGAAGGTGGAAGGTGAGATCATCCCTAGGGAAGAGGTCATAGTCCTAAGTTCTGATTCTGAGCTCCTTGGAGTTGGTGAAGCAGTCTTAAGTTCTGAAGAAATGAGGTTACTCAAAAGGGGAGTTGCAGTTAAGGTGAGAGAAGGAGCTTATCGCTCGAAGACTATGGAAGCATAGCCAACAGCGTTGCTATAATCTTTCACTACATCTCCGCTCGTATAGTATTTCAATAGTTTACCCTTAGCCCCAAATTTCTTCATGAGGATGAGGAGTACGGTTATTGGAAGCCAACCACATATTGTTCTTCCTTCCCCATATACTTTCTTAAAGAATTCCTCGAACTCCAAATTTAGGATTAGGTCTATCATCTCCCTATCTAATTTATACAAGTTTTCCTTTACCTCGCTTAAAAATGGTAGATATCCATACATTGGGCCGTAGTGGGTGAAATCTGAGCTAGCGAGAACGACGAAACTCCTTAAATCCTTCAAGACTTCCCAAAAATTCTCCGCTGTCTCTATGCACTCATCTAAATTTAGATCTCTAAAGATAACAGGACAAAATTTGAAATCTGGTTGGATGAATTGAATAAATGGGAGTTGAACTTCTATGCTGTGTTCGTAAGCATGAGCTACCTCATCAACCTCTGCTATTCCTTTCTCAACAATTTTCCTAACGAACTCCTTATCAATTTTACATACACCTAAAGGAGTCTCCCAATCTATGGCTGAGGTAGCTACTCTCTTCCCCATCCCATGATGGTTTGTACCGAGGATTAGGAAAAGGTCCACCCTACCCACTTTACTTATTTCATAGTAAGCATGTGAAGCGCAAGGTCCGGAAAATACGTAGCCAGCGTGAGGAACAATAGCTCCCAAAATTTTCTTCTTCCCTCTACTTTTTCCTGGTAATTTCCCGACACCAAAATCGGATAAGAAGCATTCCTCTATTTCCTTCAATAACCCATCTTTTTCCGCATTATAAAATTGTCCAGCAACTACAGGCTTCCTCATATCTTAAATTACATGAAGTCTTTTACCTCATACTTAAAATCTTCATCCTTCTTTATTGCTCCTTTCAGCTTTAAAAACTCTCTAGCGAGGAGCCAGAAAATCAAAGCTAAGGATTTCCTAGATTTGTTATTACATGGAATTATGAGATCTATATTCGAAGGTGTTGTATTAGCATCGCAAAGAGCAATAATTGGTATATTAACTTTCAAAGCATCTTGCAAAGCTACCCTATCAATCCATGGATCACATATAAGTATTACTTTAGGTTCCATGTAAACCTCTTCGTGACTTGGATTCGTTAAGGTACCTGGCAAATATCTCCCAGTTATCGTCTTTATTCCCGTAACCTCTGAAAATTTCTCTAATGGATTCTTACAAGTATCCCTCCTACCAACTACTAGGATTTCATTTGGAGAAAATTGAGCTAAAAACTTGGCAGCAATTCTTAACCTCTCATCAATTTTCCTTATGTCTAAGATGCTTAAACCATCATTTCTTATCCTAAATATGAATTCCTTCATGAATTTTGTCCTATATCTCCCACTTACATGAACTCCCGCAGCTAAATATTTTTCCCTAGAGATCAAGAGTTCATTTCCCCCTTTCACTTTTCATCTCCTCCTCTATTTTCATGAGCCTTTTCAGTTTGAGTACCCTTTCCCTTGTCACCACGCTTATCTTGTACATCTCGCATCCAACGGAGAGATCTGCAAATATTTTTTCTGGAGTCTCCAAAGATCTATGAGAGAAAGTTCTCAAGAATTTAAATTTTTTTGCTTCCTTCATGAACTGCAGAGTTTCTAGGAGGGAATAGCATTGATTTGGCTTTACTATACAAGAATTTACAGCTCCATTTTTCCTAGCGATCCTTAACCTCTCAACATTTGTTGAAAGCAAATCATCTCCACAAATCAACACCTTCCCACCAAAGAACTTCCTCAGCTTTGCAAAACTCTCAAAATCCTCTTGTTGGAATGGATCTTCAACATACTTTAAATCATATTCCTCTATTAAGAACTTCATATATTTGAGTTGACTATCCTTATCTAAGTATCCCCTCCCGTACTTATACTTCCCTCTCTCCCAAAAGGAAGAGGCAGCAACATCCAATCCCAAGTTTATCTTAACTCCAAGCTTATAGCTCAGCTTCTGTACAACATTGCAAAGGAGGTTTAGTACTTCCTCATTACTCAATTTGGTTATTAATCCTCCTTCCAAACCGATCCTGAATGGGTAGCCATGTTTCTTCAAGCTCCTCAAAGCTTCTTTGTATACAAGTTTATTCACCTCTACGTTTTTCTTCACACTTAGCCCTTCTGGGAATACGAGGAATTCTTGAAATTCCGGACATTTCCTCAACCCGACAGAGTGCTTCCCTCCCCCAAAAATCTTCGAAATTATAATTGGAAGCTTCTCCCCAAGTTCGAGCAGTCTCCATGGTTGGACTTTCTTCTCTTTGGCGAGGGCTTTTAAGATAGCTAGAGAAAGTGGTAAACACTTGGTTTTCTTCTCAATTGAGAAAATATCTTCAACCTTTGAGAATTCTCTCCCTTCAAGTTCCTTCCCAAGTTTCCTTAACTTCCTAATTTCTTTCTTGAAATCAAATTTATATTCAAATTTACTTTTGCTAGTTCCGGAAGGAACTGATGCTTTAAATTTTCCAACACTTGTAAAAATTGTAACTTGGATAAATTTCCTACCAATCGAATTTACTCCTTTCTCAACCCTTAACTTGAAGAATTTCAATTCTACACCTTCTTAAAGAGTTGTCTAAGTTCTCTACCTTTCCTTATAGCCATTTCGACGCATTTCGAGATTTCATCCTCTCTTAAGCCAGTATTCTTCCCCAGTTTCTGGAGAGCATTTACCTTCCCACCACTGGTCGTTGTTACACTTAGCCCAACATCCATTGCAACTTCTTCTCTCAAGCAGGGATCAATCAAAAATCTATTCCCAATCTTCGCGAATGTACAACAAATTGGGAGTTTCCTTATCGGTAGCTTCTCATTCGTTAGCTCCCCATACACAATTTTCTCATCTTCAACTTTTGGGAACCTTGCATTAAGCAGAGCCCCCAAAGCTGCTAATGCACTTGCATCTATTAAATTACCATCGTGATTCAAAACATAAATATCAACGTAAATCAACCACACCTTTTCTCCTTCCTTAATACATAACTTACTAAGGTCAATCGCATTACTTTCCCTAATACCTCTATCTACTACCCTAGCAACTTCTATTGCCTCCCCACTTGGTGGGCCTGGCTCAAATTCTGGAGAAGCGATTGGGGCAAATTCCGTATTTACAATAAAAGCACCTTCGTCAGGTCTATCTGGATATGGTTCACCAAATTCCATCTTCACCCCAGCAATTACTTTAGTTTCTCCTAAGGAAACGAGGGCAGAGCCGTCAGCATTCTTGGAAACATTGAACTTTATTCTAACAGGTCTATATTGGAAAAATTTCCTACCGTCGATCCTCATACCCTTATTTATCAAGTCCACAATGTACTTATACGTCATTGATCTCACCTCCAGCTATTTTTTCAGCAAGTTCTATGGCTTTTTCATAAATCTTCTTATTTAAGAAGCCATTTTGAAACTTCAGATCTAATTTTTCCCTATCTACAATCCTCCTCCCTTCCGAATTTTCAACTACATCTATCTCCAGATCAATGTATCTTGAAAATCTTGGGGAAACTTCAATCGGTGTGTTTATTGAGAAATATCTTCCCTTAAGCTTCCCTTCAGCATTATAATACTCGTGAAGGATGAACCACCCTCCTTCCCTGAATTTCGTAATAGCAAAATCTCCAGCCTCAGTTCTCAAATTTAGTCCATCATAACTCCCTCTATATCTTATAGTCCTCTTCAATTTGATCAGATCTTTCGAAAATTCCTCAACCTGCCCCTTTATAGTTATGTTCCTACCATTCAACTTTTTATGAACAACAAAATAGTTTGATCCAACCTTTGGAAAATTTTTCTCCAAGGTCTTTGAGATACTCTCTTCTAAGACTTTCTGGTCTACTTTCCCTATTAAAGAGTCTGCCATATCCACGAGCTCCATATACTCAAATGATTTCAGTTTATGATGTCCTGGAATAGTAGGTAGTACTTGGGCTCTTATTTCATCTAGCTTCCTCTTAGCTTCTGGTCCAAAATCTATGAAATACATTACCAACCCTCTCTCTATCTGCCCAGGAGAATCCGATTCCTCAAATTTCCTCCTAATTTCCTCTTCTTTTGCAAATAACCTTTCCATCTCCTTCCTTAGCTCCTCGTCGCTCTTCCCTTGAGCTAGCGCCTTCCATAGAACACCATATCCCCTCAACTTAGCCTCTTTACTTAAATTCATCAATCTTTCTATTTCCTTCTCGTCTTTCAAATGCTTACTCACTTTAGTGAAGCCATTTTTTATCAACACAAGGTTATCGCCAAATATCCTAAGTTGAGTTGAAAGGAGATAGAACTCCCTAGAGACTCCTTTAGTTTGAACTAGGATCTTCTCACCCTCCCTAAGATAGCCCCAATAGTTCTGTAAAGAAAGTAATCCTTGTTTGCCATTGCCTAAATCAACGATTATATTCTTACTTCTCTGATCAAACCTCCTTATTTTTCCCCTATAAATAGTCCCTATCTCAATCTTCCTCACGAAAACATCATCAAAACTTTCTTTTAAGATCTTCACCACTTCTTCACAACCACAGCCATTTATGGTTACACCATTCAAGTCTTCCTTATCGTAGATGAGAATATCCGCACTCTTCCCAACTTCGTCAAGATTAAATCTATCGAGAATAGGATCTGATGGATCGGCTATCTCAAAATTCTTATCTCTAAGCAACTTAGTGAGTGCAGTAGCATAAATCCCTCGGATTTTCACTTTCATATTCTCACATATTTCTTCTTTAAGGCTTTCTTCTGGATTTCATAGATTTGAAGACAACCTTTTATCCCTAATTTAATAATTTCCCTCAACTCTTCGGCCGTTACTTCTCCATCCAATTGAATTAAAGTTATCCATTTTTTATTTGGCATGTATGCAATAGGAACATCAGTACATGGTTCTGTATCCTCCTCTTCTTTAGTTAAGTCTAGTACAATTTGATCCTTCACCTTCCCAGCTGCAACAGCACTTACCAAATCTCTCATTGGGATACCAGCATCAGCAAGGGCCATGGATGCTGCGCAAATACTAGCGCATCTAGTTCCAGCATCAGCTTCCAGAACATAGGTGTAGACATCTATTGCAGTTCTTGGAAACTCCTCAATGAATATCGTCGGCTCAAGGGCTCTTTTAATGGCTGTGCTCAGTTCTATCTCTCTCCTTCCAGGGCTCGGAGACTTCCTCTCAGGTACGGAGAAAGTCGTCATGTTGTAATAGCATCGGAGTACGCTCTTCTCAGGATCTTGCAAATGTTTTGGATGCAGTTCCCTTGGACCATAGACTGCAGCTACTACAGCTGTGTTCCCTATTTTGAAGTAAGCTGATCCATCAGCACTACTTATTACCCCAACTTTCGCTTCTATCTTCCTAAGCTCATCATTCTTCCTACCGTCGCTCCTCATTTCAAAACACCTTCCAACATCTCCTTAACTTTCTTGGTTAGTCCAGAAACATGTGATTCCCTCTCAATCATCAAAATCGCTTTCGTAGCTTTTATTTCTCCTGTTAGCGTGCCCTTAATCCAGATCCAACCATTCTGTCCAACTATTATATTGCACTTCGTATACTCTTTAATCATATTTATCATGCTCCCCTTCTTTCCTATTACCCTAGGAACTTTATAGGGAGTTATCTTAATTATTTTCCCTCCCTCAAGCTTCTTTGGTGTTATGTTCTTAACGCTTAGTTGAATCATCTTCGATTTCGGAACGTTTATTACCCTAGCTAGGATCAAGTCATTTACATCCAAGAACTTGCTTAGATCGACTTTCAACAAATCTACGAATTCGCTCAAGGTTTCACCCACTGGTAAATTAGCCATGTAAGGAGCTCCTATATCGACGAGCCAACCTGAGAAGCCTATATCAACTATCCTCCCTATAACTAAATCGTTCTTGTTTGGAATATAAACCCCAGCAAGAGGAATAACTTTTATCAAATTCCCCTCGATCTCAAGTAAACCTACCCTACTAGCATAAATTTTCTTACCTTCCCTATAAACTCCCCCTACAGTTTCGAAATCTCCCTCTCCAATCAATTCCCCAGGAATTACTATCTCCTTACTTTTCAAGAAAAGTTTACCCATTATTAATCACCTTAGCATCAGCACTTCCATGAGTCAACTTACTTATCTTCCCAAGTACATCCGATTGCATCCCAGCCGGTACTTGGATTATGAAATGTAGAGAGCCATCGTCCCTCCACTCTGCTTTTAAAACCTCTCCAAGTCTTTGAAGTTGAGCATACACTTTAGGGCCAAATTCTACAGAGACCCTACCCTCAATTTTAACTTGCTCAAATTTAATGGGAATAACCATCCTCAAGGCTTCCACAACATCTTTCAATTGCTCCTCAGCACTCTTAAATGGGTCTATCTTCACTTTAGCCTCCTCGAGAGCGAGTTCAATTCTCTTCTCAGGAATCGGCTTATTCGTCCTAGCATCAATAGCATTAGTAGTTATCAAGTTAATTATTTTCCTCAACTTCTCTTCCTGTAACTTCTTCCTGTACTCAGCTGTAAGCTGTACTTCTCCCTCAATTAGGATTTTCTTAGCAACCTCAAATGGGTCGTCTGTTCCAAAGACTTCCTTCAAATTTCCCGCCCTCTCTCCCTTCCTAGCATCTTTGTATATCTCGGGAATTGCTAGCACATCCCTTATATCAACTTTAGAAGGGTCTTTCCTAAACTCAATAGCTTTCTCACAATCAACTAGAATTTCAAAATTCCTATCCCCTTTTCTAACTCTAGCAATTACAGCTTTATCAATCGAAGTCATCTACCTCACGAAATTCTCTACTTCTTCCCTCCTAAACTTTCTAAACTTTTTAGTATCAACAGGTATTACAGCTATTTCTATCCTCTCCTTCTTGAACTTATTACCAAGCGCTGTTTTAATCGCTTTTATCCCAAGCTTTATAGCATCTTCAATCTTCAGCTTTTCATTATAATTATCCTCGAGGACCTTAATTGCTATTTCAGCATTCTCACCAACTGCAGTAGCTTTATACTCATAAAATATTCCGCTCGGCTCAGTTAGGAAGAGCTTTGGTTCTCCATCAACCCCTCCAATTAGTAAGCTCACACCAAATGGTCTAGTTCCGGCGTATTGAGTATAGTACTGTTTTACGTTGCAAATTTCCTTAACTACATCTATTACCCTTATTGGTTCATCGTAAATCAACCTGTGTCTTTGAGCTTCCTCTTGAGCCCTCTCAACGAGGACCCTACCATCTGATATCAAACCACTCATCGTCGCTCCTATATGCTCATCTATCTGGAAGATCTTCTCAACGCTCTCAGGAACGACCAACTTTTCAAAAATCCTTTTATCAGCAATTAGAACCACGCCGTCCTTGGCTACTATTCCAATAGTTATTGCCCCTTGCTCTACAGTCTTCCTAGCATATTCTACTTGAAGCAATCTCCCATCTGGTGAGAAGATTGTTATAGCCCTATCATACCCCAACAATTCTGATGGCAAAGCAGGCGTTATGACCACCCCTTCTCCTTAAGCACCTTTCTCAACTTCTTCAAACTACCACTTACATAAATAACCGCTAGATTAATAAATTTATTGTTCACCTCCCTCATTAGGCTTAGGCAAACCTTGAGTTCATCTACAAATCTATGGCTTACCCTAAAGATTACAAATTTGTTAGTTGCTTGGATAACCCTTAGTTTAGCTTTGCCGAAATCCTTCTCACCAAGGAAATTCAGAAATTCCTTCTTTAAAGATCTCAGCACTTCATTTATCTCTACTTCCCCGGGACTCAATACCTCTACCAACACATATCTCTTCTTTTCCCTAATCATTCTACAACTACCCCCGGCATTATATATTTACCCTTCTCTTTTGCTTCCTCACGCCTAATTATCTCCCTCTGAGCAAAGTAAAATGGTTTCTTATACTCTCTTATGCCTAGAAACTTAGAGAAGGCTAGTAGGTTACTCAATGCCCTTAGCTCATAGAAATTCGTAGCCCCGCTCCCTATAATTATTGGCATTCCCTTCTTCTGAGCTATCTCACAACTTTTTGAGAGCTTAGCAAGGATCTTACTCCTCCTATTACCTTTACTTTTCAAAATCAAGTTAAAATCAACTAGGAGCGATACTTTAGTTAGCGAGGCGAATCTGGCAATCACATCATTTATTTTAACTACATTCACCGCATCAACTAAAGCCCTCTGACAGGCAACTTTGGTTAGTGAATAATTTTTACTTTTTAGTACTATGAAATTTCCATGACTTCTCTTCAATTTATTCTTCAATTCCTTTAAAGAATTTGCAACTAGCTCAACACCTTTAAGTACCCTAAACTTATCCGGAAGGTTTCTCGGGAGCTTCCTGAAGAAACATGCTCCAACAAAGCCATGCTTCTTTAAAAAAACAACAGCTTTATCAACTTCTTCCTCATCTCCGATCTTCACAAAAAAATCGTAGTACATAGTGATTCCTAAACTATCGGATTTTTTAAGTTTTCAGAAGCGCAATTTTGGAATTAGGAAAAATTTTATATGAGGTCCGTGAAGTCTATAATGAGGGGCCGTAGCGCAGCCCGGGAGCGCGAGCGGCTGAAGACCGCTGTGTCCGGGGTTCAAATCCCCGCGGCCCCAGTTCTAGTTTCTCAGACTAAGCTCTACAAGTAAGAGTAAAGTTTATTTTTCTTCCCAAATTACTGATTTTCATGACTAGGATAATAACAATAGCAAGTGGTAAAGGTGGTGTGGGTAAAACAACAGTAACTGTAAACTTATCCTATGCTCTATATAAATTGAGGAGGGATGTGACGATAATTGATGCTAACCTAACATCCCCAAACATTTACTTACATATGAATATCCCCATAACCCCAACAACTTTGCACGATGCTTTGAAGGGTAAGATATCGATAAAGGAAGCTGTATACTTACACTACTCTGGGGTCAAAGTTGTTCCTGCAAGCATAGCTCTCCAAGATCTTAAACTAAGAGAAAAGGAGAGATTATCGAATTTAATAGTCGAGTTGATTGGAACCTCGGAATTCATAATAATCGATGCTGCCCCAGGACTAACTGCTGATACCATCGATGCTTTGGAAGCATGTAATGAATTGTTCGTCGTTACAAATCCAGAACTTCCAGCTACTGTTGAAGCTTTGAGAGTAATAGAATTCACTAAGAGAATTGGGATCAAACATATAGGAGTGGTTCTAAATAAGTATGCTAGGAAAAAATGGGAATTGAAGCCAAAGTATATCCAAAATTTCTTGGAAACACCAATAAAGGCGATAATCCCAGAGGATGATAATGTGAAAAAAGCGATTGCTAAAAGGATACCTGTAGTCGAATCTTATCCAAATTCTCCAGCAGCAAAGGCATTCATTAGGTTTGCGGAAAAACTTTTAGGGATGAAGAGAGTAAGGGTTAAAAAGGAAAGTGCGATAACAAAAATCTTGAAATTCTTAGGGCTTAAGTAGAAACTTAAACTGAGCCTAGATCCTTCAAATTTTTTGGTAGGAATTCCTTGCTAAACTTATGTGCCATCCTTATCGGTTCTGGAATCCTATTTACAGAACACTCTAACACAATCCTAATAGCATCCTCAAGGGTTATCAAATTCCCTACAGAAACATAGACTGGTTTAGCATTTTTAGTGTTCTTAACTGCAGCCCCTACAATCTCCTCACCCAAGAATATTTCCTTATGCTCTCCATATTTTTTAGGTAGTTCCCTAAGCTCCCCACAAAGCAATTCTTTGGCAAACCCTATCGTCGGCTTTTGTAAGGTAACTCCTATGTGAGTAGCTAATCCACACTTCCTCGGATGCAGCTTACCGTTTCCATCGACAATTATCACATCAAATTTCTCCTCCAAGCTCTTTATAGCCTTTATCATTATAGCCCCTTCTCTAAAACCTAAAAACCCGGGAATGTAAGGGAACTTCACGATTTCTATCACAACCTTCTTCTCGATGATTTCGAATTCTTTAGCATCTAAGATTACAGCACAACAATTCGCCACATTCTCAAAGAAATGAACATCAACCCCGCAAATCTTAGATACTTTCTTAACTCTCTTCTCCTTAACCCTCTTCGCTACTTCCTCCTGAATTTTCTCCAAGTCACTTAAACTTATAGAAAAATTTCTCAAATTCCTTGATTCTTCCATTTTCAATTTTTATACCATCCTTCTTTAATAATTTAATCTTCCTCCGGATCCCAAGACTATAGCCTCCAATTTTACCATCACTCCTCACTACCCTATAGCATGGAATCTTCTCCGGATCTTGATTCCTTTTTAAAATTTGGCCAACAACTCTTGCTAATTTCTTATTCCCTAGAGCTCTAGCTATTTCCCCATAGGTACTTACTTTTCCCCTCGGGATTTTCTTGACCAATTCGTAAACCCTTTGTTCTATCTCCATCTCGGGACCCCTTATATCCTCATCGAGCTCTACACTTAAAATTTTCTCAAAAGATTTTTTAACAACTCAAGCATATGAAGTTTCATGCTAAGAGCTCCGATAGTAACTGTACTTGGCCATATAGATGCTGGAAAAACTACGTTACTCGATAAAATTAGAGGTACTGCCGTCGCTCAAAAAGAGCTAGGAGGGATAACCCAACATATTGGAGCTACTGAAATCCCAATCGAAGTTGTGGAGAAGATATGTAGGGAGATAACGAAGAGCTTTAAGGTTGAGATAAAGATCACGAGCCTGCTTTTCATTGATACTCCTGGACATGAGGCATTCACAAATTTAAGGAAACGTGGGGGTAGTATCGCGGATATAGCGATAATTGTTGTCGATGTAAATGAAGGAATTCAAAAGCAAACAATAGAAGCTTTAGAGATAGTTAGAAGTTTTAAGGTTCCATTCTTTATAGCCTTAACCAAGATAGATACAATTCACGGTTGGAAAAATAACAATACTGTATGCTTTTCCAAAAGTTTTGAAAAGCAAAGTGATTTCACCAAGATAGAATTTGAGAAAAAGCTTTCCCAAGTCATAACTCAACTCTCTAATCTTGGGCTGAGGGCTGAACTTTTCTCGAGAGTTAAGGATTATGAGAAAGTGATCCCCATAGTTCCGTGTTCTGGAGTTACGGGGGAAGGAATCGGGGAGTTACTACTCTTGATCGTTGGTTACGCTCAGAAATTCCTCAAAGATAAACTCGAACTCGATCTTGAGGGAAGGGCCGAAGGAAACATCCTTGAAGTTAAGGAGGAAAAAGGTCTTGGCAAGACTCTAAATGTTATTCTCTATAGAGGTAAGTTAAGGAGGGGAGATCTAATTGTAGTTGGAGGTGTAAAGGGGCCAGTGGTGACCAAGGTTAAAGCGATACTTAGACCAGTTCCTTTAAGGGATATGAGGGAGAAGTGTAAGTTCTATGAGGTTGAGGAAGTTGCCTCCGCATGTGGGATTAAGATAACAGCCAGTAATCTAGAAAATGTAGTTGCTGGTATGCCCCTAATGAGCTGTAAGGAATCGGAAGTTGAGGAAGTAAAGGAGTTGATTAGGAAAGAAGTAGGAGAAGTTATGATTAACCTTGAGCAGGAGGGTGTAATAGTTAAGGCTGATACATTAGGAACTTTAGAGGCAATTTTGAAAATCCTTAGGGAGAAAGGAATTAGGGTAAAAAAGGCAGAGATAGGAAATTTAAATAGGAATGATGTTGTGGAAGCCAGTGAGCTAAGGAAGAAAGATCCATTCCTTGGAGTTATTTTTCTCTTCAATGTTAAGGCTCCAAAAGATTTGACTGCCTTAGCTGAGAATTACGGGGTTAAGATATTTGAAAGTAAGGTAATTTACAAACTAGTTGAGGATTATGAAGAGTGGAAGGAGAGAGTTGTTGAGGAGGAGAGGAAGAAGATATTGCAAAAATTAACAACCCCAAGTAAGATTAGAATACTACCTGGCTATGTATTTAGGCAAAGCAAGCCAGCTGTGGTTGGCGTAGAGGTCCTTGCCGGAAAGATAAGGAGTGGTTATAGGTTAATGAAAGAGAGTGGAAAACCAATTGGTGTAATCAAGGGAATTGAGCATATGGGAGAACCACTTGAGGAGGCGGGGGAGGGTGAGAAAGTAGCAGTCTCAATTGATGGTGCCGTCATTGGAAGGAATGTGAAGGAGGGGGAGGTTTTACTTTCTGATATGGATGAAAGGGAATACTTAACTCTAGAGGAGAAGAATCTCCTGAAATTCCTTAAGGATTCTGAACTTCAAGTCCTTGAAGAGATCTTAAAGATCAAGAGGAAGAAGAATCCTTTGTGGGGTTTCAGGGCGTGAAAGTAGAGTGCGTTATTTTGTACTTAAGGAACTTAACGACAGAAAATCTCAGAAAAATTTTTAACAATTCTTGCTTTCTAGTTTAGAGGTGATTAGATGAAAATTGTGATAAATGATCCAAAAAGTGGGAGGAGCTATCAAAAAGAACTTAGTAAGGAAGAGGAAGCAGTACTTTATGGGAAGAAAATAGGCGACAAGGTTTACGGAGAAGCAATAGGGCTAGAGGGATATGAACTAGAAATAACGGGAGGGACGGATAAAGATGGATTTCCAATGATAAAGAGTCTAGAGGGAACACGAAGGGCAAGGCCATTACTTTCCGGACCTCCAGGATTCCATCCTAAAGAGAAAGGAGAAAGAAGGAGAAAGACTGTTCGAGGAAATACAATAGCTGAAGACATAGCCCAGGTAAATATGAAAGTGATTAAGCATGGAGCAAAAGCTTTAGAGGAGATCTTCAAGAAAGGTGAAAGTGTTGGAGAAAGCAAAGGAGAATAAGGGGAATGAAGAGAGGAAGCAAGCTGAGATTACGATAGGGACATGTGGCCACACTGGTTCTGGAAAAACAACTTTATTATATTCTCTAACAGGAAAACTTACTTTGGAACATAGTGAGGAATTGAAGAGAGGAATTACTATTAGGTTAGGTTATGCGAATGCTGAATTTAGGAAATGTCCGAATTGTAAGGAACCCGAAGCTTATACAACTTCGAAAATTTGTAAGATCTGCGGAAGTAAAACGGAATTGCTGAGAATTGTGAGCTTTGTCGATTCACCAGGTCACGAAACTCTAATGGCTACCATGCTCTCCGGAGCAGCTTTGATGGACGGTGCACTTTTATTAGTGGCTGCTAACGAAGGAATTCAGCCCCAAACTAGGGAGCACTTGATGGCTCTTCAAATAATTGGTGTGGATCAAATTGTCATAGTTCAGAACAAGTTGGATGTTGTTAGCAAGGAAGAAGCATTGAAGAATTTCCAAGAGATAAAAGAATTTGTTAAGGGTAGTGTAGCTGAGAACGCTCCAATTGTTCCTGTTTGTGCTTTACAGGGAGTAAATTTCGATCTACTAATTCAAGAGATAGAGAGATGTATTAAGACGCCTAAGCGAGATGAGAAGAAAGATCCAATCATGCTCATAGCTAGGAGTTTCGATGTTAATAAACCTGGGAAGGACCCAAGGGAGCTGAATGGTGGTGTAATAGGAGGAGCAATAAAGCAGGGTGTTTTGAAAGTTGGAGATGAGATTAAGATCCTTCCAGGAATAAAAGTAGAGGAACATGGGAAGGAGTTTTATAAGCCGTTGATAACAGAAGTGGTTAGGATACACACTGGTATAGATTTCGTAGAAGTTGCAAAGCCTGGTGGGAATATCGGAATAGAGACAAAGCTAGATCCATTCCTAACTAAAGGAGACAGATTAAGTGGAAATGTTGTCTGCCTGGCTGATAAGGAATTGCCGACTTTTAATGAACTCAAATTAGACTTCCACCAACTTGAGAGGGTTGTTGGAACTAAGAAGGAAATGAAGGTCGAACCCCTAAAAGTGAATGAGGTCGTAGTGATAAATGCTTGGACAGCGAAGAGCATAGGGACAATTAAAAGCATTCATGACAATAAAATCACTATTTCCCTAAAAATACCTGTATGCATCCTTAAAGGGGAGAGAGTAGCTATTTCTAGGAGAATTGAAAATAGGTGGAGATTAATAGGATATGGTATAGTTCTCTAGTCTTTCCTTTCAGATGGGACTAGAAAATTGAATACTGCTGCTGCTAACAAAGCTAGGATTCCATTCCAAGAGGGGAGTAAGTATCCTCCTGCAAATGCCAATATTACTGCTGCCGCTCCTAAGAAACCACTAACAGCTGCTCCACTCAAGATAGCTAAAATGGGAGAGGCAATAGAGAATGCTGAGACGAGGACGGATAAAAATAAAGGTAGATGTGGGTTTACACTCTCCAAAAAGGGAAAGAATTGAGCTAGTATTGATTGACTTGGGCTCATGCCAAGCTTTGCAAGCATTCCACCTATGAAAGTTAGGATTATCAATTTACTTAATGTCTCCCTCCCCAACCTCTTTTCTTTCTTATCCTCTTTCATCTTACTTGTAATCAAATCTTAAGATTGCGACAATCCCGCCAAGTGAGTCGATTTTAATTCCTGGTTCCTCTTTCGAGTTTAAGATATAAATCTTAGCTCTCGACTTCTCTGCTTGCCTCAAGATAGGTTCAACGATTTCTCTCTTTTCTTCAAGGAGCTTATCGGTAACTAAAAGTTCCTCAACCGCTCCATAGCTGAGGGCTTCCCTAACCTCCTCTAACCCATAGGTACATTTCTTCCCCTTTGCTAAGTTCTCGAGGAATTTCTCAACAACTTTCATCTCTTCCCTCAACCTATTGTCCCTCACTACCCTATCAACATACCCCCTCCTCAATATTTCATTAATTCCACTTCTTCCTGTGGTTGAAACTTTCCCAAGAACTATCTTATCCTTAATTTCCTTCGGTAGATTTTCCTCTAAGTCCTTATTGAAAATTCCAACACTACAACATATTGCTCCCTCAACACCTTTCTTCTTCATCAACTCAACTATTTTCCTAGCTAATTCCTTGAAGAACTTCTTCCTAATGCTCTCATACTCTTTTGCATCCTTCGGAGGAGTAGCCATTGAGAAGCTGCCTAGATGCTCTAATCCGAAGTTCCTCAGGAGAGCGAAATCTGCCTCACCAAAACTAAAGACACAAAGCAAAAGTTTGGGTTTCTTCGAAATTTCTTGGGCCCTCAGAATTTCCTTAACTTGATAATCCAACCATCTTTCCTTGTAAATCTTCAACCTACTCCCAATTTTGACCTCGATGGTATGGTAGCTCCCCAAAGGGACAAACTCCTCCTTAGAACTTTCTAAGATCCTTCCAAGGATCCTCAATCTATCATTCTGCAATTTTACCTTCTCAACCCTTATCTTCATTCTTACTCTCTTAACTTTTCCTTCCTGCTCGCTACTCTTCTTTAGCTTCCTCCTCGTTAGTGCCTCAACCTCATCACCCTCATCTAAAACTCTCTTAAGGGTGAGCAGATCTTCTAGGAAATCGACTTTAAGATAAGCTATCCCCTTCTTCTTGGAGAAGGCTAAAATCCTCATCTTAGCTCAGTAATTTAACTGAATCTATCTTACCATCCCCATCAGCATCATAGCCACGGATCACAACTGCCCAATTCTTTTCTCCCCTATAATCCTTGAATACCTTTTCAGGAAAATTCGTTACTCCAATCACACAGGCTTTCGTTCCTATAAAGCGCAGGCCAGCTAGGACTACTATGCTCTTTCCCCTCTTCCAAGGATTTTCAATTTTAGCAATTACCCCATCTTTATCATCATCGTAGACATTACCAGCTTCATCCCTTATACCAAGCCAATAATTTCTTTCATCGAATTTAATTGGTAGATATTTGTTCACTTCAGAGGTTATAAGATTCGTTGCCGGCCCTCCGATGAGTATTAAGTTATTCCCTTCTTCCTTCTCAGCCTTAACGTCTACATCCAGCTTTATTACAAAATCCTTCCAACTATTGCATAACTTAGAGAGGAACATAGCTAGATGAGCTGCGTAGTGACCATCTCTAGCATATCTACCATAGGGTCCATGAGGTTCGGGGGAGCCGACAACTAAATAGCCATTGAAAACACCATCTTTAATGAACTCCGCAAAGAACCTGCGAGCAGCTTCTGGAACTGCCCCTCTTAAGGGATAGGGGAATGCTACTTCTCCAAAATCGAGTTCTATCCCGAATGCTGGAAAGGAGGTCTTGTAATAAACAGCTACCCCTCCTCTCTTCCTTTCCTCTTTCTCAACCTCTATCAAACCACTCTTTCTCAGTTGATTAATATGATAGTAAATTATCTGCTCGTGCAAATTTAAACGATTGGCAATTTGACTTGGATACATAGGGTTTGTTGAAAGCAGTTTCAGGATTTTCCACCTAATAGGGTTGAGCACTGCTTTAAGTTTCGAAGGATCACTAAAAATAACGATGTCCTTCATCCTAAATCCATCCTTAGTTTCGTATACAAGTTTCTTCTCCTTGGCACTCATTTTGAGAGCTTGGTTATTAATGTTTTAAAAATCTTTTTAATATTATAAATCAAATCATAACAATCTCCCTTCTTAAGTCTTTCTTTTTCCCTTAGAGAGTTTATTTTTCCAAATTTGGATCACTTTACTAAAAAACCATTTTTAGGATTTGAAATTAGTTGTTGAGAGGTCTTTTTAAATCATTGAAGATGATTCTTAGACATGAGAGCTAGGCAAAAAGTGAGCATGAAGATCACTTGCCCGGAATGTGGCTCCCCAAGGGTTAAGCTTTGGAAGAATGAAATAATCTGCCTCGATTGCGGTACTGTCATCGAAGAACTATTCGATTGGGAGGAGGAAGAGTAGAAGTGTGCGGTATCATTGGATACATCGGAAGTAGGAATGGGACTGAACTCGTCTTCGATGGTCTGAAACGTTTAGAGTATAGAGGTTATGATTCTGCAGGAATCGCTTTGGTGAAGGATGGGAAGCTCCTAGTAAAGAAGGATGTTGGGAAGCTAGCGGAAGTTCATGAGAGGTTGAATTTATCAACTCCTCCTTCTGGATTAGTCATTGGTCATCTAAGGTGGGCTACTCATGGAAAAGTCACGAGGGAGAATGCTCACCCCCATATCGATTGTCTTGGAGAGATAGCTGTAGTCCATAATGGAATCATCGAAAATGCTTTGGAATTGAGGAAGTTCTTGGAAGGGAGAGGGCATAAATTTAGGAGTGGGACAGACACGGAAGTTGTTGCTCATTTGATAGAAGAATTTAGCAAGGGTTTAAATTTTGAGGAAGCATGCAAACAAGCCTTCTCGAAGCTTAAAGGGAGTTTCGCTATCCTCGCAATTAGTCCAAGAGAGGAAAAAATCATTGGTATTAGGAAGGACTCACCTCTAGTGATAGGAATTAATGACAACGAGATATTTGCTGCAAGCGATATCTATGCTCTCCTCCCTTACACAAAAAACTTCATCTTCCTCCAGAATTATGATGTTGCAATCCTCAAAAAGCATGGATTCAAAATCGAAAATCTAATCGACGGAGTAAATGTTCGGAGGCCAATTGAAAAGGTAGACATAGAAGTAAGCGAGGATGAAAAAGGTAATTATCATCACTACATGATCAAGGAAATTTTAGAACAGGCGGATGTTTTCGAAAGAGCAGTGTCTGGAAATGAGGAGAAGATTAATGAATTAGCGAATTTAATTAAGCGAGCGAAGAAAATTTTCCTCGTGGCTGCTGGGACTTCTTATCACGCTTCCCTAGCTGCTAGTTATTTACTCGCGAAGGCTGGGATCCTCTCTAAGTCTATCATTGCCTCTGAGTTCAAAAATTTCGAACAATTGATAGACAAGGATACTCTTGTAATTGCTGTCTCTCAATCTGGAGAGACTGCAGATGTACTGGATGCAGTTAGGATAGCGAAGAGGAGGGGAGCTAAGATATTTTCTATAGTTAATGTATATGGGTCCAGTCTAACTAGGGAAAGCCACGATTTTTTGTTGATGAATGCCGGATTCGAAATAGGGGTTGCTGCAACAAAAACGTATATAGCTCAATTAGCAATCTTCCTCAAACTTTACTCAAAATTAGCTGGAAAGAATTTTAATCCAAAGATCATAAAATCCAAAATCCTTGAGCTTCTTGGGAGAAGTAGGAGGGAATTCATAAGCAAAATCGCCGAGAAACTGAAAGATGTGGAGCATATTTTTCTCATTGGGAGAGGTTTACAATATGTTACTGCTCTTGAAGCTGCTCTAAAGATAAAAGAAGTTAGTTATATTCATGCCGAAGCATTTGCTGGTGGGGAATTAAAACATGGGACGATAGCTTTGATAGAGGAAGGTACTCCTTGCATAGTTTTCGTCTCTAAAGAAAACGAGAAGGAAATCATTTCAAACGCCATGGAAATAAAATCGAGAGGGGGTTACATTATAGGAATTTCTTCAAAAAGACATGAAGTTTTCGATCTCTGGGTAAAGGTTCCTGAGTGCGATGCCGAGAGCTTGATACTACAAATAATACCAATCCAGATTTTGGCTTATCAGCTTGCTGTTTTGAGGGGCTACGACCCAGATTACCCTAGATCGCTTGCCAAAGCGGTGAGTGTCAAGTAAATTTTGGGAGCGTTAGATACCTTAGGACTCATTTCTCAACTTGTGTTCTTGAGTTCTCCTTTGGTCGAAAATATGAATCACCCTATAGCCAAGTTTGGTTAGGTAGTTAGCAATATATTTCCTATGACATTTCCACCAAAGCAGTTCCGTACACATTATCGCAGCTTTCTTCCTCCCAATGATTTTAAGCAGTTCTCTAACAGCCTTCGAAAATTCCTCACTCTTGGAGAAAGCAAGGTATCCTCCCTTTCTAAAACCTCCAAGTCTCGGGAAGTGAACATATTCTATGTTATGTTCTTTAAGTCTCTTCTCCAAGTTTTCTTTATTAAACCAAGGTACTTTCTTGCTTGTCGGAAATCTCCTAACATCAACTACTAATTGAATTCTAAAAAATTTCAAAATGTTTAAGAACTCCTCGATGCTCCTAGTACTGTGGCCTATTGTGTAAATCTCTTTCCTCATTACTCAAATTTTATTTCGACGTCCTTCTTCTCCTCTTCAGCAACTTTGAAAAGCTCCATTGGCTTGAGCTTCATGAGCTTGGCCACTATCAAATCTGGTATCGATTGTAATCTTATATTGTAGGAAGTCACGCAATCGTTGTAGAACTCCCTCCTATCAGCTAGCTCATTCTCAAGTCCAGAAATCCTTTCCTGTAATTGAAGAAAATTCTCATTCGCTCTAAGCTTTGGATAATTTTCAGCAACTGCGAAGAGCTCCTTGATTGCTCTTGATATTTCATTAGCAATTTTCGTTTGCTCATCTCGAGTACTTGCTTTCATCCACTGACTCCTGAGTTCTGTGAGCTTTTCGAGAATGCCTCTCTCATATTTCATGTAAGCTTTGCAAACCTCAATTAGCTTCCCGAGCTCATCGTGTCTCTGTTTTAGGATTACATCTATGTTAGCCCATGCTCTGTCGATATCCCTCCTGAGTCTGATGAAATTATTGTAAATTATTACGAAAATTGCGATGAGAGCAATTATAACCAAAGAAACTCCAATTCCAAGCAGTAACCAAATACTCATGAGAGAAGATAATTTTCAGAACTTTATAAAATTTTCCGGTTTAAGGAGAGAAAGAGGAAATTATGAGGTAAATAGAAATGCTCAAGAGGGTAATACCCACTATTAAGAAAGTTACGGATTCTAATAGAAGCTTTCTAAGGAATTTTCTTTCCTTCTCCGTTGAGATTATAAATGGTCTTCCCTTCCTTTTTTGGATCATCAAATCTTCATACCCAAATTTAGCCGTTGCCTCCTCTTTATATGGATTGTCACCAACCCATCCTAGGATATATATGGAAGAGCCCACTGGCAAGCATTCCTCTACAACCTTGAATTTCTTCCTAAAGAGGAAAGAACCTTGACTTATCCCTAAGCTCTTAAGCAATTCAGAAATTTCTTGAGGAGGAGATGGTGGAATTAAGGAGAAGGGAGATTGGTAAGAGTAACTTATCGGTAAATTAAATTTAGCTCCCTTCGGATCTACGAGAACAGTACCAGTATTATCCTCAATGTAAAAAGGTCTATAAGAGGATACTTCCTCAACTTTTTTCCAACCACTACTTTTGCCTGAGCTCTTCCATTCGTATACCTCACACTTATAATATACACATCTCTTTTTGGAAAGTGGTGCCATTAACTCTTCTTTGAAAGGCACTACCCTACCACTCACCTCGGCTAGGCCAATAGCTAAAGATCTTATCCTTGAAGTCGGTAAGCTCTGAATTACCTTATACTCTTTAATTTCGTCCAGACCCGCATAGAAAAACAGGAGGCCAAATATCCCTAAGAATATGACAAGAGGTAAACTCTCGATTAAACTTCCAGAATATTCTCTCCCAACTTCAGAACTTGCCACCCATGCAAGTAGTACGGCACTTCCAATAAGGCCTGCGATGAAAAAGGTGAGGTCCTTAGTTTGAGTTTTTTCTTTGAGGTTCAAAACATCAAATATTTTCATACAAGAAAATATCAGCCACTGTAGAGATTTAAACTTTCTGACAAAAATCTTGATCTAATTTCGCTGCAAGGAGTTTCAGTCTTCGAAGGTCGAATTAATATCGTTTCCTACGAACTGTTGAGTTTCGTTTACGAGAGTTTCGTTCACTAGAGTTTCATTTGTTATTGTACTGTTCGTTAATTCTCTCAACTCTTCTTCTAAAACATCACTAATTTCATAACTCTCGCTACCTGTATCTGCACTTATTGAATTGGTGGAATTCTCATAGCCCGTGTCCCTTTGTTCTCCCATACTAGAATTCTTGTTGTTGCATGAACCTACTATCTTCAGTAATGCTGTGAGATTTACTAATTGACTTTCCACTGTTTCCCCATTTACTGTTACCCTAGCAACATTCTCATAAATGCGAGGGAAAAGTTCTAGCTCAGAATCGTTTAAGCTACTCCCAATTAGCGCATACTTCAAGTGAAGTGTTATATAAAGCTCTCCGGAGCTTAAGATTTCATTTTCCTTCAACTCTAAACTTAAGGTTTTATTATCAAAGGTCCACTCAAATTTTGAAGTGACTTCGCTACCGTTCAGGTAAACGTGGAGCGGATTACCTGTGTTAGGAGGCCATCTCACAAAATCTCCCGTGTCTTTGATCTCTCCAGAAATCTCATCAACTAGGTTAAGAGCCGTAGCTTCAGGAAGATTCTTAATCTTGATATTAATATAGAACCCTCCCGGATTCGTCGAAATGATCTCACTTGACTTGTTTTGAATAACCAAACTAAAATTAGAAATTTCGTTGAAATCTGTATCCGACCACCATTTAACAATTTCTATTGGGTTTGTCTCTTCCCACTCTGTCGCCTTAAAAGTATTGTTAGGGCTAATTTCAGAATCCAAGAAGAAAGCACCACCAACTACAGTGCTTTGGAGAAGTAAAGCTGATGAGAAAACTAAGATCAATATGGAGCTTAGTAGATTTTTCCTAGATTTTTTCCTTCGCCTTTTTTTCTTTGTCTTGCTTCCTTTCCAATATGTAAGGATGTTCCTTACTTCCCCATAGATTACTATCATTCCGGGGATCAATACAAGGAAGATGAACCCATATTTGCTCCTAGCGTAATGAACGAAATAGCCAACAAGTGGTATAGTAAAAGAGACTTTCCCTATTATGTCATCTGGTTTTACAACCCAATGATCTGGATCCTCATTAGCATCACCTTTAGTTATGAGCCCTCCTTCAGTGATATTCACAACTCTATGCGTAACCGGAATATTTCTGTCTCTGTCCCTAAATGCAATAACATCGTTTACTTCTACTTCCTCAAAATCTGTTGGGCTGACTATTACCAAATCTCCCATATTTATCGTTGGAGACATACTTCCCCCGAGGACGACTAAGAAGCGTTCTGATCCCACCTTTGAGATGAGAACTACAACTAAAGAAAAGATCAATATGCTCACAAACACAACTTCACTTTTCTTTATTTTCACTTATATCATCATTTCTTAGTTCCTTCATTCTTCAATTCAAAAAATAATAAAAAACGAAAGGATTCTTGGGAGTTTTTAGTCTATTTAGTTCAATTCCTATTGCCAAGGACTTGGATTGTTTTTACTTTGTACTACTTCCATGATTATACTACCAACTAGGGAATCGGATTGGATGATGTTTCCAGCATCTGTTGGTACTCTCCATTCAACACCCAAGTAGTAAGTTGTGGAAGCTTGCAATTCCACAGGAAGTTCTATCCCACCATCATCGATTATGTCGCTCAAGGACTTGTTAGCAACAATTGGTTCCTCAATACCATTTAATATGTTATCTCCTTCCTCTCGATCTGCCTCACAGCTTCCCTCTCCTCCTGTACACTGCCATCCTTCATAACTTCCCTCATCCATCCAAACCGTAAAGAGCAGGTAGTCTATTAGTTCTCCTTCTCCAGTTCCTGGAGAGCCACAGGTTGTATCTACCTCGCTCTCTGGCTCGGTGCAATTGTTCTCGTAATTAACGACATCGAACCTCAACCTTCCCCACGCATTGTTACCGTAGACATGCCAACTGATGGTTGCTTCTCCCCAGTCACCTGGTTTTATATCACACTCCCAAAAGAAGACTCCTCCATTATCACCCAAGTCCCTTAGAGTCCAACCACAACCTGGTGCTGGACACTCGAAATCGATCTTCAAATCGATACTTCCCGCTGTAAATGTATTACCAGTACTAGTCTCAGTATCGCTAAAAAAGGCAAAGGTTGCTCCACTAACTAGAGCAACTACTATGCCAGTCACTATTAGGGAAATTAAAATCTCTGATCTCATCCTTGTCCACCCCTCTCAGATCGCTTACTCTGCAAGTTGAGAGCACAGAAAGTTCGGGTTGTTTCTTTCTTGTACTGCGTAAAATTCGATATCCCCAGTCAAACTATCTGTTTGAGCTTCGTTACCAACTGATGAACCATCGCAAGTTATTTCTCCAGTTTCTTGGTTTATGTTCATGGTACCAAAACACCAAACTTTACCAATGTAATAAGTAGTACTTCCAAAAAGTGGGTCTTCGTCAGCTCCTCCTACATTGTTCTCTTGGGAATCAGCAAGCGTATAAATCCTTCCATCTAGAATTTCACTCGCATATCCTTCCATTAATGGTATGTCACACTCTGGCTGATAGACGTTGTCTCCTGGACATGC
>CAYLRC010000002.1:0-30157 GCA_964386445.1 Candidatus Woesearchaeota archaeon
TGAATTAGGGCGTGGTTGGAAAAAGTAGGGTACTCTATACCTACTTCAATTCAAAGGAGAACCATACCCAAGATCTTAGAAGGGAAGAATTGCTTGGTTATAGCCCCAGCTGGCTTTGGGAAGACGCTAGCAGCAATTTTACCCATCTTCCACAAAATAATAAACTCAGAAGAGAGAGAAGGAATCCAATTGCTTTACATAACCCCATTGAGGAGTTTAAATAGGGATATATTCAAAAGGATAGTTGAGCTGGGGGAAGAAGTTGGTATAGAGGTTGATATAAGGCATGGGGATACAAAGCAATATATTAGGAAGTTGCAGGCTGAGAGTCCGCCGGATGTTATGATAACAACGCCGGAATCAGTACAACTCCTTTTATTTGGGAAGAGGTTGAGAGAACACTTGAGAAAGCTGAAGTTTGTGATCATAGATGAGGTACATGAACTGGTTAATAAGAGAGGGTACCAGCTTTCCGTAGCTCTAGAAAGGTTAGCCGAAGTTAGTGGAGAATATCAGAGAATAGGAATTTCAGCCACAGTAGGAGATCCAAGAGAAGTTGGGAAACTCTTCTTCGGGAAGAGGGAGTTTGAAATAATTAGTGTTTTCGAACCGAAGGAGTTTAAGATTGAAGTCATTTACCCCAAGCCGGGCCTTGAAGATAAGAGGATAGCATCCAAATTGCTCCTTTCACCCAAAGTAGCTTATTGCATTAGGAGGATCAAGGAAATAGTTGATAAACATAGATCTACTTTGATTTTCGTCAATACTAGGGAAATCGCTGAAGTCCTTGGGTTGAGATTTAGGCTTCTTGGCGCTCAATCTATTGAAGTTCATCATGGTTCCCTAGCTAGGGATGTTAGGGTAAATGTCGAAGAGGAGTTTAGGAGGGGAAGGATTAATGGAATTATATGCACGAGTAGTTTAGAGCTGGGGATAGATATTGGTACCATCGAAACTGTAATTCAATATATGAGCCCAAGGCAAGTAACCAAAGCGCTTCAAAGAATAGGAAGGAGTGCTCATAGGGTTGGAGGTGTATCGCGAGGCCTGATATTTACGATAGATCCGCTGGATTACTTCGAAGCTTTGGCGATAAGAGAATTAGCTTCCCTAAAAGTCCTTGAAAAACAGAAGATTGAGGGAAAGCCCTTGGATGTTCTAGCCAATCAAGTAATTGCTATTTGCATAGATCTGAGGGACCCTAAGATAGAGGAGGTTTTCTCAATAATTAAAAGAGCTTACCCATTTAACCATCTCTCATTCGCAGAGTTCAAGACCTTTCTCAAATTCCTCGAAGAAATAAGGCTCATAAGGATAGAAGGCGATCGGATATCAAAAACTAGGAAAGCACTCCGCTATTTTTTAGACAATATCTCTATGATCCCAGATGAAAAACAGTATTTAGTTGTGGATAAGGAACTCAATAGGGGAATAGGAATCCTCCACCAAGAGTTCGTTGCAGATTTAGATATTGGTTCAACCTTTTCCCTAAAGGGAGAGACTTGGAGGGTTGTTGACCTAGTAGAGGATAAGATCTTTGTCATAAGGGAGAAGACTCAAGACCCCCTAATCCCTGGATGGGAAGGAGAACTGATCCCAGTCCCATTTGAAGTAGCTCAAAAAGCTAGGGAACTCCTCCAAAAATCTCTAGAGGAAAAGTTGGAGATGAGAGAGATCCAAGGACAGGAGGATTTCTTCATCCCAAGAGAGGATGAGATTTATATAGAAAGTTTCAAGGATTTTTTCCTGATCTTCACTTTCTTTGGGACAAAAGTTAATAACACACTTGCTGAGCTCCTCTCAGCTTTGATAGCTTCGAGGTATGGAACTGTAGCAGTGAAAAATGATGCTTACAGGATAATTTTGAGATTTCCAGGAAGTATGGAGGAACTAGCTAAAGTTATTAAAGAGATTAAGCCAGAACATCTACGCTACATTCTAAGGACTTCTCTCAGAAATTCAACTAATTTCCTCTACAGGTTCTTCCATGTAGCTCGGAGGTTTGGTGTGGTCAGCAAGGCTTCAATCTATTCCAAATCTAAGGTAAAGAAATTAGTTAGGGCTTACATGGACACGCCAGTTTTTGAGGAAACTATTAGAGAGTT
The DNA here is from genome assembly GCA_964386445.1 of Candidatus Woesearchaeota archaeon. Lineage (GTDB taxonomy): Archaea > Nanobdellota > Nanobdellia > JAPDLS01 > Haiyanarchaeaceae > Haiyanarchaeum. The sequence goes on from CAYLRC010000002.1 coordinate 2,106, forward strand.
GTTTCATGAGAAGATGGACTTAGAGAGAACGAAGGAGATCCTGGAGCGAGTGAGAGAAGGGAAGTTAAGAATCGTAAAAGTACAGAAGAATGAGCTTTCACCTCTTTCTAAGCTAAGCCTCGAGACGAAGCTTTCTTTATTCCAGTCGGAAGAGGCTAAGAAGGAAGTGTTAAGAATTCTAGAGGAGAGGATCTTGAGGAGGAAGTTATTCTTAGTTTGTATGAACTGCAAGACTAGAATGGGAACTTTTACCTTAAAGAATCTACCGGATGATTTAAAGTGCAGCAAATGTGGAGCTAGAACCATAGGATGCGTTCACGACAAGGACAAACTTGTAGCGATAAGCGCTCTCACAAAGAAGAAAGTAGGGAGGAAATTAAATAGGGAGGAGAAAATTGCTTACAATAGATTGGAGGAGAGCTCAGAACTCTTCTTGAATTATGGGAAGATAGCATTTTTTGTCCTTTCAGCTTATGGTATTGGTCCGAAGACAGCTAAGAGAATACTCTTAGGGAAATACGACTCAAAGGAGGAGATGTTAGAGAGGATATTGGAATTTGAGAGGTTTTTCCTTAGAACTAGGAGATTTTGGCATGATAAATAGGAGAAAGTTTAAAAATGAGCATGGGTTTAATAAAGAAACGGGGGTGTCTTAATGGCGAAGAAAGCTAAAGTTAAAAGTGTGATAGTCAAGAGCGTTGCCAAGCAAATCGCAAAGAAAAAGGGAATGAGATTTCCAGATGATGCAATTAACGCTTTGAATAAGACTGTCATCACCTTGATCGAATGTGCAGCAATGAGGGCAAAGAAAAACGGGAGAAAGACTATTAGGGGTTACGACTTCTAAACCTATTTACCTTTTCTATTCTTTTAATTTTTTAATCATCCAAAGTACTTCTTCCTCAACCCTCGGATAAATTTGGAGCTTAAACTCCCTAGAAAACTTCTTCAAATTATTGCTCACAGAAGCGAAGGTGAAGCCGAGGGAGTAAGAAGTAAGTTTTCTGTCAACTTCTGAACCATGAGAAGAAATAAACTCTACATCCCCTCTCAACTTTTCTAAGAAAAAATCCATCATTCCCGCGAAAATTTCTCTACCTCTCTCGCTGTTCAAGAACTCCTCCAACTTTTTCAGATTAGGCATTCCCATACCTTCCTTCACTAAAAGCAGGGCTAGAGAATTTGCCGGATTCTTAATTGAATCTCCAACCCTCTTGAAATCTTCCTTAAACTCCTTTAGATCATCTCCAACTAGATTAGCAAATGATGTTAGATTATAGAAGAAAGTTGGAAGAACATTCCTCAATGGATCAAAATCACTTTTGTAGATTTCCAGAGAACCACTGACTATTCCGCCAGCAATTGCTCCTAGCTTTCCTTGAAGCTCTAAAATATCCTCTAAACTTCTGAGATTTTTCCTAACTTCTTCCAAATCATTAGCCCTTATCCTCGAAGAGAGGAATAGCTCTTCCCCAGCTTTACTTTCAGCAATAGACTTATATTTCATTACTTGCCTAGCAGCACTTGGTTCTACTTCTTCGAGTTTACAAATACCTTTCCTCCAGCTGATCTCATATCCTAGAAAGCTGAGGGGCACTTTCCCTAATTTTTCTTTAAAGGTTTCCTTAAGCAACTCGTCATCCTGAACGAGGTTCTGGACTTCCTCTAAGCTTTTCCCAGAAAGAAAATCTAAAGGAAGATCTTCATCTAGTGAAGTATCTTTTAAGTCACCACCATTTCCTAAATGAATGAAAGCCTTCTCGATCTCCTTTAGCTCATTTGGAACTTCCTTTACACAAATTGAGGTTTTGCCCTCGGTTCTCATCCAACAATACTGGACTGGCAAAGTAGAGAAGTAGGGAATCCTACTCCCCTTCAAACTCTGACCTATCACTTGTCTAACTTTAGTATCTTCTACATAGCACCAATGAGAGCTATCCTCTAAGTTCTTCTCCAATTCACTCAACACTTTTCTAGTCAATGGGACGAAATTTTTCCCAACTTCATAAATTTCCTTCGAAAACTTTGGAGAAGCACCATCTTTTAGTAGCTTTAATACAGCTAGGGAGCCATAAAATCTTTCTCTCATCTTAGACTCTCAAATAATTACTCTATAAAAAACTTGTTAACAAATTATAGAACCCTTAAAATCGTAAGCTCTTAGAAATTTATCTAGCTCCCTATGAGCATTTTCCTCATTTACATACAACTGGAACACTTCAATTAAACAATACCTGCAGATCGGGTAGATTTCTTCGCTTTCAATCCCCTGGATTTTCTTAGCATTCCGAATATTCTTAAGGACCTTCCTCTTGATCCCCCTTATCCCAAATTTTTCTTTCAATACTCTGGAGAGAAACTCAACTAGTCCTCCAAACTTCTTCTTGGGTAAGGGTCTATTTATAACCCAGTGGCAATAGATGCAATGGTACACCCCCATACAAATAGGAGGAAGACCACTTAAAAAATTATTTTTGAATCTAAAAATAAATTTTGCGAAGAATAAATTCTAATATATCTTCGCTAGTTTAAACAATTCTAACATCCTCCTAGCATTCCTGAGCATGTTTGTGTCGTTATTGAAATAAATGTAGCACCTCTTAGGCTTAACTCTCCTTATTTTTCCAAGTACCTCCCTCAATTCCTCATCACTATAATTATGGGAGTACCAATCAAATCTACCATGCATTCTAAGGTAAACAATCCCATTAGTCGAGTAAATCTCCCTCGGAAAATTGGTGAAGTCCGGGGCATCAACGCTGACCCAAGTTATTCCAAGCTTTTTAGCCCAATTTATCCATTTCTCGTCAAACCAGCTTAAATTCCTAACCTCGAGAGCAAATCTTTCCTTAAGATCAACTTTCTTAATGAAATCCTCTAACTTACTGGAAAACTTGGAAGTTAGGGAAGGAGGGAGTTGGAAGAGATAAAAATCTACGAATTTATCTAAGGGCTTAAACAAACTTTCAAACTTTCTCCAAGTGGAGAGTGCCCTTTCACTAAACTTAAAAACATGAGTTACAAACCTGTTGACTTTAATGCTCCATCTAAGTCCGGGATTGAACAGCTCAGTCTTTCTAACCCAAGCTTTTACTTGATTAGGGAAAGGGAACCTGTAAAATGAGGCATTTAACTCCAGAGTATTTAGATTGGAGTTCTTGGCGTACCAATCAAAGCTTCCCTCAGGATTCCAACCATATGCAAAACCTGAGGTGCCTACATAGACTTTCATTTCAATCATTTAACTTTCCTTTGGCAAGAATTTCTGGAAGGCTTTGAAAAGCCCTTCATCAAATGCTACGAGGATAATCTCCAGATCTTTAAATTTCATGCACTCTTCAATCATCACCTTTGCAGCATCTTCGTAACTTACTCCACCAACTCCAGTACCCATGCCCGGGAATGCTATGCTCTTTAACTTGAGTTTCCTTGCCAATTTTAGAGCAGCTCTAACGGCTAACCTAACCTTCTCGACATTCGTCCTCATAGCAGGCTTTTCCATAGTAGGAGCATGAATTACATACTTACATTTCAATTTCCCGGCACTCGTAGCAACAGCTTTCCCTACTGGTATTGGAGCATTTTTCCTCGCTTCTTTCTCGATGATTTCTCCTCCAGCTTTCTTGATAGCTAGGGCCACACCTCCGCCCATTATACCCAAAGAGTTTGCTGGATTGACAATAGCATCGACTTCTTCCTTAGTTATGTCTCCTTTCTTCACGATTATCATAATCCAAACAACAATATTCAACCATAAAATTCTTTCTGAGCTTTGGAAAGTTTTATTAAAAACAACCTTTACTCTTAGATTTATGGATTCACTCGAACTTTTGGGGTACGTTGCTGCAATCTTTAACCCAATACCCACAGGATTATTTGCTGGCTACGTACTAATGAAAGAAGGTTTCGAGACTACTGGAAGGAATGTGATAGTAGTTTCATTGGTTTGGACAGTAGTGCTCATTTACTTGTTGTGGATAACTTTTTTCGTGATTTAGATGTTAAGGAAAGGGAAAGTCTTAGAGAAGCTTAAAGAAGTTATAGATCCGGAGACAGGAATTGATATAGTATCGATGAATCTCGTAAAAGATGTAATCATCGAGAGCTCAGGCATCGTAATCGTGAAATTTTCTCCTACTGTCCCATTTTGTCCGCTGCTTGGCTATCTTGTTAGCGAGATAAAAAAGAAAGTTGAGGAATTAGATGAAGTTAGTAAGTGTGACGTTCAAGTCTCATTCAACCTTTCAAAATGAATTCTAGGCAATTGAGATGAGAAAAGTGGAAAGTTTATGATTTTCTTGGAGGTAGTCTCGAAAAGACCAAGAATTTAGAATACATTACAAGAAGTAGTAAAGAAAAATCATGTGAGATTTTTTAGGAGATCATCATCTTCCGATCTAATCCTTTGATGATACTTAATAATGGACCGGCCGGGATTCGAACCCGGGGCCTCTGCCGTGCGAGGGCAGCGTCATACCTCTAGACCACCGGCCCACATAACTGAATGGAATGAAGTAGATTAAAAACTTTGTGAGCGGGAAGTTTTTATTTCCTCCCATCATATAAGAAATGTGAGCAAAACTCTTGTCACAGCTAAAGTTAATCCTGATATGGATGGAGTTGCTTCCTCTTACGCATATGCAGAACTTTATGGAGCTACTCCAGTTTTCTATGGAGCATTACTGCCCGAACCTCACTTTGTACTTAGAGAACTCAAGATTACTCCTCTCATGAACTTGGACAAATGGGAAGGAAATTTCGTAATAGTGGACGCTTCCTCCATGAGAGGAATGCCAAGTGTAATAGATCCTTGTAGGGTGATTGAAGTTATCGATCATAGATTTGTAGCTCCCCAAGAAGTTAAGGAACTATTCCCAAATGCTAGGGTCCAAATCGAATTAGTAGGAGCTGCGGCTACCCTTTTAGCTGAGAGATTCGAAGAGGTAGGAAAGGAACCCAGTGAGAAAGTAGCATCTCTCATCTATTGTGCGATAATTTCCAATACATTAAATCTCAACACACGCAACACCACATTCAGAGATAAAAAGATCTTAAGTAAGATGAGAAAACTAGCTCCTCTTTCAAAGAAAATTGCTGAAGAAATGTTAAGATATAAGACTAAATATATCGAAGAAAATCTCGAGGAAGTTATTAGAAATGATTTCAAGTGGTGGGAAATTAAGAATGAAAAAATTGGTATTGCTCAGTTAGAAGTGTATAAAGCCGATAACATATTAGATAGAACAGAGGATATTATTAGGATTTTAAAGGATCTTAAAAGCGAGCTGTCATTGGATATTTGTTTCTTAAATATGCCTGATATAGAGGATAGAGTAAATTATTTTCTATTTCCAGACCCTGCTTCAAGAGAATTCCTGGGGAAGATTGTAAATTTTGATCTAGAAGGAAATTTAGGGAAGTCAGATCAGCTTATCCTCAGAAAAGAAATATTGAAGCTTATAAACGAAATGATACGTTCTAACTTATTTTAAAAAGCAGACGTATTTCTTCAACTCGACTGGGTTTCTACAAATCTCCTCAATTCGTTCTCCAGGGATATCTAAAAGTTGGGGAACACCTCCATATACTCTCGTTGAAGAAATAGTAACAACTAAATTCTCATGGGAAAAATGAATGTAATCCCTCGCTAAACGGGGCTGGTGACTCCTAATTAGCAAGCAAGCATTTAAACTACTTAAGACCTTCTTGGTAACATCTCTACCAAATTCGACTCCAGCCCCTCTCCAATTAGGAACTTCTCCCTCTTCATCGCTTGGGTCACTCCAGATTACGTCTTCCTCAATTCTCCTAGTAGGACTTTTCAGATCTTCTAAACTTTTTATTCTCGAGCTAATCCCACCATGTAAGAGTAAAATCCTCTTGTTGACCAGTGCAGCTAAATAGAGATCTCGGAAGAATGGTTCTAGTTTACTTTTAAAATAGGAATTCCAGTCACCAATCTTGAGCTCAACCTCTTGAATTAAGGTGCAAGGCGAAAATCTAGGAAAACCTTCTTGGGAATAATCTTCGTGATTTCCCTTCAGCAACACAACTCTCTCGGAGCTTTTCAACCTCATTAATTCCTCTAGAATCTCAACCCCATTAGGGCCTCTATCAGCATAATCTCCAAGGAAGACAATATAAGTCCCCTCGCCTCTTCCTTCAAATTGTTCCAATATCTCCTTAAATGACTCGTAGTCTCCATGCAAATCTCCAACAACTAACAAGTTCTCGAGATCCTCAAGTTCAACTAGTTTTCCTAGATTTTTCCTCATCTGGATTAACTCCCTAAAGCTGCATGCTAGTCTCCCAGAAGCGCGCTGCTCCTCTTAGATTCTCTGAACTTGGTAGAGATATTTTTGGATTGCGATACCCAGCTTTTTCGACTAACTCGGTTAACTTTTTCTTGACTCTTTCTTCATAAAATGGATCAGCCAAATATTTGTAGAGTAGTGATGGGTTCTCAACTAGAGGAAAAAATGAAATTCCTACTCTAACATTACCTCCTTTCTCTACCGTTGCTTCGATTATACTCCCATCTAAGAATTCATCCAAATTTTTGGACACAAAACTTACGCTAACCTCTTCAATAGTTCCGATTTTGTCCTCAAGTTTCCTCTCTTTCACGTATTCTGGAGATAGTGGAAGTGAGATCATAGTAACTTCTTTCTCTTCCAAACCTTGAGTGTAGAATGCCGGCCTTCCTTTGACTTTCGCTTCGATTTTAACCCTGCACTTTATTTCACTGATTCTTAATTTTCCTTCTTCCTCAAGCTCTTTAAGTTTAGAGATCAAGTTATTAGCATAGCTCATACCCAATTTGAAGGTTTTTGAATATTTAAAAATTTCTGCTAGTAACCTTTAAATAGTAGTGAATCTGAACTCAAATTCATGAGGAAACTTTGGATTATAGGAGAATTTCATCCATACTACGAGCTTTATAATCATAGATTACCGAAGGAATTTAGGAAGATCTTAAAGAGAATAGTGGAAATGGAAGAAACTCTCATAAGATCTATTAAACCTGATACAGTTTTTGTTGAGTATCCGGAAGATTGGGGGTTAGAAGAGGAATTAAAGTACAGGGCTGAGTTCTTCAGGCTTTCGGAGGAGGAATGTGGTAGAAAACTCAGCGAGAAGGAAGTTGAGACGATAATGAGAAGAGGGTATGGGGAAAGGATGAGATTTTACAATAGGATTAGGAAGAATTCCAGACTTATATTCCTAGAGGATAAGGATGAGTATATAAAGGCGGGGGAGACGCTTATTGAAGCTTTGAAAGCTGGAGAAAAAGATCCTTATTCCAAGGGAGAATTTCAACTGAGTGCCAGGGAGAGGGAAAGAAGGTTCTATGAAAGGGTGAAGGATGAAGACTTTCGGAGAGGGGTTGTAATTTGCGGCTTAGCTCATGTAATTAAAGAAAGTGATTCTGGGGGATTGAAAGAAGCAGAATGGATAGAAAGGCTTGAGAAGATTTTGGAAGTGAGAGTTTTTCTTATTGATCTTGAAGAAGCAGGAGAAGGTATAATCAGGGAACTCAGCTTAGAGCAGAGTAAAGCACGCGATTCCCAATCTTCTTCTTTTTAATCAAACCTTTTTTGATGAGAGGTCCAGCATAGAAGTAGAAACTCCTCGGTCTGAGGTTCAGCCTTTCCTCAATTTGAGAAGCTCCTAGTTCCTCCTTCCTGAGAAGCTTATAGATCTTTTCCCTGGTTTCCTTAATACTCCTCCTAGGAGATCTAGAATTTTCATATATCCTTAGAGCTTTCTTTATCTTTGATCTCATAAGCTCCTCATCTTCTAGGAATTCTTCCAGAGTTTCCCTATAATTCCTTTCCTCCTCCTCGTTGGTATTTGGATCTAGGAACCTCATCGTTGGTTCTATGAATCTCTCTACGAATTCTTTTCCTTTATCGCTCAATTTCAGATAGTAAGTTTGACCCTTTCTCCCAGAACTTACCACTGCTTCTTGCCTTTCCAAGAATTTCAAGACCCCACAGACGGGGTAAACTGGTGCATCAATTTTTCTAGCAATCTGCGTAGGACTGAAGTACTTAGATCGATTTTCGGAGAGGAACTCAACCACCTTCTTAGTGAGCGTCGGTAGCCCTTTCCTAGGAACTATATTTTCCTTACTTTTGAAACCACTCCATCTGAACTTCTTCCCCTTTGTCTTTTCCCCTTTCTCCAGTTCTAAGACAGAAGCTTCTGCCATTCTTGTGAGATGAGAATAAATATTCGTGCTACTGCTCTCCACCTCTCTCGCTAGATTTTCTAAGCTACTCCTTCCCCTCTCATAGAGATAAGTTAAAATTTTAATTGAATTCAAGGTAGACGATTTTCTCCCTCCTAAAGTTGCTCTACCCATAATTTTGTATAAGCTTACGTTAAGTTCAGTAATAGTATCAATTGCTTTTGCAGCAACAGGTTTGAGTAAATTTTCCCCTTTTTCAGTTAATATCCAATACTCAGCTGGTCTGAGTTTCTCAGTTCCCACTTTCCTCTCAACAAAACCAAATTTGGAAAATAATTTGGAGCTACTCTTAAATAGACTCTTCACAGAAAAATTAGGTTCTTCACCTAAAATACTCAGAACCTCTTTCTCGAGCTCGACTGTTCTCTTCCATTCGCTCCCTAAGAGGAGTAGGAAGCTCGCCTTTACTTCGGAATTTAAGCTGGAAAATACACTTTCATAATCTCTCTCCTCTCCTGAGAACTTTGTTATCATGAATAAGAGGTATAAAATGTCTATTCTTTAAAAAATTGTCCAAGTTTGATATACTTACAGTTAATTCCAGCATTCCTACTATAGGAGCGCATCGATAACAATATCTTCTCATGGGTATACCAGCTATCCTTCGTTTCTAAGAGCAATATCCTCCCTCCCTTCTCACTTTCATGGAACAAGATGAAATAAACCATCGGAGGTTCGACTGCTAAACTTCTCATCACAATAGCATCTTCAAAATCCCTTGCGATGAATCCTTTTTCCTTAGCTTGATTAATAATTTCCCGAAAATCCTCAACTTTCAGAAATTCGAATTTACCTTTCAATTTCTCGAGGACATCCTCAAGGCTCTTGGATTCTCGGAATTCATAGTCGAAAAGATAAATTCTCCTAAAATCACTGGGCTTATGCATAATAAGGATAAGGGGATCGATGACTTTTAATCCTTTGCATTAACCTAATTTTATTTTCTCAATTAACTCATGATATCAAATCCGCAATTTTAGGGAAATAAGAAAAACTTCTGCCCCGCCCGGGATTTGAACCCGGGTCCCAGGCTTTCTTCTCTAGATCATCATTAAGTCAGATCTTTCGTTCCGGGAACGAAAGGCCTGGATCCTTGACCTGGCTAGACTAGCGGGGCACTAAATTTTAGTGAAAGTTCTGATTTTTAAATTCTACGAAGGGATTCCATCACCTGTAAGCAGGACCATAGTTTAGGAATAAGAAAGAAGAAAATCTCGCCCGGGAAGGGATTCGAACCCTTGACCACACGGTTAACAGCCGTGCGCTCTACCAGCTGAGCTACCCGGGCTCTTAAAGAAAAAGATTTTTCGATTTAAAAATTTAGTCCAAGAACTCCTTGTTCTTTATCTTCTCAGGCAAATATTTGTCGCTTACGAATCTTAACCCCTTACTTGCTAGAGCCTCTAGCTCAGCTTTAATACCTTTCTTTATCATCAAGTTTATTTCCCTTTGCCATTCCTTAGACTTAAACCATTGATATTTCAGCAATTCCTTAGCTCGCTTTATGTCTACGTCCCTAGCCTTAATTGTATAATTTTTTAGATTGTACTTTTCTATGTCTGAAATTGTCAATCCTATGAATTTCGCTGTTTGAGTCCCTAATCTATCACTTATATGAGCTAGACTCATAGAACCGTACTTTATAACTGAATATATATACCATCCATATGGGTCAGCATCAACAAAGACGTAGACAGGTAAACCAAATTCATAAGCTAACCTTTGAATCATCCTCCTACATCCTCTAGCTGGCTGACCAACAGTACCAATTAGTATGCACTTATGCTTCCTCCAAAATCCATCCTCATGCAATCTCTCGAATGCACCTACCTTCTCTACTACGAGAACGAACTTCGCATTTATCTTCTCGAATTCTATATCCTCGACATTGCTTGGGATGAACCAACCTCCGGAGCCAAGTTTTGAACAATCAATCACATCTCCCCTATCCTTAATTACTAGATCCCCAACCAATCTACCTCTAGCATCAGCATTTATGTGGAGTTGTTCCCTCAAGACATCTAAGGTTACTTCCAAATCTACAATCACTGGATCACTTTCATCCTGGGTATCAAAAGTGTTTTCCTTAGAGTTTGGTAAGGTCCTCTTCAAGCTGTAGAAAGTTTCCCTAAGGCTTGCGTGAATATTCTCCTCCAGTAAATTTTTACAGAATGCTGCAACTAAGAAGGTTTGCATGAATTTCTTAGCATGAGCCACATTAAAGAAATACCTCTTCAGTACTTTGTCTCCAAGTATTATCCTCCTCCTCTTCTCATCGTATATCACGTTAGATAGTCCTCTTACAGGTATTTCTATGTAGGGATTTTCCCCTTTCTCCAATTTTTCAATTACTTCCTTCCCCAAATCCTCAAGCTTTTTTAACACTACCTTTTTCATTTTCCCCACTCTTTAGGAAGGCCTCGAATTTCTTATATATTTCCTTTTCATCTTTGCCAACAAGCTGAGCAGTAGCCTTAGCAACTTCCGGCAAATACCTCTCAAAAATACTCAACCTGAGCTTCCTCTCATAAATCCTCCTCTTCCCACTTAAATATCTTGATAATTTCCTAGCGCACTCTTGCAAACCAAGCTTTATCTCCCTTATTATTACAGGATAGCCTGCAATTGCAGTTTTCCCCTCGCTCGTGTAGGGAATCCAAACACTTGCTACATGAACAAGCAAAATGAGGTTTTTTTCCGGCATACCGTTAGAAGCTTCATTAATTCCGTAGCTTTTCCATCTAACCCTCTGCACAGCCTTAGTTATGGCACACGCGCTCATGTCGAAGAGCAGTGGGATCTTATTTGCAAATCTTATTAGCGTAAAGTCCCCAAACTTCTCATCGTAAGCTAAGCCAACTTCAACCAAGAATGGTATCCCCCTATAGACGTTTGGTTCCCTAGTAACTGCACAGACGTACTCAGCATTGGTTTCAGCCTTTAAACTTTTTTCTATATTCTCAGCTCCTATTGGGGATAAACAATCAGTTGGAGGTCTTTGGAGCTTGACTCTCTGCATAGCTTTCAATAAGCTTTCGGCTTCCTTCCTATCCAATTCCCTTGGATTCTTATCCTTAAGCTTAGCCAGTCTCAATATTTGTTTAGCACTTCCTTTTCCAACCTTGCAGAATTCTGTAGTAAGGAACCCGATCAAAGTTCTAGCCCTCGTATTTTTCAACATCCTCAATAATATGCCCAGCTCTACCCCATGAGGATGAGGTTTTATGGTCTTGGGTTCAGGAGGGAATTCCTTTGTCTTCCTTTTGAAGACGAACTTTTCTCCATATGGATCTTTGAAGATTATTTGGATATGTGGGTTTGCGAGATTTGTGTATTTTAAATAATTAAGGACGGAGAACTTTCCACTTTTGATGTAGGTACCCTCAACTTCAAACTCGACTCTCGTCCCGTGAGGTCTCTTAAAATTTTCGTCTATCCCTTCGTTAATTATCTTCGGCTCATTCTTCGCTACATCTATCATTATCTCCATAAAGTAAGCTGGGGACCTTTCCGAAATTCTCGAAGTCACTTTAGTTGGCTTTCCAGTTGTTAATTGGGCATAGAGGACAACAGAGTGAATTCCTATACCTTGCTGACCGCGAGATTGTCTATAAGCATGAAATCTCGAGCCATACAGGAACTTCCCAAAAATCTTTGGAATGTGTTGCTTCACTATGCCATGCCCATTGTCCTCGACAACAATCTTGTATTTTGTTGTCCTCAGCCTTATCCTAATTTCCTTACCATCTACCATAACTTTCGGCCTATCCTTTATCACTATGTGCATCTTCTTCTTCCTGTCCAAACTTTGAAGCAAAATTTCCCCTTTCTTCCTTTTCTTCATTTCGAACTTATTTTCCTTAAAGATGGCTGAGAAGCTCCTACCCCTATGGACTAGTTCTCCAACAACAGTATTATCCTCATACAGATCATAGATACTCTCTACCCTCTTGATCTCCACGAGAACTTCACCACCAATAATATCTTTTCCTTTTTTCATCCTCATGTAATTCAGCTCCTCGATAGCGTCGATACTATTCTCAACAGCTTCTTTTACACAAGTCAATATGGATTTAACTCTCGAATCGAAACCAAGCAAGTGTCTATTTTTCTCGAAAAATTCGGCTATGCTAACCTCCTTATACTTCTTCGCAACCTCCTCAGCAATTTCTACCATGATAGATCACTCATCTTCAACTTTCTCCTGTTCTTTTCCAACATCCTATAAACTGTCGAATGTTTAGCTCCTTCCAACAACCTCACAATTGCTTTTCTAGCAAGGTCTACATTATAAGCTTTTCCAATTATTGCTATAGTTTTTCCATAGATTGAGATGTGGACATTACACATTTCTTCAATGGTTTTCTTAGCTTTCCCCTCCCTCCCAATTACCCTGCCTTTTAGCCTAACTAAAGCTTTCTTAGATCTACCTACCCAATCCTTTATATCAAGCAAGTCGAATACGTAATTCTCGTTCTTTAGAAGCAAGGCAACTTGAGGGGAGAAACCTCTTGCTATAGCTTTGACTATCCTTTGAGCAGTCCAAGAGTTTAATGAGTCCTCACCTTTAATGGTTATTTCATTTCCTTTGATTTCTATCTTGACGTTGAGCTCTTCCTCTATCCTCTTCTTGTCCCTCCCTTCCTTTCCTATCAAAACGTTTACCCTTGCCTTTGGAATTTTCAACTTATACTCAAACATTCTTAATCCACCTATAAACTGAGTCGAAATCCTCAGTCTTGACCCCAAGGGACTTAAACCACCTCAACACATTCTTTATGTCTCTCCTTAACATTTCTTCAGCCATTGGATGATCGAGTACAACACCCTGAGATATATCTATTATTACTGGCTCTTCATTCAAGTTAAGGACATTGTACTCGCTTATATCCCCATGAACGAATCTCTTCCTATAAAGTTTTTTTATAGAATCTAAAATTTCCTTATACCACTTCTCAGGATCTTCGGGTTTCATATATTTAGCTGGTAAAGCAGGTACACCATCTTCACTTCCTATAAACTCCATTATCAAGACATTGTTTCTACATGCTATGGGTTCCGGAACCCTTACTCCAGCTTCCCTAGCTAAAATCAAATTCTTGTACTCCTTCCTCGTCCAAGTATAGACCATCTGTCTTTTCGTTTCCCTAACTACAAATCTTGGATCCCCTCTCAAGTAATGGATCAGCTTGTTGAACTCTAAAGTTTCTATTCTATAAATCTTGACAGCAACATATTTCCCCCTACATTTCCCCCTGAATACATTTGCTTCTTTCCCAGTAGAGATTACTCCCTCAAGTACGTCCAGATAACCAGCATTAGCTAGTTTATAGAGAGTTTTCTCTGTTGCTTTGGTAAATACTTCTTTATCTACTTTGAACTCTTCTTTAAGTTTCATAGAAATCACAGGTCTTCAGCTATATGCTTAAGCAATCCCTTCCTCTTTATCCAAGATGCTTCAGTACTCGTATATCTATGAATTATGTCTCCCCTCTTATCTCCTTGAATTTCCCAAGGCTTGACTATGACTAAATCTCTCTCCTTAACCCACATCCTACGCATCAATCTTCCAGGGATCCTACACAACCTTATCTTACCATCATCACATTTAACATACATCCTACATGCACCTACATGTTGCTCAACTATTCCAAATACTTCATCATCCTTCGGGAGTCTTATTTTTTCCCTTACTTCTTTTTCCATAAAAGATGGAGAATAACTCTCCTCTTATAAAATTAACCTAAAATCACTTGAGAACTAAGAACTGAGCATGAGGTACTCCTTTAATCTTTATTACATTTTCCTTCCCAACAAATTCCTTCTCTACAGCTAATTTAACTATCCTCTCCCCAACTAAGTTTGCTATCGTAGCCTTACTAAGTTCTTCTAAGACTTCTTCCTCGGTTGCTATTTTCCCCTTATAGAATCTGGGATTTACGAAGATTTTGAACTTCTTTCCCTCAAAGGTCTTCCCAAGAATTTCCTCATCACAAACAGCAACAAGATATTCCTTAATTCCATGGTAAATCACTTCATGAACCTTCAGGTAGAATTTTCCCTCGCTTTTCCTCATTTACTTTATCCTCCTTACGGGATACTTCGCCCCGCAAGCGAGACATTGGAGGAATTGGATTCTATCCTCCTTTAAGAGCTTAGTATCTGGACTTTTACATTCCCTACACTTAACAAATTCCTCAACATACTTCTCAATTTTTTGATTCAAAATTGATTCACCAAATTTCCCAACGAAGGTTACTTTACTCCCATCGAACTCTCCTGCAGTCGCAAGTTCTTTTAACAAATATTTGAGAAGGTGATTTGGATCCCTATTCAAATAATTTGCAATTTGCTTCAAGTTTGTTAGAATAGTCTTATTGCCTTGGATCCAAGAATTGACTTTAGGTATCTTGAACCTACTCTTAATTTCCCTCTTCGAAATTTTCCCATATGCTCTCTCTAACCAACTTTCGTATTCACTCGAGGATTTTATACTTTCTTGGTTTTGGTTCATAGATTTCACCTCTCACTAAAAGCTCCTTAATTATCTTTTCGCACTCCTCCTTCGAGAGCTTTAGCTTCTTTGACAACTCCTCCACTTCCACACCCTCCCCCGAATCTAATTCTCTTATCCCTTTTATAACCTTCGTATAAACATCCTCAACTACTTCCTCCAGGATCTCTACACCACCATGCCCTTTTCTCCTCAACTTATCAAGCCTGAGGAGCTCAAGTTTCCTAACAATCTCCCAATTAGGATCTCTTATTTTCGTAATTATCTCCGGAACCAAGTAAATCTCAGAATCTTTGAATCTCACTCTCCCGATCACATCGAGTATATCACCAACTTTTACCTTCTTGAGTTCTGGAACACTTTCCCTAAACGCTTTGATCCTTATACTCGATGAACCATCATCCAAGACGATAAATGCATATTTACCATCTTCACTCTCATACTTCCTTATGACGCTTCCTAAGATCCTCGCTTTTTTTACCTTAAGATCCCTAACCTCTACACACCTTTCTCCCTCATTTATCTTACCATTCACCAAATCTCTTATCCAAAGTTTATAAGCAATTGGCTTCTTCGTGAACAACTTTATCACACTTTAGTTAGTCTCCTTATGAATCCTGGCTTTGGCTCGTAAATTTCTCCTTCTCTCCTCATCCTATCCAATATCTCTTCTACCCTCCCCTCCTCTATGTTAAACTTCTTAGCTTCCTCTATTACCTCAGATATGGGTACCATTTCCCCATATTTACTCTCGAGATTAGCTATCACATTTTTTATCGTGATTATCCTACTCCTCTGAACTGCGCTTATCCCAGTTACTATCCTATCTATATCTATCTCCCCAGTTTCAGGTTCTATGCCCACTTGCCTTAAACAATAAGTCAGGAGCTTTATAGCCCTTTTAGCATCAGCCCTCCCAACTTTATTACTCAACCTTACCCTAGCGCTCGCTTCAGCTAGCCTAACTAGAGCTTCTAACTGCCTTGGAGAGATAGGAATTGGCCTAACCTCCTCACCACTTGTTGCATGCTTACTCCTAAGACTTATGTAGAAATTCTTCAATTCTTCCATTGCTCCCTTAGTCAGTTTTGGGAAGCAATTTTGCTTAGCATAGGCTATGTACTTCCTCATTAATTCGGGATCTACCAATGGTTTTGTTTTCTCAGGTTCTCTAGCAACTCTAAGCATATGTTCTGCTATTACCTCATCTTTATCCTTCTCAGGGATATCTCTAATCGTGAAGATCAAATCAAATCTATTTATCAGAGTAGGTGGGAGGTTAATTTGATCGGGAATAGGTAAGTAAGGATCAAACCTTCCAAGCTTAGGGTTTGCAGCAGCTAGAACCGTTGTTTGAGCATTTAGAGTTGCTTGGATGTTAGCCTTGGCTATGCTAACCGTCTGTTGCTCCAATGCTTCGTGCATTGCTTCTCTATCCTCCTTACTCATCTTATCTATTTCATCTATTACACATATCCCCCTATTAGCTAGAACTAAGGCTCCAGCTTCTAGACTCCAACCCCTTAAGAACTCATCTTTAACAACAGCTGCAGTTAATCCGGCTGCTGAAGTACCTTTCCCAGTTACGTACCTAGCTTTAGGAGCTAGGGCTGCTACATGTCTGAGTAATTGACTCTTAGCAACTCCTGGGTCACCAACCAAAAGTACGTGAATGTCTCCACGCCTCGTGGTACCATCTGGTAATTCCTTTCTGATCCCACCAAAGAGCTGGAGCAAAATTGCTTCTTTTATGACCTTGTACCCAACGATGGTTGGAGCTATTGAATCTCTCAAAATCTTGTAAATGTCTTTCCTCTTAGCCAATTCCTTTATCTTTTTCTCATCTTCTTCGCTTATCTCTATCTCCTCAAATTCCTGTTGGATAGGCTCAAAGTTATTCGCTTCTATTATCAAATCGTATCTTATAGTTCCAGTTTTCTTCATCACTATAGGAACTTCCATTACAATACCTATAACCCTGACTTTGTTACCCGGACAAGCTTTCTTAACAATCTCTGGATCAACCAAATCTTTGTGCAAGAATACAGATATCCTCTTCGCCTGTTCTCCTCCTTCCAAGAGTTCTGGAGATTCCTCGATAACTATTCTTTGTGTATCAATCAATTTCTGAGACCTCATAATAAACCTACCTCTCCTACCACAATGAGGACAGATGGCTGGTTCCCTCTTAGTTAGCCTTTCCTCAAGCTTGACATCAATTAAAGTTCCGCAAGATGTACATTCATAAGTTATCATAGAAGCAACTGGCCTTACTTCACTTGTCTGCCTAACTATTCCTTCAATGTATATCAGCTTATTTATGTGCTTGCTCCTAATGTCTTTAATCTTCACAAAGCTCGTCTCAGGTAAATTATAAAATCTTATTTCTATGTCTTCCTCAAGAGGAACGTCAATTTCCTTTAAACCCTGTTTGAATAGCTCTATAATCCTTTTTGGCTCCTCTAGTAGCTGATCCGCTATTTCTGGGAGATATAAATCTAATTTCTTAAAATCGATCTTTATGCTCTTCTCTCCCTTCTCCACACATCTAGAAAGTGAGTCGTAGGAGTAAGTAGTCAAGAATTCTACAAACTTCTCCACAATCTCCCGATCTTCCATTTTTATTCGTTTTTACGGAGTTATCCTTCACTTTACCTTCTTTAGAGTCCTGATTAGGGTTTCTACAGCCTTTTTTATCTCCCTCTCACTCCTTGCCCCAGTGCACACAATCTTCCCAGCGCTGAAGAGGAGGAATGTTATGTTCGAATTAGGTAAGTGATATACTAGCCCAGGAAATTGCTCAGGTTCATACTCTGCATTCTCTAATTTAAAGGCTAATGAATTCAAGTTCAATTTCATGTTGAGGTTTCCTGATGCTACTATGTTCTGAATTTTAATGTCAGGTTTTTTCTTGAGGGGAATTTTCACTTTCCTCAATTCCCTTATAATCCCTCGAACCCCTTCCCTAACACCTCTTTCATTCCTTGCCCCAGTGCACACAATCTTCCCAGAGGAGAAAACTAGTGCTGTTATCCCCATCTTCTTTAATCTAAGAACCAATCCGGGAAACTGCTCAGGATTATACTCTGTGTTTGGTAGAGTGGAAGCAACTTTTTCAAGTGGAATCTCAGCATGGAGATCGGCTGATGCTACTACATTCTCAACTTTTATATTCCTCCCTTTGACTTTCATTCGCACCCCCAGATTTAGAAAAAGACCGTAAAACTTATAAACTCTTTTTCAGGGCAAAATTTATTTTGAACTCATCATATTTGAGCTCCTTTCCCCCTACTCCTGAAACAAAATTAAGCTCACAATTTGTCCTCTTCCTGAACAATTCTTTGAATTTAAGGATGAATTCCCTAATTTCCTCAGGTGCATCTATATAAAGGAGGGCTTTATCCTCCTTCTCAAATCCCATCCTCTTCCTCTCAGCTTGCACACTCCTGAGCAACTCTCTAACTAACCCTTCCATCCTCAATTCCTTTGTGAGCTCTGTATTGAGGACTATTAGGCCAAGCTTTGAGGACTTTTGGAGATAATTCTTTGGCAATATATAATTCTCCAATAAATCTTCCTTCCCCAATTCAACAATTTCTCCACTATCTAACTTTATCTCAACCTTCTCAAAATCTCTCAACGATTTTTTAATATCCTCATAACTTTTCTCTAAGATCCTCCTTATTATTTCAGCTACAACCCTCTTCGAGAATTTTTTAGATACAGCTTCGAAATTCACTACAAACCTCTTTTTCCTCCCGAACAAATTTTCGAATTCTTTAATATTCATACAGTTCAAATTTTTGATGTTGAGCGCCTTCTTCAAGAGTTCAGCATTTCTTGAGAAAATCCTACTCCTCTTTCTATCGCAGACTAATATAAGCTCCTTTAGTGGTTGCCTTAACCTGAGCTTGGCAGCATCTCTCAGAGCTAAAACCTCATCTATTAGTAACTCTACCTCCTCAAATTCCTTCTCTAGGCTAACTTTTCTATACCTTTTCTGGATCCTTGGCCATTTCTCGAGATGTACGGATTCCTTCAGATCTTTGGAAACTTCTTTCAAGTCTTGATAGATCTTTTCAGTCGTAAATGGTATGGCTGGAGCCAACAACTTCAGTAAGTTCTTATACACATGATATATGACATTCAGACAAACTCTCGCCCTCTCAGGCTCATGAATATCTTCTCTTATCAAGTGAATATATCCCCTGCTGAGCTTCTCTAGATAAAAATCAACCATTAACCCGACAGCTCTAGGGAGCTCAAACTCCTCTAAGAATTTCTCAACAGATTCGAGAGTCGAGTAAAACGTAGATAAGATCCACTTATCTTCTGTCTTCAAGTCCTTGTCCTTAAACTTTCCATCTAGCTTCAGGTTAAAGAACTTAGCATATTTGAGGATAAAGAAGTGTAGATTCCAGAAGATGTTGAGGTTTCTTAAAGTTTCATCAAGCTCCTTCCAGACTAATTTTATATCCTCCCCAGAACTACTTTTAGTTAAGCAGTAAAGTCTGAAGACATCCCTCCCATATCTGGAAATCACTTCTTTGGGCTCGACATAGTTACCTAAAGATTTATGCATCTCCCTCCCCTTCTCATCAGTGAAGAAACCATGCATGTACACATTCTTGAATGGTGCGGATCTGAAGAGGAGCATCGAGAGGCAGAATAGGGAATTAAACCAACCTCTAATTTGGTCCTTTCCTTCCAAGATTAGATCATAGGGAAATAGCTTTTCGAAGAGTTTTCTATTGTTTAGATAATCTACTGAAGCCCAAGGAGCGGAGCCAGAATCGATCCAAACATCTGCTACTCCACTAACCCTCCTCATTTTCCCTCCGCATTCGCAGTCTATCGAGAGGTTATCAACTTCAGGAATGTGCAAATCCTTTACTTTCTTCTTACTCAATTCCTCTAGTTCCTTCTTGCTTCCAACAACAATAATCTTACCACAAGACTCGCATTTGAAGATTGGTAATGGTATCCCCCAAAATCTTTGCCTAGAGACACACCAATCCTCGAGCTGGGAAATCCAGGAATCGAACCAAGTCTTAGCCCATCTAGGGATCCACTTAACCTTTTCATTTTCCTTTAGTATCTCCTCCTTCAAGGAGCTAACTTTTAAGAACCATTGCTTAGTCGCTCTGAAGATAACAGCTTTCTTACACCTCCAACAGTGAGGATATTCATGGGTTACTTCCTCTTCTAGAACCAATAGGCCTTTTTCCTCTAACTTGCTTACAATCTCACGCTCTACCTCCCCTTTAACTAGCTTCCCAGAGAATAACCCCGCATCCTCAGTGAATAAACCATTCTCATCTACTGGAGAGAATGGAGGCAATCCATATTTCTTCCCAACTTCAAAATCCTCCGGTCCACATCCAGGAGCACAGTGAACTAATCCAGTCCCTTCCTCTACATTTACATATTCCTTACTCAAAATCACCTTGTGAGCATCGAATTTCTCTTCAAGCTCCTTATGTTTCCCAACTTCCTCTAAAAGGGGGTATTCATACTTAACTCCCTCCAATCGAGATCCCTTAAATTCCTCAAGGACTTCATAACCCAAATTCAACTTGTTGAGTAAATCTAACCTTTCCTTAGCCAAAATCCAGATTTCTTCCCCTACCTTAATCCTAACGTAATCTTCATCCGGGTTTACCATCACCGCTAGATTCGAGATCAAAGTCCAAGGCGTTGTAGTCCAAATTATTAGAAACTCCTTTTCCTTCCCAAGGATCCTAAACTTTACGTAAATTGAAGTATCTTTTATCTGTTTGTATTCGAGCTCGTGTTTAGCTAAAGCTGTAGCACACCTGTAGCACCAATGGAGGACTTTATCCCCTTCGTAGAGGAAACCTTTCTCGAAGGCAAATTTCAAAGTATACCAAACATTCTCTATATAACTGTTATCTAAGGTCTTGTAGGGATTGGACCAATCCATCCAAACACCAAGTTCTTGAAAGTCCTTATTCATCCTCCACATATTCTCTATCGCGAACTTCTTACACTCTTCTATAAACTTATCAACCCCAAACTCTAGAACTTGCTTCTTATTTTCTATCCCAAACTTCTTTTCTACATTTACTTCAATTGGTAGCCCATGCATATCGTATCCTGGTCTGTCCCAGACACGGAAACCTTTCATTGAGAACACTCTCAAGATGAAATCCTTAAGCACTTTATTGAATGCTGTGCCCAAATGGATGGAACCAGAAGCATAAGGTGGTCCATCTAAGAATCTGAAGAGCTTCCTTTTCCCTTTCTTACTTTTCTCATAAATCTGATGCTTCTCCCAAAACTCAGCAATTTCCTGCTCAATAAGCTTAAAATCCATGCCTTCTATGGAAAAACTAAGATTATTTAAATTTTTTATGAAACTAGCTCGTTTGGGATTATGCTATCTTCCAAAATCCGAATTTTGGCAGGACATTCAAAATCAAGTAAGAGGGCACTCCCCATGCCGGAAACCAGTAGAGAATAGATGATATGATAAAAGGTAGAATTGTCTCCCCACTAATTTCCAAGGCATAGATTCCTAAAACCCACTCAGGCCTCATAAAGGCAAATTCACATATCTGCCCAAATATGAGAGATAACAGCCCCATCTTTCTCGCTTTATAACTTTTATAGAAAAATATCAGAGCACCAAGGAGGTTGAAGACAGAGAAGAATAGAATTATTCCTAAAATGTCTAAAGATTCAGGGATTTCGAAAATTAGTCTAAACACAATTTCGAGGAGTAAGTTGATTATAACGGCAAAAAGCATAAAGATGAGATAGATCCCTACGAATCTTACAACTTTATTTTTCATGACAATACTAATCCCTCGACAATTTTAATACTTCTGGAACTAAGAGAAGCGTACCTTACATTAATTGATTGGCATGGTCGAAGCGAAAGGGTTAAAAACCTTAGCAACCTCTCCCTCTATGAGTCCTTAGTTTTCTAAGGACTGGCGATTTGATTGATGGAAATTGCACCTGTAAAAGTTGGAGAGGAGTATACAGTAAAGATAATAAATGTTGGAAAGCGTGGCGATGGAGTAGCAAAGATTGAGGGATTTGTTATTTTTATACCGAAGGCGAGGAAGGGCGAAGAAGTTAAAGTAAAGATAACCAAAGTTTTGAGGAATTTTGCATTTGCTGAGAAAGTTTAGAGTTTTTTCTTTTTCCTTCTTTTTATCAAGTTAAGTTTATAAGCAATTCTATTGTGTTAATATCTATGGAATTGGAGATATGGACTGAGAAATACAGGCCTCAAGACTTTAGTGAAGTGGTTGGTCAAGATGAAGTAGTCTCAAGGATCAAGGAAATGGTTAAATCTAAGAATATACCTCACTTACTTTTCGCAGGTCCTCCTGGCGTTGGGAAGACGACTCTTGCTTTGATAATTGCTAAGAAATTATTTAAGGATAAGTGGAGGGAGAACTTACTCGAGTTAAATGCTTCTGATGAAAGGGGAATAGATACTATAAGAACGAAAGTTAAGGACTTTGCTAGAACCAAGCCACTTGGGGACGTGCCTTTTAAGATAATTCTTCTAGATGAAGCTGATGCTTTAACTAGGGATGCTCAACAAGCATTGAGGAGAACTATGGAGAATTTCACAGCAACTGCAAGATTCATCCTCTCTTGTAATTATTCCTCAAAAATAATCGAACCAATTCAAAGTAGGTGCGCAATCTTCAGATTTAAACCACTAGATGAAAAAGCGATAGAGAAATATATAAAGAGGATTGCCCAAGCTGAGAATTTGAAGATTGATAAGGAGGCATTGAAAGCTATTTATGAAGTTAGCGAGGGGGATGCGAGGAGAGCTGTTAATATCCTCCAAGCATGTGCAGCTCTCTCTAAGAGGATTGATGAAGATGTAGTTTACGAGGTCGCAGGATTTGCTAAGCCGAAAGAGATTAAGGAGATCTTGGAACTTGCCTTGAAGGGGAAATTCGAAGAGGCTAAGAAGAAGATGATCTCAACTATGATAAAATATGGCATCTCCGGCATAGATGCGGTCAAATTAATCCAAAGATATGTGCTAACTCTAGACGTTCCTGACGAGGCGAAAATAAAGCTCATAGAGACTATCGGAGATTATGAATTCAGGATTGTTGAGGGAGCTGATGAGTTTCTTCAGATAGAGGCCTTGCTCGCTCAGTTCTATTTAATTGGTAGTTCTTTGAAGAAATGAGCTTCGCAGTTAAGTATGCTCCCAGAAGTCTGAAGGAATTTGTAAATCAGGAGAAAGCTGTCAAGAGAGTCCTGAGCTTCTTGAGGAATTTTGGGAAGGAGAGAGTGAAAGCGCTACTTCTCTACGGTCCTCCAGGAACTGGAAAAACATGCTTAGTAAGAGCTCTAGCTAGAGATTTGAAATATGATTTAATAGAGTTGAATGCTAGCGATAAGAGGGATGCTAGGGAGATAAGGAAAGTAATTGGGAACGCTGTTGCTCAAAGAAGTTTGAGTGGTAGACCAAAACTAATTCTGCTCGATGAGATAGATGGTATTCAAGGGAGAGAAGATAGGGGAGGAGTTTCTGAGGTAATAAAGATTATACAAGCGACAAATTATCCCATAATCCTAACAGCAAATGATCCATATAATCCTAAGTTAAGGGGGTTGAGGAACTATGTAGAGTTAGTCGAGTTTAAAAAACTTGGGAAAAGAGACTTAAGGAAAATCCTGGAGAGGATTTGCAAGAAGGAAGGGATCAAATTTGAACCTTCAGCTCTGGATTTAATCATAACCTTTTCTAAAGGCGATGCTAGGAGTGCAATAAATGACCTTGAGATGGTTTCTTATGGGAGGAAGGTAGTAAAGGAAGAGGATTTATTGCTCAGCTATAGAGATAGGGAGAAGAATATATTTGAAGCTCTTGGGATGATTTTCAAAGGAAAGAGCTTATTAACAGCCTTGAGAGCTCCGGAAAATCTAGATAAGGACTTAAGTGAGTTAATTCTTTGGATTGGAGAAAATATAAGCAGAGAGTACGAGAAACCAGAGGAGATTGCTAAAGCGTATGATTATTTATCTAAGGCTGATGTTTTCCTCGGTAGAGTGAGGAGAACTCAATATTATAGATTTCAACTCTACGCTTCAATTCTAGCTACTGGTGGTGTTTGTATAGCTAAGAAAGAAACCTATAGAAAATTCACCTCATTCAAGAGCCCCTCGAAAATTGTGAGGATGTGGGAGACTAAGAAATTTAGAGAAATATTGAGATCTATAAGCGATAAGATTTCGGAGAAATGTCATGTCTCTAGTGAGAATGCTTATAAGTACTATGGATTCATGCTCAAGTTTATTTTTAAGAATAGTAAGAAGATGTCAAGACTCCTAGCTGAGGACCTCAATTTAAATAAAGAGGAAATATCCTTCCTCACCTACTAGCTAACTACAAGTATCTGCCCTTTCTTAACAAATTTCAAGAATATTTTGTAGTTGCTTATCGTATATCTCATCTTATTTAAAGAATTCACAAATTCTTGGAGCTCCTGCTCTTTTCCATCAAGGACGATGAAATAAAATTCCCCATCATTTCTCAATTTTATACTTATACTACTTCCATTCACTTTAAGAAAGTCATTGCTTGGCACTATTGAGTCCGCCCTAACTAGAACTCCAAGGATCGAATTATGATCTCCCTTCCCAAGGACTAATAAATTGCCTTTAAATTCAACATCCTTAAAGCTTAAATTAAGTGGAATAAACCTTAGTTTATCCTTTAGATATAAGAGAACATCGTCTGTTCCATCGGTTCTCAAGTTCCAAGTACTTTCAATAGCAGATCTCTCTAAGTTACTAAATACTTTCACTTTTATCAGCGGATTCCAGGCGTAGAATTCTACTGAATATCTAATTGTCCCAGCACTCATACCAACTACCTTTCTCAAGCTCCCATCATCAACCAAATAGATATTTGAGAAATTTGTATAGTTCTGAGAAGCAGATTCAGAAACCTTAAGTTTATAGGTAACAGAAACTGCCAACCAATCTACATAAGCAGTCAATGGTTTTGGAATTATTATCATTGGGTCAATGGTAAGAAGAGGATCATCTATTAGTTTTCTACTTTCATTCTCCAAAGTCCTTACGAAAATAACTTTCGTCGTGTCATTTGGAACTACATTGAAGACTTTCCCTTTGTATTTTAATTTCTCTACTTTCACGACTGGTAAGAATGTAACATCCCTTCCCTTAAGAACTGGAATTAAGTTGCCTACCTCAACATCTTTAGCTTCTCTTGGAATTAGCTTACCTTCATCTTTCACATAAACCTGGTGGTTTCCTGTAAGCGAGAGATAATGGCTTTCTTGAGAACTGGGATCGATCACATAAATTTTGTAAATGTCCCACTCACCGAAATGGGTCTGAAGATCTTCCACGCTTAAAGGTACTAACTCTCCTTCGAGAGACGCTCCTAAAATCATATCTCCAGGTTTAACTTCTGTAACTCGAACTAAGCTCCCATTCCAATATGTGACATATGTGTTCCCCGGATAACATGGGCCTGGAGGGAACCAAGGTGAATAATAGTAGTAGAGCTCTAGTACTAGATTACTGTCGTTAAGTTTTTCTGGAGTCCAGGAAGTAGAAGATGTGAAGTCTAGGTCATCAGTTCTATAAGTATTATATGAGATGGATGGCCATTTTCTTGCCCAGCTAGAACCTCCATTCCAGGAGATGGAGACCCTTAAGAAATCCCGTGTGGAAGTCTCTTTATGTTTGACTTTGACGATTACCTTAGTGATAATAGCATCTTTTGGTATATCTAGACCGAAGTTATAATAACGTTGAGTAGCTTTACTTATAGAGCTGCTGGCATAGGCTGCATTGCCGTCATCACTATAAGCTCCCTCCGGGTTGTACCATCCAGTACCACTCGCTTGAGTAGCCGTCGGGCTACCTATCTTTTCGAACTCAACTTCTTCTTTTAGGAGAGTAGGATCTAAGATATAAGTTGAGGTTAGGACTTTTTCCTCTTCCCCTACAAACCAATTTTCAGATGTTAAATTCTCCTCTTTCGAGAGATTTATATCTATTCCACTAAGAGGAGACCCAAAACTGATTTCCTGAGGCTGCTCCGCAAATTCATTCCCGTAGTAAAGGTAATATGTCTTCACTTGATTTGGGTGTAATGAAGTGTTAAAGAGTAAGGTAAAATTCACACAAGAACTTCCTGAGTAAACTTCATCCTTCACTTCTCTCGGGATTTCTATCTCCTGGAAGGCTTGAGGCGGGTTTATCTCTTCCTCTCCCACAGAAACAAAAATTGACACTGGCTCATTCCCTCCCAATTCCTCAAGTCTCTTAGATGGTATTTGAGATTCATTATTCCCATAATACACATATAGGTAGGTCGTTGAATTTGTAGATAGATTAAGTAAGGATTTTATGACTACATGTGTAGAATTGCACTTTAGTATCTGGTAGGGAAGTAATTCTAAATCCTCATTGAAGAGATATACATCTCTACAATCACTCTGAGCGTGACCATTGTGAGGGATCGTTAGATTTAGTAAAATATCCTTTTCTTCCACACCCCCAACTTCTCTAACCTCTACTCTTTTCCTGAAATTCCAGAAACCTGGTATAGTAGTAACTCTTACTTCCTTACTGCAATTTTTGACTTTCCCTCCTTCAATTGTTATTCCTTTAATCTCCACAGTTCCCTCTTTGGCTATCCCATTCTCTTCTCTGATCAAAATTTTCCTCCTGAACTGCCAGTTTTTATCGAACCAATAATCCTTCAGCAATCTAAGAAAAGAGTAACTCTGGAAAGAAACTTTATAGTGACTGTTCGCTATAGTCAAATTCGGTAAACGTAGTAAGTCTGTTGAAACTTTTTCCTTAACTTTCGGACAACCGAGATCAACGGGATTATCGTAACTTCCAAAACATTCACCGACTGTGTCATAGTAAATATATAGTCTAGTTGGCTCTCCAATTTTGAATTCCTTGGAAAAAAAGAAATAGAGCTCAGGATTCTCAAAATCAAACCAATGCTCTTTGTCATTTCCTATCGATTTGGAGACATTTGTGAAATTTATTTGGAAATATTTATCCGAGCCAAAGTTACTACAGTTGTATCGGAGATAGTAGAAACTACCTCCTTCAAAGTTTTCTACTTTCATAGTAATTTGATCCGTTTCTCTTACTTCCTTAATTAGATTTAAAGATTCATCAAGTATACTTAAGTTACAAGTAGGACTTCCCCCAGAAGGGAGGAGGAACTCTATGGAAAAGCTCTCCTTATTTTCAGGTACGTGGAAGAAGAAATCCCCACCGCTTGAAGATACATCTATATTAATCAAATTCCCAGAAACAACCATTTTTGGTAAACTCGTCGAGATGAAAACACTCCTTCGCCCGACATTGATATTTACTACAACTTTGTAAATTCCCTTCATGCCTGGGATCGTACTCCTCATAAACCAGTTAGTCTCTGCTAGGGTGAAACAGTCCCCACTTACTAAAGATAAATTTGGATAATAAATACAAATTCTCCCGAATAGATTGGCCCAAAGCCCACGAACCTCAATATCTAACAGGAAATCCCTACCATCTAAGTTCAGTAAATAAAATTCATTTGTCGCTCCGCTTTCACATCTGAACTTTTCTTCGAATGAAGCTGGACTACTTATTTCTTGAGAGATTTGGTATCCAACTTCTAAGCCCTTATCATCCACAACTTTAATCGAGTCGAAGTTTACAGTTCCATTGAACTTCAACTTAATTGGTTTTAGTATGCTTCCTTTAGGTATCAAGTTTAATACTATCCTATGCCTAAAGTTTGGATCTTCCCAATCCGGCTGGGAAGAAAAATCTTCCAAACCTTCCTTCACGGAAAAATTGGTAAAAATTGAGTAACCCTTTTCTTTGAGGGAGAGGAAAATTTCATCGGTAATTTCATTGATTACGTCATTTAGATCTTCTACTCTTCCAAAAAGGAAAGTTGGCTTACGAGAATAAAGATCACTAAATTTCTTCGTCTCGGAGAAGTTGCCTAAGTGGGGATAAATTATGAATCGCTTCTCATATTCTCCTCTAAGGAGCCCGAAATCCTCTAATCTAATTTCTTTATAACTAGCTGTACTCCTTCCCTTAATGTTCATGGGGGATGCGAGGAGCTTAGCGCCTACCCCAAAGTTAACATTGTAAAAGTCGAACCAGTCTATTTCGCCTAAGTCTTGAAGCGAATTGATTAGAGAGTTACCTAGAGAATCGTTGTAACTCTGGAAGATTGTGGAATTTAGGAAGAAAGAGAAGGTGTAATTTCCGCTT
>CAYLRC010000003.1:0-29599 GCA_964386445.1 Candidatus Woesearchaeota archaeon
CCTGAGTGGAACTCCTGGAGTCCCCACTCAGGGGAGATGTGAAGTATTATATCATGAATTTAGTTGTTCAGATATTGGTGACAATAATTATTACAAGTGGGAAATAAGTGATGTAGCTAACAAATTCAACACCTCCTCCATTCGAGATCCAAACCTAAGCGAGAGTATAGTAACCATTCAAGAGATCGCGCCACCTAACTTAACAGAGGTAAATAGAAACTCAGCATCAGTAGAGTTGATCGTTAGAATCTTTGACTTAGAGAATTCAAGTTACCCAGTCGGGGTCAATACTACTTTCTGGATTCAGAACAAAACCTATAACTTTGACGAAGGTCACTTAAACATAACGAATTCCTCTGGCTTTTCTGTTTTCAATTTTGCACCTAATTGTAGCTATCCAGTTGGGATCATTAACTGGATTGCCGGTGTAACTGATAATTGTTATGCTGATGTAAACTTATCTTCCACTTATGCTTTGCATATCTACGGGAACATCTCTATAAATCTTCTTTCCCCTATCCAAGAAGTAGTTTTGAAAGGCAACAATGTTACTGTAAGATTCAACTTGAGTAGCGATTGTAGTGATGAAGTATTAAACGAGTCCTCTGTCACCGTAAAAATGACTCACCAATATTCATCCCAGGAATTTACGTGTACTCCTGTAAATGATGAGGGAGATGGATATTATAACTGTACTTTCAATACTTCCGATCTTCCAGCTGGTTGGTATGAGCTCTCCATAAATACTAGTAGGCAAGATTACCTCAATGCTTCAAAACTCCAGGAGGATTCCTTCTTTATCGAAACGGCGCCCTCCCTTTCTAACATTTCCGTATATCCAGAGCCAGCAGGTTACAGTGCAACTAGGTACTTTAATGTAACTGTGTTCGACGAGGATAATGATACTGTCACTGTGTACTTCTGGATTAAGAAAGTGGGAGAAGCGTGGAGTAGTCCTGTTGATTCCAGAACAATAGATGGGACTGCCCACAACAAAACAGTAACATTCTCTTATACCTTCTCTTGTTCAGATATTGGAGATTGGAACTTTAAATTCACAGCAGAAGATGATCCGAACTATCCTCTAACTGGTGGGAACAAATATATAACAGAAAGTGAAGTAGGTAATTTCACGGTTAATAAGAATCCACTGAAGATAGTGCATCTCCAAGGAAATGAAACCTATATTAACAGAATTTCAGGATCTCAAAACTTCAGCGTTCAGGTTTTGGATGGTAATAACCTTCAACCAATCTCAGGTGCTGTAGTCTATCTTTATGTGACGAAGGATGGGGTTAACTTCCAACAAATCGACTTCAAACTCACAAATACAACAGGTGGAGTATCCTTCCCCATTGACCCAGACTGTAGTTATGAGGTTGGGCAACAGTATTGGTTCGTAAATGTAAGTGAGTCATCTTGTAACTATGGTGGAGTCTCTGATAATTACACTTTCTACGTCACTTCCAATTTGACAGCTACTATCTTAACACCAAAGAACCAATCCTTCTTGAGAGGGGAAGAGGATGTGATCTTGAGTGGGAGGGTAGTAGATGATTGTGGTCCAGTGGGAGGAGTTACAGTAACTTTTGAGGCGACAGATGGTTCCACTAAGATCTGCAATAACGTAATTTACACTGGAGATGGATACTATAATTGTACGATTCCAGCAACCGATACTTCTACTATGAATTACGGATGGTATAATCTTTCAATGAATGCGAGTAAGGCTTACTATGAAGATTCTTCAGACTTCGTGAATAATTCTTTCTTCCTAGCCTCTAGACCTTTATTAAGTAGTGAAGCAGTTAGCCCACTCATCGATGGTTGGGGCAAAGAGTACACTTTCTCTGTTGATGTAACCGACTTAGATGGTAACTTTGTAAACGTTTCAGTATGGTTGAGCAGAAGTCAGGATGGTCCATGGAATTATTATGCAAGTGGGAACTGCACTAATTGTATTTACACTACCTTAT
This sequence comes from Candidatus Woesearchaeota archaeon, assembly GCA_964386445.1. Lineage (GTDB taxonomy): Archaea > Nanobdellota > Nanobdellia > JAPDLS01 > Haiyanarchaeaceae > Haiyanarchaeum. The sequence goes on from CAYLRC010000003.1 coordinate 1,977, forward strand.
CTTTCAAGAAGGGTGATTTCTCTTGTAGTGATCAAGGGGTGTGGTACGTAAAGTTCAATGCTACTGATCAATTTGGATATAGCACGGAATCTATTATTAAGAACTTCACTTTGGAAAAAGACGATACTGAAACTATTTTCATAGATTATTCACCAAGTGAAGTGGCAAGAGAAGGAACAGATTATGTTAGGATGGTACTGAGGATTAAAGATCTAGACCAAAGTAGTAGATTCGGTACAGACATATTCGTCGGGGAAAACGTCTCTTGTAGTATATGGGTAACATATGATGGAGCGAGTTACGATTCTGGTAACTTTAATGTTACTAATTCGTCTGGATATTTAGTATATTATTTCAATCCGAATTGTAGTTATGAGGTTGGGCAGCAGTATTGGATTGGTGGGGTTTGGAATGATAGTTGTTACGAGGATTCTAACCTCTCTTCATCTTATCCATTTAAGATAGTTGGCCAACTAAAGCACGAAATGGTATATCCATCCTATAACGACACCATCCCAGTAGGTGAGACGATAAATTTCACCTACAACGTGAGAGGAGAATGTCCAGGAGAATATATAAGTGGTGCTTCCACTACTCTTGAATTAATTGGACCTAGCCAAGAATTGGAAGTTTGTTCACCAGTCAACGACTTAGGTAATGGAATTTACTATTGTGTCTGGGATTCTAGCAAGAAGAGTGGTGGATACTGGAGCATTAGGATCAATTCCTCAACAACCTTAGATTACTATTCGAACTCCACGACCTTCTATGACTGGTTCTACTTGAAAAATACACCGCCTACAGCTGAGAACTTTACGTTTACTCCTCAAACTGGTGGATGGGGAGGAAACTTCTCTTTCAGGGTGGATATATTTGACCTTCAGAATGATAATGTTACATGTAAACTCTTCTTAAGCAGGGATAACTCAACTTGGGAGTATAAAGGAGAGGACCTTGTGACAAATGGTGTGGGCAGTTGTGAAGTGAATCTTACACTTAACTGCTCGTGGATAGGTACTACTTACTATAAATGGGAGATTTACGATGGCACTCCGGAAAACTTATTCAACACGAGCTCTATGGAAGGGCCAAACGTGACGGAAGACTTAGTAACAGTACTTTACGTGAGTGGTGGAAATGAGAGTGTCAATAGGAGTTCCGGAATCCTACCTTTAGTAGTAAGGATATACGACAATTCATCAGAGAGTTTCGTCCCGGCAAATGTTAGTGGAGTTTTCTGGGTTTCCTTCAATGAAACTTCATTTTTCATGATAACGAATGTTACTAATTCGTCTGGATATTTAGTATATTATTTCAATCCGAATTGTAGTTATGAGGTTGGGCAGCAGTATTGGATTGGTGGGGTTTGGAATGATAGTTGTTACATAGAAGTTAACTCAACTACCCAGAATGTTACAATCATAGGAGATTTACTCTCTTCTATAACCCAACCCAGCGGAGAGGAATATCTTAGAGGTAACTCTATACCCATAAGAGGGAGTATTGCTGATGATTGCGGTAACTCCGTGGAGAATGCCACAGTAAACTTTACTTTAACCAATGGGAATGATAGCTTCTACTGTACGGATGTCGTTGACTACGGTTCTGGTATCTATGGATGTGACTGGGATAGTAGTGGTAAGCCAGCGAGATGGTATAATATTACTATGAATTCCTCCAAGGACTATTACAACAGCGATGTAATGATTAAGGAAAATGCATTTTTCTTAACTACCTACCCATCCATAATCAACTTGAGTGTTGCTCCGGAAGTTGGTGGATGGGGAGAAAAGTTTACCTTCTATGCAACTATAAGCGATGAAGATTTGGACAATGTGACTTTAAATCTCTGGATCCAGAAAGTTGGGAGTGGAATCGCCATTAAAGCCAACAACACGACTTTAATTTCGCCGATTAATCAAACTGTAGTCCTCACCTACAGCGGATTTGATTGCTCAGACATCGGGGAATGGGAATACTACTTCGAAGCCATCGATTCGCACGCTTATGTGACAACTTCTGAAAGAAAGAATTTCACAATTGAGCCAGATGACGTAGAGATAAGTTTAGTTGCAGGTGATGGAATAAGTCTATGGAGAGACCTTGGAGAAAGTGGTGAGTTAGTAGTAAAAATCACTGACACAGACAAGAATGAGAGTATAGCTGCTGATCAACAAGTTAAGTTCTGGATCACTATAGATGGAAGTAACTTTGATTCTGGAACTTTAAAAACCACAAATGAAAGTGGATATGCCTCCTATAATTTCACACCAAATTGTAATTACGGAACTGGGCAACAGTATTGGAAGGTCGGAACTACAGATAACGTATGTTACAAAGATGTGAATTCCACATCTTACACATTACATATCTATTCTCACTTCTATCCATTCGTTGTTTACCCAGACAATCAATCTTTCTTGAGAGGTGAGCCTGTTCCAGTGAGGGTGAATTTAAGTGATGAATGTGGTGGAGTTGAAGGCGCTACAATAACCATACAGATTTGGAAGGGTGGGATCTCACCATATAATTGCTTCCCAGTTTACGAGGAAGGTAATGGATGGTACAACTGCACATGGGATAGCTCAGGTAGGCAGCTCAAGTGGTATAACATAACTATGAAGGCTACTAAAACCCATTATCCTGCTAATTCTACAACTAAAGTAAATGCATTCTTCCTCGCTACGAAACCGGAGTTAAGATATCCTGGGGTTGATCCCACTAGTGGAGGTTGGGGAGAAACCTTCCACTTCCAAATATACCTCACAGATTCCGATGATAATGATGTCAATGTTTCCCTGTGGAAGAGGGAAGTGGGAGAAACTGACTGGAAGCTCATAGACTGGAAGGTAAGGAGTGGAGTTAGTGTACCAGTAAGCTTCTACGAAAGCTTTAACTGTAGTGACATTGGTGAAAATGAATTCAAGTTCGTGGCGGTTGATGAATGGGGTTACATGAACGAGTCTGTAGTTTCGAATTTCACGATTGAACCAGACGATGTGAGTGTTGAGAGAATTTATGGAGATGGAGCTTCTATAGTTAGAGGTAATCTCCAGAGATTTACGATAAGGGTTTTGGACACTGATAAAAATGTGTATCCGAGTAATGTGAACTCTTCTATTTGGGTAACCTTAGATGGCTCTTCATTTGGCCTCAAAATGAACTGTACGACTAATGAAACTGGGTACTGTTCTGTCTATTATCCGACGAATTGTAGTTCCCTCGTAGGTAGCCAGTATTGGAAAGGTGGGGTTGAAGATTCTTGTTATAAGCAGGTAAATAGTACTAATGGTTCTTTCAGTGTTATTGGTGTTTTGAAAGTGAATATAACTTATCCACCAAATGAGACTGCAGTAAATAGAACTCAGACTGTCCAATTAAATTCCACTACTTGGGATGAATGTAATTATATAGTAAACGATGCTGAGATTAGGTGGTATGATGAAAAATATAATTTGATAGCGACTGGCTATAACACAACTTGGCAAGTATCCTCCGATGATGAGCTAGGTGAAAACCTCATTAGAGCAGAGGCCTCAAGAGACTATTATCTTAGTGGTGAAGATTCGAAAACAATCTATGTGTACGGTTTCAGTAGAGTAGCTGAAATAACTCCTACTAATGGAAGTTCTTATTTGGCTGGAACTCTTGTTACCGTGAGCTGTAGGGTGATAGATTACCATACTCTCGAAAACATCTCTTCTTATGAAGTAAGGTTCTATAAGGATGGGGTTTACCAATTTACTTCCTACACAGAAAATGGAACTGCATCTTGGGCCTGGGACACGAGTAATGAAAGTTTTGGATATTATAACATTTCTTGCAACATCACAAGCGACCTTTCTAAGTATTATTATGCTTCCTCTATCAACGAGAACTCCACTATAATTAGAATCGATAGACCATTAATTATAGATCAACTCTTATTGGACAAAACTACGGTCTACAGGAACGATAGCTTTTCACCCCACAATATCACTTTAAAGGTTCATGTTCTTGATGCAAATGCTGGAGATGCTGAAAATGCTACAGTGTACCTCTATAATAGTACTTCTCTCGTAACAACAAACTTAACTAACTCGACTGGTTGGACCACAATCATTTATAACCCTCCTGACGACATATTGCCGGGAGTATATACACTCTACATAAATGCTACAAGAGATGGTAATCAACCCTCCTCGACGGAAAGTAGAAGCATTACGATTAAGGGAGTACTTAGAATTACGATAACGAGCCCGCTAGAAAACTCTTCATTCTCTAAAGATGATCAGGTATACCTAGAAGCCGTTACAAAAGATGAAAACGGGAATGATATAGTACCGTATGTCGAATGGTTTGATCAGTTCGGTAATAAGATAGCGGAGGGTCTCTCAGCTACCTGGACCCCCACTGGCGCTGTTCCAGGATATCAGAACATAACCGCAAAAGCCACGAAAAGTTATTATGATACTGCAACAGATACGGTTTGGATCACAATTTCAGGAGTTGCCAATGTCTATATACTAACACCTACTGAAGGTGGGACAGTAAGTTATCCAAGCAACATTACGGTAAAATGTGAAGTTCAAGATAAGCATTCATTTGCTGGAATCGAGAATTACACTATAGACTTGTGGTATAACTACACTACTACCTTGACTAAAATCGGGACCTTCCAAACTGACCAAGACGGCTTTGTGGAATATAATTTCTCTACTCCTGAGAAAGGAAATCTCTCTTTCCTCTGCAATATAAGTGATGATCTATCTAAATACTACGTTGCTGGAAGAAGTGAGAGCTGGGTTACAGTAAGTGTGAAAGATCTCGAAGCTCCAAAGATTTTCAATGCAACTATTTTCCCAATCATTGGGATAGAAGCAAATAAAGACTCCGTGAAGATCAATGCTACAATTACTGATAACTATGGCATTGTGGAGAATGGAGTCAAAGCCTTAATAGGATTACCTAATGGAAGTATAGAGGAAGTAACCATGGGTTACTTAGGAACTGATCCAAGGAGGGTTGGTGACTATCAAGTGTTCTATACACCAACTCAAGATGGAATCTATAACGTCTCTATAGAAGCGATCGATATGCCTCCAGAAAGTAATTCTGACATCACTTTCGTTGGTTACTTCACAGTGTGGGGAAAGAGTTATAGTAAAATCGAGCAGTTAGACTATCTTGAGGTCCCAAACATAACCCAAGACGATAACTTTACGTTTGTGTTACCAATTAACTTTACGAATTTAGGACCAATAACCGCCTATGGTGTTTATTTACAAATAAAAGACATCTCAGGTTTCGTCGTGTTTAATGATACTGTACATTACTGCGGAGATATAGCTGCAAATACAAGTTGTATTTGGGTTGTAAAAGTAACAGTTCTGGCTGGTACTCCACCAACTCTGATAACATTAAATACTACAGCAACTTGGACAAATGCAGATAATTCAGAAGGTTCTGCATCTAATGTGACTAGAGTGAGGGTGGCCTCTAACCCCATAGTAGAAATCTTCAATCCACTTGCGCTAACTATTTGGAATGGCAACTACTCATCCGGAAACGTTACAGTGAGGTCTATAGGTAACTCTTACGTGCTGGATATTTATCTTTACACAGAAGGAGGAAATTTGAGCTTTGGATGTCCATCTTGTAAGGTTACTTTCCTCCCAAGTGCATACGGATCTTTAGATGCTGGTAAGAACTTTACAGCTCTAGTTAATGTCTCAGTACCAAAAGGTCAAGCTCCAGGTTTATACTGGACATATATAACAGCTAATTCGAGTAACGACGGCACTAGTAGGAAATTCCTCAACGTAACAATACCAGTAGACAGGAACTGGAGTATATATCCTGAAGATTTTGGAATGTTAGTTGCCCCTGTGAACACAACTGGTTTCTTAACGAACTTAACAATTAAGAACGAAGGTAATGTAAAGATGTGGTATCACGTTTATAAATCTGGAAACGCTTCCACTTACATTTCTTACGTATTCCCTGACTTCTTATCTGTTGATGTAGGAGCTGTTTCCAACGTAAGTATCTACTACAACGCCCCTATAGATGCTGCTAGGGGTATATATTATTTAGAGTTGATAGTTGAAGAGAATGAAACCTTTACTCAGAGGATAGCTACTCTCTGGCTAAACGTTACTAATCCTCCGCCAACAATCGAAGATACGATGTTAGATAAAACCTACCTCGAGTACACCATTGATAACGTAACGATTTCCGCTAATGTTACTGATAACTTAGGGATAAGTAATGTGTGGTTGAACCTAAGCAGGCCAGATAATCAAACTGAAATAATTCCTCTTTCATCCAATAACTCGATTTTCTCCTACACTTACACTCCAGGTATTACAGGAGTCTATAAGGTCAAAATATGTGCTGAAGATATTGAAAACGTAACTGGTTGTGGAGAGGAAAAGGAATTCTATGTCATAGGCAATACTTCACTCACTATATACTCACCCTCTAACACGACAATCGTCGACCTCACAGCTCATGAAGATAGGAATGTGACTATCCTCTTCACTCTTAACAACACAGGCCTTGCTAGGGCGAGAAATGTTTCTGTGAATTTCGAACTTCCAAACAATTGGACGATAACCCCAAGCAACTTTACCTATGATTTGATTCTCAAAGGTGAGTCCTTAACTGAAACCCCAGTGATTACAGTAAAGGGGGGTACTCCTTATGGAAATTATACCATAAACCTGACTGTAACTTGGAAGAACTTGGACAACAGTACTTCCCAAAATAGAACATCCATTGTGTTTGAGATAGGTGAATACCCTATCCTAGAGATTGTTGAAGATCAAATAGACGTTTGGATGTTTGGTCTGAACAAAACTATCGACTTCACAATAAGTTCAAGTGGGAGCAAACCATTGAATAACATAACCTTCAGTTGCGTATCTGGAGTTGGATGTTCCGACTTTGACCTCTCATTTAACCCTGTCAACCTAACCTATTTAGATATAGGTGAAAACCAGACTGTGAATCTTACTATTACAATACCTCACTATGAAATTGGGAATTATCCAACTTACATCCAAGCTACATCTGCAGAAGGCGCTTATGATCTCCTACTCCTTAATATATATGTTGTCCCGAATTGGACCCACAATACCACTTACATTTACAAGAAAGTTGCTCAAGGGAGTAATGGAACATTCTCTTATGTAAAAATTGATAATGTTGGGAGCCCGGACGTATTCTTGAAGTTAAATATAACGGGTGGCTCTTATCTAGAAACTGAGCCAACCTCCTTGATGCTCCCTTTCAATGAAGGTGGTACAGTTAAAATATCCTATAATGCACCTTCTATATCTTCCAGAACCAACTTCACTCACTATCTGGAAAGCCAAAATACTTCCATAATAACTCTAGAGAAAAACACTACTCTAGTTATGGAAGTTGTTCCTCTGTTTGTTGATATTATCTCACCGAAGGAAGATTCTCCCCTAACTAATGTATCCCCTGGAGATGTCATATACACTTACATAAAAGTAACTCTAGGTAGCACTCCGGTAACAGATGCTTCGAAGCTGTCTTGGAAGATTAAAATAGGGCCTAGATGGTTAAGTGATGGAATAGAAATCATAGGTATTTCCTACGATTCTGGATATAATGCCTGGAAAGCCATAATCTCTGCCCCTGAACTCAGTTTAGAAAAAGCATACGATCTATATGTAGAAGTAACTTATTTACCTGATAATGTAACTAAGAGTGACTTCGAATTTAAAGCAATTTCCTACGTCGATACTACACCACCAATCATAGAGGCAATTGCCTACCCAGACAAGATAGATGTTTTCGAATCTACTGTCATCTTAGCTAACGTTACAGACAGTGGTAATGTAAAGTTTGCTAACCTAACAATTAGGAAACCTGATGGTACTACGGTCTCCGGAGACATGAATTTAGTTTCGAGAACTGATGATAAATACTTTTTCAACTATTCGGTCAGCAGTTCATTCGTGAATCAATATGGTGAATATGTTGTCAACATTACGAGTTGCGATTGGGCTGGGAACTGTAATTTTGGGGCAGCTTACTTCGATGCAGTGAATCCGACGGAACTAGTCTGGTTTGGTGGACAGTTGTATGATGTTGAAGAACCGTCTAGGCCAGTAGAGGCTGTTACTATTCTCTACAGGAATAACACTGAAAGTAAAATGTATGAACTCCCAACAGATGAAGAAGGATACTTCGGCGACTATATAGCCAAGAGGAACTATGATATTGAACTAGATGCTTTCAATGCTTCCGTGAAATTAAAGAATGTTCCAATAACTACGGGTGTCTCTGATCCGTTTATCGTTGGCCATGTTAATAGAGAAGCTGTTGGAACTGGTGATACCGTAGTTAATGCATTCTCATTCAATACCACTCTAAACTACACAGAAGGTGTCACAATTAAATTCAATTACTCACAGTTTAACTTGAGCGGTGCATCCGAAGTCTTCTTGGGAATTTATGAATGTATGAACTGGGAATTTGGGAATATGACTTGCTTTAGGAATGCTTGGAGAAGGTTAGACAGCCAAGTAGATCTCACTAATAAGATAGTAAGTGTAGACAGGCCATATGTTGGCGGAGCTTATGCTTTAGCTCAATTCGTTTGTGGTAATGAAGAATGTGAACTTGAGTTTGGAGAAGGCCCGATAAATTGTCCAGTCGACTGTCCACCAATTGGTGCAGGTGGTGCAGGAGGAGGAGCTGGTGGAGCTCCAGGAGCAGGAGCCCCGAATGTGACTATGCCTAATATAACAATTCCAAATATTACAATACCAACAGTTCCGCCTCCAACCTCAGGGGCTGGTGCTGGAGCTGGGGCCGCAGTGCCTAATATAACAATTCCTACTGAAGAAATCAAACCTGTTCCACTCTTACTTTCGAAAAACTCAATAGAAATGGAATTAACACCAGGAGAATACCAAATTGTTTCCTTGGACCTAATAAATAATAAACCAACACCCGTAACAGCCACTGTATCAGTGGAAGGAGAGGTGTGGCAATTTATCCAGATAGCCACTCCATCTTTCAACATCCCAGCGAAGTCGACTTATTCATTAAAAATAAAGTATTATACTTTACCCGCATCCAAAGTCGGAACCTATACTGGGGACATAGTAATCGCAGCAGGAGATCAACAGGTTAGAGTTGCCACTACTTTAAATATCGTTCCAGCGAAAGAGGCTCTCCTAGATGTTAAGGTGAAGGTCTTGACCCCAGAAGTTAAACCTGGAGAAAAGGTGAAATTTACCATCTCTCTTTTCAATTTGGGAACGACAAAGAAGGTTGATGTTTGGATTAATTATACGATAAGGGAAGTTGCTACCAATAAGACGATCGTGGCTAATGAAGAAACTCTAGCAGTAGAGAATACTTTAGACATAAGCAAGGAAGAGAAAATACCAGAAAGTGCTAAGCCTGGAATCTACGTAATTGAAGCCGTAGCTCATTACGATACAAAATATGCGAGCAGCCTTACTACCTTCAAGGTCTTAGAAGTACCTCTCGCAATTAATATTTTGTACTCTATCGCCACTTCCATCTTTACTTATCTAGCAATCCTAATTGTAATTCTCTTGATCTTCAGTAGAAGGGTCTATGGAATCTACCTCCAGAGGAAGTTAGCTAAGGCTAAGTATGTGTTCCCAATAGATTTCTCTAAAGTCCCGAAGGCTAGTCCAGAAACAATTTGGTTAGGTAAAATAGCTGAAAGTGATAAGAAGGCATACTTGGACATTAACCAGCTGATGATGCACGGAATTGCTGCAGGTGCTACCGGTTCAGGTAAGAGTGTATCTGCTATGGTAATTTCAGAAGAGTTACTGAAACGCGGGATACCGGTAATTGTATTCGATCCTACTCTCCAATGGACTGGTTTCATCAAGGCTTGTAGGGATGAGCACATGCTTAGAAGGTATAAGTTATTTGGAATAAAGAGAGAAGAAGCCCGTGGATTTAAGACAAATATAATTGAAGTCACAGATCCAAATATGAAAATAAAGATAACTGACTACATGAAACCTGGGGAAATAACAATTTTCACCTTGAATAAGCTAGCCCCTGAAGAGCTAGATAAATTCGTGAGAAATACCATAAGTTCTGTCTTTAAGCTTGCACTACCAGAATCTAAGAAACTAAAAGTACTCATTGTCTATGATGAAGTTCACAGGTTACTCCCAAAATATGGTGGTAAAGGTGGTTATGTGGCTTTAGAGAGAGGGTGTAGAGAATTCAGGAAGTGGGGTATCGGGTTATTTATGATTTCACAAGTATTAATGGACTTTAGAGGTGCTATTAGAGCTAACATTGGGACTGAAATACAACTTAGAACCAAATATGAAGGTGATCTGAATAGGGTAAAGCAGAAGTATGGTGCTCATTATGCTGCTATGATACCTAAACTAGAAGTCGGTACTGGTCTGTTCCATAATCCTGAGTATAATAATGGTAAGCCTTACTTCGTACAATTTAGACCACTGCTCCACGACACCTCAAGGTTGAGTGATGAAGAACTGGAGAATTACTTTAGAGTGAAAAGAGAAATTGAAAAAGTAGAAAAAGTTATAGAAGGTATGAAGAAGAGAGGAGTTGATACATATGAATTGGAGTTGGAGCTTAACCTCGCGAAAGAAAGACTTAAAGAAGGTTCCTTCCATATGGCTGAGGCTTATCTCGAATCACTTAGGGGTAAGTTAAGGAGGTGAAGAGTTGGCAATCTTATCAAAATTGAAAAAAATTAAAATCTCCGTGAAGAGGAAGGAAGAGGAGCCAGAAGAGAAAAGTGTGGAGGAAGAGAAAAGCGCTAGTGAACTTCTTAAGGACATAAAGGAACTCGAGAAAAAACTAGAAGAAAAGAAAGGAAAAATCGAGGAGCTTAGTGACGTACTTTCCGAGATAAGAGAACAATACGGGAGAGGGGAGATTTCCAAGGAAAGTTATGAAGAAGTGTTAAAAGCCCTCGAGAAAAAAGAGGAAACTGAAGAAATGGTAGAGAGGGCCACAGAAGAGGAAGAAAAGATAAAAGTAGGGGAAAGCGAGGAAAGAGTTGAGGAAAAAGAAGAGGAAGGGAAAGGAGAGGAGAGAGTAGAGGAACGTGAGGAAGCAAAGGAGGTACCGAAGAAAAGAGGAAGACTATCTATATCTCAAGAACTAAAGGAGATAAAGGAAAGTATTGAAGATTTAAGAAAGGAGTTGGACGAGTTAAAAGAGAAGCTAGGAGGTTTTACGGAATGGAAGGAAAAGAAGAGGAGAGAAAAGAAGGAGGAGAAAAAAAGAAAGAAGAGAAAGAAAACAAAGAAAGTAGTGAAGAGGAGGAGAAAAGAAAAGAAAAAGAAAAGAGGGCAAAGGAAAAGGAAGAGGAAAAAGTAAAAGAGAGTGTAGGGAAAGTCTCCATAGATGTAGCAACCCTCGCTAAGGAAATTGAAAGCCTTAGAGCTCAACTCAATATGCTCAAAGAACTACAAAAGAGTACCGAGGAAAAGATAACATCAACCGCAGAAAGAATAGGGGAACTCAGGAGCTCTCTAATAGAAAAAGACAGGACTATAAGGGAAGCACTTCTATCTTTCAAGAAAATAGGGGAGATCATTTACGAATTAGAGCCACAGAAATTGGTTGAGGAGAGGAGGAAATTCGAGGGAGAACTTTCTCTCTTAAAATCTAAGGTGAGCGAGTATGAAGAGATAATAAGGGATATCTTAAAGGAGTTTAGAGAGATAAGAGAAATTTTTTCCGAATTGAAAAATATGGAAGCTTTGGTGAATATAGCTAAAGATGTTGGTGACAAGCTAGTTAAGATAAGTGAAATGAGAAGTGAAGTTGAGAAGTACATGCACAAAGTTGAAACCCTTTATTCGGATATGGAATTAAAAATTGGAGAACTTCCTGTCTTTTTAGACAAAGTAAAAAGATTGGATTCTTTAACTCTTGAAATAGTTAAGTCTTTAGACGAAATTAAAGTTCAAATGAGGAACTTTGTAACCTCTAGAGATCTCGAAGAGTTAAGAGAAAAAGTCAGGGAGTTGGAAGATAAGATAGAAAAAGTAAAACTTGAAGCTGCAGAAAGGAGAATAACCCTCAAAGAAGAAGAAGAACTTAAGAAAATTCTTTCTTCCGTAAATGAGGAGATTGAATCTATAAAAACTACTTTAAAATTAGTTGAAGAGCAATACAAAGATGCTCTCATCTCTAGAAAAGTTTATGAGGAAGTCGTCAAGAAAAGTAAGGACAGGTTGAAAACTTTAGAAGAGGTAAAGCGTGGTATTATAGACATATTAGAGAGAGGGAGAGCAAAGAAGTGGGAGATAAAAGAACTTATTGAAAAAATAAAATCAGTTCCATCATAAATTCAATTTTCTGAAATTGCATTTGGGACACCTTAAAACTTCCACTTTCCTTCCCTTATAGAAAATCTTCCCACAAACCTGCATTTTTTCCCCACATTTAGGGCATTTGTGCACTTTTGGTACTAGAAAATTAAAAATTTTCATTTTATGTATCTTTTAGAAACCTATTTTTTATAAAAATTTGCCTAAAGGAACTTATTCTCAGCCCCTCTGGAGCCTTCCGGAGCCGTTAGAATAGTTTTTTCCATCAAAAAGAAAAATTAAAAATTTGGTGTATCTTTTAGACACATATGAAAAAAATTGGAGAATTAAAGTTTTTCCCAACTCGAGGAATATTAAAACTAATTTACAAAGATGGTTCCGAGAAAGTTCTAAAGGATCCTAAAGTTTCGTTTTTCCCAATTAAGAAAATTCCAGAGGAGGGAATAAAAGTTCTAAAGGATAAAACTACATCAAGAATTTTCTACCTTCTCCTATTGAGGCCGTACAACAAATATATGCTCGCTGCCACCTATTACGGTAGGTGGAGGAATATACCAAGGGTTAGGGTGGATATGGCTCTCAAAAAACTGAGAACATATTCCTTAATTCAAGAAATTCCTTGGTCTAAAGAACTAGCAAAAAAATTCGAAATAAGTAGGAAGAGTAGGCACATATACAAAGCAAATGCTTCTGAATTATTAAAATTTATATTGAGTGAAAATAATGAAATAAGGGCTGAATTTTACTTGCTGGTTCAACTTGTTAAATGCTTAAGCTTAGAGGAAGTTTACTTTGAATGGAGTGTAACCAATCTGAGAAAAGAGAATGTCGATGTAATGAAGTTAATCAAGATGAAATTTCATTTCCTAATCCTTCTTTCCCTCTTGGTAAAGAGTAGAGGGTACAGAATCTTGGAAAGACCTGTTAAGTTGATAAGCGAGAATATGCCGAGTATGTGTAGAAAAATCGCCAGCTTACTCCAAATTTATGAAGCAAAACCTATACTTGAACAATTCGTCAATTCAATAGAAGAAGAAATTCCAGAGATAATTTTGAACGAGATTCACAGGATAATAATTAGGTTCTTCGGGAAGAAGAACGATTCTATCTTTAAGCTAATTGTTTTTTTACTCGTCCTTCCAGAGGAAATAATTGAAGAACTGTTAGAGAAACTCAGCATATGGTAATGGGTAATATTTTTAATCTCCCGAGCCTCCTTCTTCTTATGGAAAAAACTGCTCACATTTTTGTAAGTGGGAGGGTTCAGGGAATAGGTTTCAGATTTTTTGTCTCTTCTGTAGCTAAGAGAAGAGGACTCAAAGGCTACGTCAGAAATTTGAATGATGGAAGAGTTGAGATCCTATTCCAAGGAGATGAAGGTGTAATTAAGGAAGCATTGGAGGTGATAAAAACTGGTCATCCATTAGCTAGAATTGACAAACTCGAAGTAAGTTGGAAGGAAAGTAAAGAAAAATTTGATGACTTCCAAATCACTTACTAATTTTTCTTGACCTTATTAAAAGATAAGCAATCCCTATAAGAACTGTTGCTAACATCGAGAGAAAAATGTTAATTAGTTTCGCATCACTAACAGGGGAAAGCATAAACCCGGTTATTGGGCCTCTCAACGCCAGCAAAGTAAGTGCTAGAACCACAAAAAGCGAAGGTAATATAAACTCCTCTAGTTCCATAATTAGCTTAAGTGCTTCGGATTATTTAAATTTTTAAAGAGAGGTTTTCTCCTTTCTTATGGGCCCGTGGTCTAGCCTGGATTATGACGCCTGGCTTCGGACCAGGAGGTCGGGGGTTCGAATCCCTCCGGGCCCAATCAGAAATCACAATTTTTTTATTCTTCCTCGAATTTCTTCCTCATGAGATGGAGTACTACGAAGAAATTAAAAGGGAACTCGCTGAAAAAATTTCTAGGTTAGTTGGGAGAGAGGTAACTATAAAGGAAATCAAGAGGAAGGAGTTTGGTGACTTCTTCACGAATATAGCTTTTCTTATAGCTAAGGAACAAAAACGTAAAGCTGAAGAGGTTGCTGACGAAATCAAGAGAAGAATTGAGAGGGAAAAACCAAGCATAGTGGCCAAAGTCGAGAGTGTTGGCGGATATATCAATTTCTTCCTCAACAAAGAGAAGATTAGTGGAAGTATCTTGAAAAAAATCTTAAAGAAAAAAGAAAAGTATGGGTCTCAGGCGAAAAAAAATAAGAAAATTGTGATCGAACATACTTCTGCAAATCCTATAAAACCTATTCACATAGGAACACTCAGATGTTCACTAGTAGGAGATACATTAGCTAGGGTTTTAAGAAAGCTTGGTTACAAAGTGGAAGTTCAGAATTATATAAATGACTTAGGTAGGCAAGTAGCTGTACTACTTTTTGGATTTGAAAGATTAAAAATCAAGAGGAAGAAAAATTGGAAGTATGATTTTTGGTTGGGATTAATCTACACAAAGGCCTCATCCTTACTTGAGAAGAAACCTGAACTTGAAGAAGAGGTTAGGAAGATAATTTCAGAACTCGAAAATTTGAGGGGGAAATACCATAAGCTTAAGGAAAAACTTGTGATCAATTGCGTAAAATCCATGCTTGAGACTGCTTGGAACTTTAACGTTTACTACGATGTTTTAATATTCGAAAGAGATCTCGTAAGGAGCGGAATCCTTGAAAGGACTTTGAGGATGATCGGAAAGTGTGATAAGGTATACGAGATTAAGGAAGGTGAAGATAAAGGATGCTTAGTTATCGACATGAGTGACTGTAAGGATTTAATTGGAGAGACTTTAAAAGATTACAAGATAATAAGGAGGAGTGATGGGACTATAACCTACGAGGGTAAGGATATAGCTTACCACCTCTGGAAATTTGGAGTTGTAAAGGGGTTAAAATTCTCTAGATTCTTGAAACAACCTAATGGGAAGTTCCTCTACACAACTAACTCTAGAGGAAAAGTAAATGGTTTTGGTCATGCTGATAAGGTAATCAACGTTATAGGTTTTGAGCAAAAGTTCTCTCAATTGGTTGTATTTAATGCTGCTAGGATTCTAGGGTTTGAGAGAATTTTCAAAAATTCGATACACCTGCCATTTGAATGGGTTTGGGTCGGGAAAGGCGATAAACTTGAGAAAATCTCAGGTAGAAGTGGTACTTGGATAGAATGTTCTGCAGACAAAGTGTATGAGATGGTTTTAGATTTTGCTAAGAGAGAGTTGAAGAAAAGGAATGTTAAATTGAAAAGGAAGGAATTAGAGGAAATAGCTAGGAAAATTGCCGTTGCTTCAATCAGATTTTATTTGTTGAAGTTTGATTTAGATAAAAAGATCGTTTTTGACCCGAGTAAGGTTGTAGATTTTGAAGGCGAGAGTGGGGCTTACGTTCAGTATGCTACTTTAAGGGCTAAGAGGATCTTAGATAAAGTTAAAAGGGTTCCGAAGAATTTTGACCCTTCTCTACTCAAGGAGAAGGAGGAAACTGAGCTCATATGGAAGCTTGGAGAATTCCCCAAGATATTGGAGGAAATTTCAAAGAGCCTAAAAGTTAATTTGCTTGCTACCTACACATTTGAGTTAGCAAAGAAGTTTAATGAGTTTTATAATAAATGTAGAGTAATTGGTGTTGGTGGAAGACTGGAGGAAAGTAGGGTTTGTCTCGTTTTCTCGACCTATCAAGTGTTGAAGAATTGTTGCGATTTACTTGGGATAGAAATTCCAAAACTTATGTAATGGACCTGCGGGGATTTGAACCCCGGTCTCCACCTCCGCAGGGTGGTATGCTATCCAGACTACACCACAGGTCCACAGTTATTTTTAATCCCTTTGTCTTTTAAATTTTCATGGGGAACAATAGATTGAAACCGATACCTAAAGGATTTTATTTGAGAGATCCTGCAGATGTTGCTAGGGATTTGTTAGGAAATTTTCTGGTAAGACGAATAAGAAATCATTTATTGATCGGGAAAATAGTAGAGACTGAAGCATACTATGGAAGAGGTGATCCTGCTTCTAGGGCGTTTAAGGGAAAGACTAGGCTCTGTGAGCTTATGTTTGGTGAGGTCGGGAAAGCTTTTATTTATATGGTCCATGGGAATTGGCTACTTAACGTGGTTGCTCATCCTAAAGGTGAGGTTGGTGCCGTTCTCCTTAGAGCACTAGAACCAATTAAAGGAATAGAAATCATGAAAAAGTTCAGGAAGACCCCGGAGATTAACTCTTTGACAAATGGCCCAGGTAAACTGACCCAAGCGCTAAACATAACTAAAGAATTAAATGGGGTAGATCTAACTTCACCCTCTAGTACCATTTTCATCTCGAAGGGGGAGGGGGAGAATTTTGAGATCTTATCCTCTCATAGGATCGGGGTTACTGAAGATTTGAAGAAGGAGTTGAGGTTCTTCATCAAAGACAATATTTTTGTATCTAGGAAGAGTTTTAAATGAAGAACTTCTTAGAATTCCTGTGAAAATTCCTAAAAAAACGTTAAGGAGAATGATAAAGGGATTATGTAAATCAATGGGTGTAACTAGAATTGAAGATGACGCTTTGCTAGTCCTGGGTGATGAGCTGGAGAAAATTTGCAGGAAAGTTCTGAAGGAAGCCTCAGAGTTGGCGAGTCATGCTAGGAGGAAAGTCATTAAAGTTGAGGACGTACTCCTCGTCAAAATAAGATAATTCTGATCATTGAGAAGTAAAAAATATAAATTACACTTACTATTATACTAACATGGGGGTTAGCAATAAAGGATTAGCCTACTTGCTACTGAGGAGAAAACCTGTAATGCTCCTTATAAGGCTCCTAAGAGCTGATAAGCCGATCTATGCTAGTATAGTAGCTAAGGATATAGATTGTACTTATTCTCACACTGTTAGAATTCTCCAAGAGCTTAAGAAAAGGGAAATTGTAAGTTTTGAGAAGAAGGGAAGGTTGAAATTGATAACTTTAACTAAAAAGGGTCGGGAAATTGCAGAATGTTTGGAAAGATTAGTAAGTATGCTAAATAAAGCTGACCATTCTAAATAGAATCCTCTATTCTTCTTGCATACTCCTCGATCCTATTGAATATAGGGATTACTAGGTATTCCTCAATTTCTTTGATCAGCTCTGGAAGCTCCATCCACTCTTTAATTCTTACTCCATTCCCAACCCTATCGACTAGGTAAATATCTTCTAATTTCTTGAGATGTCTCCTCAAGTTCTGAGGAGTTAAACCCCTTAACTTCTTTTCCTTGAGGTAATCCCTTATCTCATCTACAGTCACTAACTTCCTCTCTTTCCTCTTTTTCAGCAAAAACTCTAAGATGTAAACTATCACATCTCTTGAGTCTCCAGGCTGAAGTAACCCTAAAGAAATACAAAATTTCTTCAACAAGACAGTGAGTTCTTTTTCGTAAGGTTTCTCAAATTTTCGAAGAGTTATCTCTACCAGAGGTATTTCTTTTGGCTTCCTCTGCACTTTATTTACTCCTCCTTAAATCGATCTTTTAGCTTTTCAAGTACTTTCCCAATTGTTGTGTATTCCATCTCTTCCTCTCCAAGCCTTGCTGGCATGAATTCGCCATGTCTTCTCAAGAAGTCTGCGATCTCATTTGCTACCTCTCTTGCTCTGTCAAATGCTTTATCCTTGAACAGATCCCTTGGCCCAATTAACCTCCCATTTGAAACTTGGAAGCCGAGGGCAATTACCCTAGGAGGTCCGTCGAAGCTCGTACAAACCGCATCCTCCATGCTAACTGGCATTAATGGACCGTAGTGGGAACCCCTCATCCAACCAGCTACTAGATGAGGGAAGGTGAATGGGAGTAAAACTTCTCCAACAGCTGGTAATCCGTGTTGACACCTTACAATCATACATGGGTCATCTTTTCCCACATATCTTCCTGCTATTAATGATAGTCTAGTTGTACTTGAAACTGCTGCAAGGAGCTTGTCTTTTGTTCTCCAAACCCTCTCAATTATGTACCTACCCGTTGTTCCTATTAAGGCAAGTAATTCGTAAGATTCCGCTGGAGCGAGTAAATCTACATACTTCCCTTCTTTCACATCTAAAACTCGGAATGTAAATCCTCCACTCATTTTTGGATCTATCACTAGTCCTGCTGTATTGAATGGATCTGCAAATATTTTGTAAAGTGGAAAATTCCAAGCACCTGGCTCAGTTTTGTCTGCCGCGAATACAATTATTGGCTCACTAGCTCTCTCAGTTATCTCCATCTCTGCAACCCCTGGTCCCATCCCCTTCACATTCCCGGAGAAAGTTTCTTTTAGGAGATCTTGACCTGCAGCATATAACTTCAATGGCTTAGAAACTTTCTCTGTTACTTCTTTGAAAGTATTCCATGCTAACCCATGAATCTCTGGATTAGACTCTCCTTTCCGATGAGTCATTAGGAGTTCTAGATCGTCGCCGCAGTGAAATACGTAGTAATCTAAAATTAACCCGCTCTCTTTTGCTTTCTTCAGTGATTCCTCGGCAACTTTCAGTTGTTCCGGATGTACTGTAGAGTGACCGACTAAGGAACCACAATCTGCCTTAATCAAAGAAATTGTTATCTTTTCCTCAGGCATATAATTAACATCTCTTCCCTATTTAAAAATTTTAGTTACTAACTCAGAGTTACCCCCTTACCTTCCCTATGACTTCGCTATAGCCAGGGTCTGTTCCTTTAGCTAATGCTAAGTAATAAGCAAGCCATTGGGTAAGAACTACGTAAAGGGGTGGAGTTAGCAAATTGCCGATAGAAGCCTCTACAATAACATCTACAAACTTAAATGGGTTAATTTCCCAGTACTTTCCTTCTCCTCCAAACTTACTCCAATTTAGATCTATCTCAAAAACCAATTTGCTCATATGTTCCGATACGAACCCTTCTTTGGGCTTCAACAAAATCAATACTTTCTTAATTAGATTTACTCTATCTAAGGTGGTGATTAGATTATGATAGAATTCCTCTGTCTCCCAAGCCGTGCAATCTTGCTTCGCACCTTCCATGAAGTTTATTAATGTCTTCCTCGCTGCTCCATATCTCGGACCATCTCCAAGGATGTAAAAGCTTTCATTTCTAAACTCTTTCAACTTCAAAGCATTATCTTTCGCCCATTCAATTACTTCCGGAGAATTTGAGAGTTTACCAATTAGCTCTGGCATCTCTTCGCTTTGAAATTTTAAATAGTCGCTCACATCATAAATTCCTTCTTCTTGGATTGCAGCTAGTAAAAGCATGTTTAACAATGTTATTGTTGCATGGAAGGTTCCAGTGGCTGGTAAGGGCTTCTCTGGATAATATTTGGTGCTTGTCCTTAACAAAATACCATTCGGATATAAAGAAACATCGAAAAGAGTTCCCCTCTCAACTTCCCTCATATTCGTTATACCTATACAAACTGCTTCCCTATTCATTGCTTCCTTCATAGCAAGCAAAGTATCCTTAGTTCTTCCGGATTGAGAGAGGAGGATTACGCAAGTCTCCTTATCCAGGAAATCTGGATACTCAGCTAGAGTTTTAGAATGCATGACAATTATTGGCTTCTTAGAAAACTTCCTCCAAATATATTGGGAGATTAGGGGTATTGCATACTTGTCGCCTGCACCAGTTAGAACTATTTTCTTACAGAAAAGCAAGGTTCTTGCTACATCAAAAATCGCTTCCTTATTTTTCTCTAGGGTGAGCTTTACATCTTCACCTTGTGCTAGTAAATATTTCTTCATGTTCAATGTGTCGTGGATCTCCTCAAGTTCCTCCCAATTGACCAACTAAATCACCTCGGAATTCCTCTCTCATCCCAGCCTCTCAACTTATAATATAATTTCAAAGCTTTCAGAAAAACTTTTTTGTCTAGTTTTTTCCCATTCACCTCTTCTTCAAAAAATCTATCTGGCAGCATATCATCTTTCATTGTTAATCCTTCTCTCACATTGTACTTCCTCGCTAGAGTCACTATTTGAGCGCCTTTCTCAAGTAGTTGATTAGGGTAAACTCTCCACCCAAGGATTATCCTGCAAAGCTTAGCAAGGTAATTCTCATTTACAAATCTCCTCATAAATTTGCAGATGCCAAATGAATCGTAGAGAACGTAGAGGTTCTCTTTGTGAACGATTTCCCTTACTTTCTCCTCCAGACTTAGCTTACCTCCTCTAAGGTCTATTTCGTAAGCCCCTGCCCTCAAATGGCAAGCTCCCCTCCTAGAAACAGCATAGCTAATTGCCATGCTCTCTAAGGTTCTAGCTTCATAGCCAGCTGGTTCTAATCCCTTTACATGAATCGCTATCTCTCTCGCTTTAAATTTCTCTGCTGCGAACTTTATCCCCCTAGCGAAGATATCTCCAATTCCTTCTCTATACGCTACGAGTCTCAAGAACTTCTTAATGGCTTCCACATCCCCGTATCTTAGTTCGAAACCTAATTCTTCTTTTTTAATGATCCCTTTCTCAAAGAGATCGATTGCAAAGGCTGAGATGGCCCCAGCACTAATAGCATCTATTCCAAGCAAATCTGCAAATAAATGAAGCTCAGCTATTTTCTTAAGATCTGGGATCAAACAATCTGCACCAAATGAATAAATCGTCTCATATTCAGGACCTTCAACAAATTTATTTCCATCAATTTGAGATATCTTCCTACAAGCAACAAAACATCCTAGGCAAGCTAATTCCTTTACCACTAATTCCTCCTTCATTCTTTCCCCGCTTATTTGCTCTACAAAATCAACGTGATCTCCATGCCAATTTCTCGTGGGCAAAGCCCTAGCTTTGTTTATCCCTGTTACTCCACCAGGAGTACCGTAAACTCTATATTTCTCGGTTTTCTCGGAAAATTCTTCCTTCCAAATATACTCCAACTCCTCTAAGAATTTGTTTTCATCATAAACCTTAAGGCTTTTACTCCCCCTAACTACAATAGCCTTTATATTCTTCGACCCAAGTACTGCGCCTAATCCTGTCCTTCCAGCATGTCTTCCAAAGTCATTCTCGATGCAGGCGAAGCTAACACAATTCTCCCCAGCTGGCCCTATACAAAGAACTTGAGCTCCTTTATGCCTCTTCATCAATTCCCTTATTGTTGTTAGTGTATCTTTTCCCCACAGGTCTGAAGCTGAAAATAAGCTGATCTCCTCATCCTCTATGTATATGTAAGATGGATGCTTTGCTCTTCCGAAAATTACAATTCCATCATATCCTGCGTACTTCAATTCTGGAGCGAACATACCTTTAGCAAAAGCTTCCCCTAGGAAATTTGTTTGTGGAGATTTTGCGAACACCCCGTAAAGTGACGCTGGGATCGGTAAGCCGGCGAAGGCACCACACATTAGGATAAATGGGTTCTTTGAACTCAACGGGTGAACATCTTTCTCACTAACATCGTAGAGAATTTTTATCCCAAAACCTTCTCCCCCCAAATACCTTTTACACAATCTCGGGTCTAGTTCTATTGGCTTAATCGTCTTAGTGTTTAAATCAACCTTAAGTATCTTTCCGGCATAACTCATTTCAATCCTCTCTCCTTGAGAACTTTCTCAGTTATATCCCTACCTCTTTCGTCTACAATTCTTATCGCGCCTCTCTTACAAGTTAATACACAATTTAAACAAAGTACGCACACAATCGGTTTCTTGGTGATTGGATGAAGTTTGATGGCATTGAATGGACAAACTTCCACGCATTTACCACAGCCATTACAAAGCTCGTAATCAATAACGATCCTCCCTCCCTTCTTTGAGATTGCTCCTCTTGGACATGCCCTTATGCAAGAATTCTCCTTACATAACGAAACTTCATGTTGTTGACAAACGTTCCACGAGAGTTTAGTATAATCCTCTCTTGAAACTTTTATTCTCGAGAGTTTAGGATTAAATACCTTCTCGTTCACAAAAGAACACATTAACATACAATTCTTGCAGTCGATGCACTTCTCTAGATCAATTTCCAAATGCATCTCAATTATCCTAGTTCAATCAAATTTTTAACTTTTCCTACTTAATGGAATTGATAATTCTTCTATTACTTTTCTAGGGTTACTTGCCTTCACAATTCCTGAAGCGACGAGAACTCCCTCCATACCAACCTCTAAAGCTCTTTCGACGTCTTCGCCCTTAGTAATTCCTGCTCCGCAGAGTAGTTTAATTTCTTGGGAAATTTTCCTGACTTCATCAATCGTTTGGGTTAGAACTTCTGGCTTAGCTTGGGAAACAGCTATACCAGTACCTATTAATTCTGGTGGTTCAATTGCTATGAAATCTGGAGAATATTTCGCTACTTCGCGAGCTTCCTCCGGATTAGATGCACAGCACACTGTAACTAGTCTATTTTCCTTACATAAGCGAATAACTTCTGCTAGTTCTTCTAATTTAATTTTTTTCTCCGAGTGGTTCAATAGAGTTCCATGAACCTTGCAATCTAATAAAGCACTTATCGTTATGCTTCCAGTATGAGCTCCAGAAATATATGGATCTGTATGTTGGGCTAGTACATAAACTGAATTTGTAACTTCCTTCACTATCCGAAGATCTACTGCTTGTGGGCAAACTGCAATAGCAACACCATATTCCTTAGCTACTTGATCGGCGATCTCCGCTAATTCAACAGCCTTCCTTCCCAATCCTTGAGGATAAGTTTTATAATTTATAATTAAGATCGGGGTCTTCATATCACGCTCCACACATTAAGAATTTAAATGCTTATCTCTAGACTTTTTTTATGAAAAGAGAAGCCCATTATTTATTTTCCATCCTCATCTCAGTACCTCTATGTTTCTTCCTTAAAATGGACCCCATCTCCTCTATTTTATTCATTTTCATCTGCACTATCTCCTCAAGGACTCCAGATATTCTGGAGAAAAGAAAGGGGAAGAAACATAGAGGTACACTTCACAGTAAGATCGTTTGCATAATATTCCTCCTCCTCTTCCTACTTCTAGTAAAAAAGAATCCACTAATTTCTTCTTTCTTCTTAGGCTATGCTTCCCATATAATCCTAGATTCTTTAACTGGGAAAACTCCTTGGATTTAGTCCTTCCTAAGAACCGTTAACTTACCATACTTTCCGACGTTCAAATGTAATTCGTCCCTGAATTCAGTCAAGTAACCATTTTCTATCTCTACCACATCTCCAACTTTAACTTGTTGAACTTGTTTGCCCCAAAGGGTTAGTTTTATCCTTCCTGTTTCATCCTCGAGGATTGCTGTGGCCACTAATCTCCTACCATACATTGTGTTTACTTCCCTAGGTTCAGAAACCTCTATAACAGCTGCCTTAACACTTACGTTCTTCATCCCTAACTTAAGTTCAGATATTTTCATTTATTCCACGATTCCCCAAGAAGTCATGGATTTAAAAAGTTTATTAAACAAAAATTCCACTCCTCAATTATGAAAATATTCATAACTGGAAGACCGGCTTCTGGTAAAACAACTCTCATCTTAAAACTTCTCGATTTCTTGAAAGGGAAAAACGTGAAGGTAGGAGGGTTCATAACCAAAGAAATTAGAGCGAAAGGCCAGAGGGTAGGATTTGAAATGGTAGACTTAAGTTCCGGGAAGGAAGGTATTTTAGCACACGTAAATGTGAAAAGCCCTCTTAGAGTTAGTAAATATGGAATAAACTTGGAGATTTTAAATAGAATAGGTGTAAAAAGTCTGGAGGAAGCTCTCAATGGAAAGTTTGATCTCCTCGTTGTGGATGAAATAGGTAGGATGGAACTCCTCTCCAAAGAATTTAGGAGGAAACTTCAAGAGATATTGAGTTCCGACATAAGATTAGTGGCTACCCTACACCTAAAGTTCGTTAAAGAGTTCGGAAAATTTGGGGAAGTTATTTACTTAGAAAGAGAAAAATTCGATGAAATCCTCGAGCTGATAAAATCAGAGGTTTCAAAAATGTTCGGGTTAAGTGAAGAATCAGGGTGAGGTAAAAATGCCAGCAAACCTCCCAGCCGAGTTCTACAAACTTCAAGAAGCATACTCTAAGTGTAAGGACTTGAGGGAGAAAATAGAAATCTTGAGAGAGATGCTTTCCGTGATCCCCAAACACAAGGGAACTGAGAAAGTGAGGGCTGATATTAAGATAAAAATATCTAAGTTTAGGAAGGAACTGAGGAAGGCAGAACGCAAGAAGAAGCTCCTTGGGAAAAAATTTGTTATTAAGAAGGAAGGAGCTGCTCAAGTCTGTTTAGTCGGAACTCCAAATTCCGGTAAGAGCTTTTTCTTGAGGGAGTTCTGTAATAAGAAAATTGAAAGCTCGGCTAAGCCATTTGAAACCAAGAAACCAGAAGTTGGTACCTTAGATTTTGAGGGTGTGAAGATCCAAGTCATAGAGATGCCAAGTATTTTTCCTGGATGGCACAAGAAATGTAAATATGTTTATCTCCTCCACTCTTGTGACCTTATCCTTGCTCTAGGAGAAAAATTTACAGTATATCAAGAACTCAGGAATGCCAATGTGAGAAAGGATATTCTCTTCCTTGAGAAAATAACTCCTGAAGCACCAGAAAAAATATGGTCTTCCCTAGGATTGATTAGAGTGTATACCAAAACTCCTAGGGGAAAAATCGAGGAGAAGCCTATCGCTCTACCAAAGGGTGCTCGAGTCAGAGAACTAGCAGAAAAAATTCACAAAGATTTCCTGAAGAACTTCGAGTTTGCAAGGATCTGGGGAAACTCGGTGAAGTTCCCGGGGCAGAGAGTTGGTCTGGACCATGAGCTTAAAGATGGGGATGTGGTCGAGTTTCATTTAAGAAAAAGTTAAGTGAATTTGAATGAAAATCCTTGAGGTAGATCATTTATTATTACTCCCAACTCCCTCAATTTCTTCCTTATCGCATCCGCCTTCTTCCATTCCTTCCTCTTTCTGTAGAATTGTCTTATGCCAAGGAGCTTCTTAACTTTCCTTGGGTCCCTCCTCTTTGATATCTCTCTCAAAATCCGATCAACCTCCCCTCTCCTTGCTTCTCTAATATCTAATTCTTCAAATTCGACGAAAAAAACTTTGACTCTCCTTCTGAGGAGGGAAAAGAAAGAATCTACTTCCAGCAACTTCCCTAAAAATTCGTTAACCACTTTTCTATTAACTTCTTGTTTTTTCAAATATGAATTACCAAGATCTATAAGCTTATGAAGTTGGGCTAAAGCGACCGGAGTATTTAGGTTATCATCCATCGCTCTCTCTATCCCTTTGGCTATTTCCCTTATTTTGTTTAAAATCTTCTCCTCGTCCGATTTCAATTTTCTTGCTGATGAAATTTGTTTAGCTACTAGCAAATTTTCGTAGAAATTTTGAATCTTCTCCAATGCATTTTTCGCCCCTTCTAAGGCTTCCCATGTAAAGTTCAGAACATCTCTGTAATGGGTTGTTAGGTAAAGATATCTCAAAGTTAAAGGTGGATAACCTCTCGCTTTCAAATCTTCCAATGTAAAAATATTGCCGTACCTCTTACTCATTTTCTTGCCTTCAACTAGAAGTAATTCGTTATGCACCCAATATCTCACGAATCTCTTACCTGTAGCTGCCTCGCTTTGAGCAATCTCATTTTCATGGTGCGGGAATATCAAATCTGCTCCACCACTATGAATGTCAAAGCTTTCTCCCAAATACTTCATTGACATTGCAGAGCATTCTATATGCCAGCCGGGTCTACCTTTAATCCTTACCCTCTTACCATTGACTCTAAACACAGGTGACCAGAAGATCTCACCATCCTCTGGTTTCCAAGCTTTCCATAAAGCAAAATCCATGGCTTCCTCTTTCTCATATTCATCTGCCCTTACCCTAGCGCCCGCCTTTAGCTTCTTCACCCTGATCCCAGAAAGCTTCCCATATCCTCTGAACTTAGAAACATCATAATAAATTGAGTTGTCCTCAGCGAGGTAGGCAAAGCCCTTATCAATCAGTTTTTGAATTAGATTCCTCATTTCTCTAATATGGGTTGTCGCCTTTGGTAGGATATCGGGCTTTTTGATGTTCAGCTCTGCCATACCTTCTAAGAATTTCTTCTCATAGAACTTAGTAATTTTAGCTAATTCGTCTCTTTTGCCACGGGATTTCTTTATGAGCTTATCATCAACATCCGTTATATTCATTACGTGCTTCACTTTAAAGCCTTTAAACCTCAAATACTTTTTGAGAACATCCGCTAGGATAAAAGACCTCCAATTTCCTATGTGTGGATAATCATAAACTGTAGGGCCACAAGAGTAATATCTGAAAAGCTTATCCCTAAGTGGCTTCAGGGTCTCTTTCTTCTTTCCCAAAGTATTGAACAGTCTGAGTGACATCTAAGGTTAAAATTGCTTTCTATGATTTAAAACTTGTGATACATAAAATTCGGGAAAAATTTTATTTTTCTATTCCTTACTCTAATTATGTTTAGTAGGTGATCTAAGATGAAGGAGTTTTTGTCTGGTTTAACTTTAGGGACTATAATAGCTCTAACAACTCTATTGATAGTATCGGTAGCTATTGCTCAGCCAAATCCAGGGCATTCAGCTGATCAAATAGGGCCAGGAACTTTCTATGGAGGAGGAGACTATATCTTCCCATCCTCAAGCAATATAGTAATGAGCGACTCAGGGATTTATTTACGTACCGATAAATTCCATGGGATTAAGTGGAGCTATAATATGAATGGATTTGATGGTCCAACCATATTTGGCTACGCTGGAGTAAGCATAGAAAAAAGGAATACAACAGGGAATTACTCAATAGCTAACTTTACTTTTAACGAAGTAAACATCTCAACAAACTTAAGGTTACCATATTTCAAGAAACTATATCTAGGGGATGCTTATATTTATGGAGCTAAAGCATTTGACATTAACTACTTCTATACTCCAGACATGTTCTTCATAGGCAAAACTCTAGGGGTAAATGGATCAACTTTCTATGTCGACTCAAATACAGGAAGAGTTGGGGTAGGAACTCAGACCCCCTCAACGAAGCTAGATGTAAGAGGAAGAGGTTGGGTAGCTTACTTTGGAGATACTAATAGGAGAGCGGGGATCTGGTCAGGAGGGACCGGGAGTGGTGGAGACCCATACAGAGCGATATTCGGAACTCCAGACAACAACGCTCAATTAAGATTTAATATAGGAGGAAATGATTATATGACAATCACAACAAGTGGAAATGTGGGAATAGGAACAACATCTCCAGGAGGAAGGTTGGATTTAGGACAAGTGAGTGATCGTCCAGTAATAAAATGGAAAGCCAGTGGTGGGAGAGAGTATGGAATAGAGCCATATGACAATAGGTTTATCCTAGCTGATCTTGGAGTTAGGAGAATTTTAGAGGCTGATC
>CAYLRC010000004.1:0-28695 GCA_964386445.1 Candidatus Woesearchaeota archaeon
ACTTTATTAACTTCCTCGAGGGTTAGGTCTTCTCCTCCAGTTATGTGGATCAGGGCTCCAGTAGCTCCCTCATAGCTAACATCTAGCAATGGGTGCTCCAGCGCTCTCTTAACTGCTTCTTGCACTCTATTCTCAGTTGAACTTTCACCAACACCAATTACACTTACCCCTCCCTTCTTCATTATTGCCTTCACATCAGCAAAGTCCAAATTCACTAGGCTTGGAATTGCTATTGTTTCAACGATCCCTTTGATCATAGTTGCAATTAATTCATTTGCAACAGCAAATGCTTGGGTTATTGGTAAGCTTCCAGCGATCTCGACTAGCCTATTGTTATCGATAACGATTACCGTGTCACAAACTTGTCTGAGCTTGGATAAACCTATTTCAGCCTTATCAATCCTCGCCCTCTCGATGTTAAATGGCATAGTAACTACACCAATGACAATTGCGCCAAGCTCTTTAGCTATTTGAGCAATTACGGGAGAAGCACCAGTTCCAGTCCCTCCACCAAGACCTGCGCAAATCCAAACCATGTCTGCCCCTCTCAATGCTTCCTTTATCTCCTGTTGAGACTCTCTAGCAGCTTGTTCCCCAACTTCTGGAAAGCCTCCTGCTCCTAGGCCCTTAGTCAGCTCCTTTCCAAGCAAGATCTTTACATCAGCATCTCTAGAATCGAGTTGCATTTTGTCGGTGTTACAAGCGATTATCTTAGCTCCTTTAACTCCCTTATGATAGAGCCAATCTACCATGTTGTTTCCTGCTCCTCCAACACCAATTACTTTTATATTTGCCTGAGAGGCAAGTGCAGCTTCGAAATTAACCTCTTGTTCTCGCATTTGTTTTAAAGCGTTTTCCACGATAAACTCCATCCTATACACCTCAATACCAAAAATTTTTTAAATGCTCATATCATAGCTATGTTTAGCTAAGAACGAGTTTACGGCTTCTAAGGGGGGTTTAAACTTTAGGGTTAAATTTCTCAATGAAAAAACAACTATAAAAATTTTTCTTTACTAAAAAGGTAAAAATTTTTTCGAGTTTTTCAAAATAATTTTCAATCTTTCCGAATATCCTCTACTTAAAATTTTGAATCTTGAACTTAGACTTAGGCCTAGAAATTCTAAAAAGCTAAGAGTTAAAAGCTGGGGCTTCACTCGCGATATAGCTCTAAGGTTAGTTAAAGGAGGAATTAAATGTTTTTGCAACCATAAATTTTAATTTAGAAAAGTGTTAACTCAATTTATGAATTTTCAGGAGGCGAAGTTTGTCGAGGTTGTTACTAAGAAAGGCAAGTTCAAGGGATTTCTGCTCCCAGAAATAGAATTGCTTGGGAAGGACGCTATAACTCTAAAGCTTGAGAACGGATATAATATCAGGATTTTGAAGAAGGACATAAAGAGGATAAGGATTCTCAAGAGGTATAGAAAGCAAAGGAAGAGGGGTAAGAAGATTAGGAGGAAGGAGGGTCTTCCTAATGTCTCCATCTTAGCTACTGGTGGAACTATTGCGAGTAGAGTCGATTATCTTACCGGTGGGGTTTATGCTAGTTTCGACATAGCTGATTTAGCTTCAGCTGTTCCGGAGATCTTAGAGATAGCTAACCTCAAAAGTAAGGTAATAATGCAAGTCATGAGCGAAGATATGAATCCAGAGCTTTGGAAGAAAATGGCTCGAGAAGTTTATAAGGAGCTGAGGAAAAGAGATGTAGACGGAGTCGTTATTACTCATGGTACAGACACAATGCACTTTTCCTCAGCACTCTTCAGTTTTATCTTCCAAAATCTAAATAAGCCAATAGTTTTCACTGGAGCTCAAAGGAGCAGCGATCGTGGCTCTAGTGATACTTTCATGAATTTGTTCTGTTCTGTCAAAGCTGCAACTCTAGATCTAGCTGAAGTTACCCTCTGTATGCACGCGTCGATGAATGATGATTATTGTTATCTGCATAGAGGTTGCAAGGTTAGGAAGATGCATACATCCAGGAGAGATGCATTCAGAAGTATAAATGATAAGCCAATAGCTAAAATTTACTCGAATGGAGAGGTTGAGTTTATCAATGAGAATTATAGGAAGCGAAGCGAGGCGAAAGGAGGAGTTAAGTTAGATTTAAAGTTAGAGCCAAAAGTTGCTTTAATTTACGTTTACCCAGGGATGGACCCAAAAGTAATCGATTTCTACCTGAAT
Organism: Candidatus Woesearchaeota archaeon; assembly: GCA_964386445.1. GTDB lineage: Archaea > Nanobdellota > Nanobdellia > JAPDLS01 > Haiyanarchaeaceae > Haiyanarchaeum. The sequence goes on from CAYLRC010000004.1 coordinate 2,188, forward strand.
AGAGGATATAGGGGGATTGTGATAGCTGGAACTGGACTTGGACATGTGCCAACAACAATTAAGAAGTATTCGTTAATAGGGAAGTTTAAAAAAGCATATGAGAAGGGCGTTGCTATTTGCATAACCTCCCAGTGCCTTTATGGGAGGGTAAATCCTTCTGTCTATGCTAACTTGAGGAGAGCATCAATCGAAGGGAGGGCAATCTATTGCGAGGATATGCTTCCAGAAGTAGCTTACTGTAAGCTTATGTGGGTTCTTGGAAAAACTAAGAAGCTAGAAAAGGTTAGAGAACTCATGCTCACGAATGTAGCTGGAGAGATAAATAAGAGAAGTGAAATTGATACATTTTTAATTTAGGAATGACTTAGGTTCAAAATGGTTGGGGAGGAATTTTTTAAGAAAGTTAGAAGGATCCTAGACGCATTGGAGCTAAGGAAAGTGAAATTCTCGGTGAGGAGAAGCGAAACTCTAGATGAGGATTTCGTCAACTTGAGCGAGAATGTTAGGGAGAGGTTCGTCGAGTTGCATGAGAAGTATGATTTGAAAGTTAAGAACATCTCCACCTTCCCAGTCAGTTCTGGGGAGCTAGAGATTGAGAAGTTTCTGAAGTTTTTGAAGGAATATGACGAACTGTTTAACTTGGAGTACACGGTAATTGATCTGGGTTTTTTAATTTTGAACCCATCGATGTTTTAAGGGAAGATGAAAACTAAAAATACCGAACTGGACTGGAAGAAGCTTGGATTGAAAGTTGGTTTGGAGATTCATCAACAATTAGATACTCACAAGCTTTTCTGTGAATGCCCAAGCATTCTGAGAGAAGATAAACCAGATAAAATTATCACCAGGAGATTGAGAGCCGTAGCTGGAGAGATGGGAGAAATTGATATAGCAGCTAGGGAAGAAGAGCTGAAGAAGAAAATTTTCGTTTACGAGGCTTATTCAGATACTACTTGCCTAGTTGAATTAGACGAGGAGCCTCCTCACCCAGTAAATGAAGAGGCTTTGAAAATAGCAATTCAAATAGCTAAGCTACTGAACATGAAAATACTTGATGAACTTGTAGTCATGCGGAAAGTTGTTATAGATGGAAGTAATGTTTCCGGTTTTCAGAGAACAATGTTAATTGGTATAGATGGTTGGGTTGATTGTTCTTTTGGAAGAGTTAAAATACCTTTACTAGCATTAGAGGAAGAGGCTGCTAGGAAGATAAGGGAGAGTGGAGATAAAGTCGTGTTTCGATTAGATAGACTTGGTATACCTCTAGTTGAAATAAGGACTGAGCCGGATATGCATACTCCTAACGAGGTTAAGGAATGCGCGGAGAGAATAGGGTTGTTATTGAGGATGACTGGGAAAGTTAAGAGAGGGATAGGGACAATAAGACAAGATGTTAACATATCGATTAAAGGAGGAGCGAGGATAGAAATCAAAGGAGTTCAGGACCTAAGACATTTACCAAAAATTGTTGAGAACGAAGCTTTGAGACAGAAAAACCTTCTTGAGCTTCATAAGAGATTCAAAGACTTGGTGAAGAAATTCAAGTACAAAGTGTTCGATATCTCAGAAGCATTCGAAGGAACGAAGAGCAAGTTGATTGCAAATTCCTTAGAGAAGGGAGCTAGGGTGCTCTGCATAAAGCTTCCGAAGTTCAAAGGTTATTTCAAATTTGAACTCCAGCCGAACAGAACTTTTTCCAAGGAATTGCTCGACTTCTTGAAAGTTTTCTCAAAAGTTAATGGGTTTATCCATTCCGATGAATTACCAGGGTACGGCATTACAGAGAGTGAAGTTAAGAGAATTAGGGAACTGATAAACGCAAAAGAGGAAGATGGCTTCTTGTTTGTAGTAGCAGAAGAATCTGAAGCTGAGAATGCATTGAGATTGCTTTGGAATAGATTAACTGAGTTACTCTCGAAAGGTGTTGTTGAAGAGGTAAGAGGGGTTAATGAGGATCTGACGACTAGGTTTATGAGAAGGTTACCAGGAGCAAGTAGGATGTATCCTGAGACAGACTTACTTCCAATTAGAGTAAGTAGAGAGCTAGTGAGGAAAATTAAGATCCCAGAGAAACCTGAGGAAAAAGTCAAGAAATTTGTGAGGAAATTTGAGCTTTCCGAGGAATTAGCTAATCAAATAGTTAGATCCGAGAAGTTGGAGCTATTTGAGGAATTAGCTCAGAAATATAGGAAGGTTAAAGCGAGCTTAATAGCTAAATTACTCTTCAACCTACCTCAAGTTCTAAAGAAGAGAGGGGTTGAAGTCGAGAGAATTGGTAGAGAAGAGATAGAGGAATTTTTGGAATTCTTGAGCAAAGGGAAAGTGATCTTCGAGTCCTCTGAATTCATTTTCGAGAAAGTAATTAAGGAAGGGAAGAGAGTAGAGGATGTAATAAATGAATTGGGTTTGTGGAAGTTGAGCGAGAAGGAAGTCCTTAGGAGAGTTAGGGAAATTGTTAAATCTAAAGGGTTAAGATCCTTGCCCTTTGAAAAAGCTCTAGGTATTGTAATGAAAGAATTGAGGGGAAGAAGCGATTTCAACACGATCAAGAAATGCCTGAGGAAAGTACTTAAGGAGAAATGAGATCTAAGAAGGAACTTGAGCTAGTTCTCTCTAGATTAAAGGATTTGGAAGAAAGGAGGGTTAGTTTAGAACAGTATTCTACACCAAGTTCAATAGCTAGTTCACTCCTATGGCTCGCTTATGAAAGGGGGGATATAGCTTCGAAGGTTGTAGCTGATCTGGGAACAGGAAATGGTATTTTAGCGATCGGCGCAGCACTCCTTGGAGCTAAAGAAGTTTACGCTGTGGAGATAGATGGAAAAGCTTTAGAGATAGCTAGAGAAAATTACGAGAATTTAAAACGATTGGGATTAGAAATATCGAAGGTGAATTTCATCCCTAGCAAAGTCGAGGAATTTGCTATTCCAGTAGATGTGGTTGTTATGAATCCTCCTTTTGGAATAAAGAGGAAAGGTTACGATAAAGTTTTTCTGGCTAAGGCTTTTTCAATAGCTCCAAAAGTTTATAGTATCCATAAATTGGAATCCAAGGAATTTTATGAGAAGTTTTCAAGTAAGTTTGGATTCTCTTCAAAGCTTCTAGCGGAGTTCGATTTCAGATTAAAAGCAACCTTCAAATTTCATAAGAAGAGGTTTTATGCATTTAGAGCTGGCTTCTGGTATTTTGAGAAAGTTAGCCCCTAGCGTCCAATTTTATAAAAACTTATAAACCCTCACCTCAAGTGAAAGTTTATGTACAAGTATACCAAGGAAGTAATGAGCCCGAAATTCGTGGGGAAAGAAGTCACTTTGAGGGGTTGGGTCTATAGGAAGAGAGAACAAAAGGACATAATTTTTATTCTCCTGAGGGATAGCGAAGGTGTTATTCAAATAACTGTGAGAAAGGGGACGAAGCCATTTAAGGAAGCTGAAAAATTAAGCATAGAGTCAAGCTTCATTGTTAGGGGAGTAGTGAAGGAGGATAAGAGGGCTCCAGGAGGTTTTGAATTAGAAGCTAAGGAAATCAAGATAATTCATTTGGCTGAGAGATTCCCAATTACCAGAGATGTGAGTAAATCCTTCCTATTGGATGTCAGGCATTTATGGATTAGGAGTAGGAAGATGAACTCAATCCTAAAAGTGCGAAGTAAGGTTATGAAGTATATAAGAGAATTCTTTGATAAGAGAGGATTTGTTGAGATCTCACCCCCAATGTTCGTTTCCGGAGCATGTGAAGGGGGAGCAACTCTTTTTGAAGTTAAGTACTTTGATGATAAGGTTTATCTGACTCAGAGCTGGCAGCTATATGCGGAGGCTGTGATCTTCTCTATAGATAAGATATACACAATCGCCCCAAGCTTCAGGGCTGAAAAATCTAGGACGATTCGTCATTTAACTGAATATTGGCATGCAGAAGCTGAGATGGCGTTTGCAGATTTGGATGATGTGATGAAGCTTGAAGAAGATTTGTTGTGTGAGATTTGCAAGAGAGTCAAGAAGGAATGTAAGGAAGAGCTTGAAATCTTGAAAGTCGATCTAACTAAATTTAAGAAAGTTAAGAAGCCATTTCCAAGATTAAAATATGAGGAAGTACTTGAGAGATTGAGGAAGAAAGGGTTTAAGATGAAGTTTGGTGAAGATTTAGGATATGATGAGGAGAAAGCGATAGCAGCAGAGATAGGAGGACCATTTTTTATTTACGCTTATCCGAAGGAGACGAGGGCATTTTACTGCAAGGCTTACGAGGATAATAAGGAGTTGGTTAAGGCTGTTGACCTTCTTGTTCCAAGGATTGGAGAGTTAGCTTCTGGAAGTGAGAGAATCGATGATAAAGAGGAATTGATAAGAAGGATAAAGGAACTCAAGATGGATCCAAAGCAGTACGAGTGGTATATAGACTTACGTAGATATGGGTCAGTACCCCATGCTGGTTTTGGTTTGGGAATAGAGAGATTATTAGCTTGGCTACTCGATCTCGAGAGCGTTCAAGATGCAATACCATTCCCGAGAACCCTAACGAGAACTTATCCATGAAATTTCGATTCTAAGATGAAAGTAATCATAGATTCGAATTTGATAATTTGGGCATTTAAGCATAGGATAGACATAAAGGATCAAATGCTTGAAATTTTACCGGAGGGTTTTGAGTTAATCATTCTAAGAGATTGTTTGAGGGAGATTGAGAGAAGTGGGAAAGTAAAGCCGGAAGTCCTTAAGGAGTATCTCAAGAGTTGGGGAATCAAAGTTGTGGATTATGAAAGTTCAGCTAAAGGTGTAGATTCGAAAATCTTGGAATATGCTAAGAAAAATAGAGGTTGTGTAGCTACTTTAGACGCTGATCTTAGGAGAAGAGCAAGGAAACTAGGATTACATCTCGTTTACTTACATAATAACAGATTGGAATTCTTGTAAAATCGTAACATAAAATTTAAAAAGAAGTAGTTAATTACATTTATTTCGCAGGTGTGAAATTCATGGATAGAGAAAGAGTAAAAGATGTTCGGACCTCACTTGATTTTGGATTTATATGGATGCAGGAAAGACAAGCTTAGAGATAAGTCTTACATTAAGGAATTCTTGGAGTATTTACCTAATGAATTGGGTCTCACCAAAATTAGCGAAGCAGTAGTAAATTACTATAAGACTCCTACTCCTGGAATTTCTGGATTTATCTTGATAAGTGAGAGCCATATAACAGTACACACTTTTATTGAAGAGGGATATGCAGCGATAGACATTTTTTCGTGTAAGGAGTTCGATGCAGATCTTGCTACCAAGATCATAAGTGAGACATTTGAACCCAAGAAACTCGAAAGGAAATTACTGAATAGAGGTGTTCATTATCCAATGTCCTTAAGGAAGGCTATTCAAAGAAATTTGAGAGAAAGAGTTACTTACGTACTTAAGTGATGATCAGGAAGGGAAAGCAGAGAAAGTTTCTTAATGAAGAAGTTTTGAGAACTTCGCCTTACATGAAACCAGCAACCAGAGAGCTAGTTTCTATTCTTCAGGGGGTCGTAGGAGAGAATTGTGATAATCTTGAAGAAATTCTCGCTAGGAGGGTTAATCCTGAAGGAAATCCATATTTCCAAATTATCTATCAACTTGGGGAATATGGACCACTTAGGGGAAAGAAGATGAGTCGAAGGGTGGGGATAAGTGTTTGTGGGAGAATAGCGAAGCTTAAAGAGTTCAACATCGTTAGAATGGATGAATTTGGTAGATATTACCTTACTTCACTTGGAGAGAAGATATACAAAGCTCTTAAAAACATAGGTTTTCAACCATCCACTTATTCGAGGAGGGATTTTAACAAAATCTTTATAAAAAAATGAGTTGTAGGTATTTAGGATGTACAAATTACTTAAGATTAGGGGTAGGGTAAGGGTAGATCCTCAACTGTTAAAAGAGAAGTTAGAAGATGCTGTGAGGGATGCGATAATTAGGGAATATTCCCTCAAGCTTACGAAGCATGGCTTACTTTTAGTTCCAAATAAAATAGAGGAAATTGGAGAAGGTGTAGTTATTCCAGGAGATGGAGCTGTCTATTATAATACTGTTTTTGAAATGTTGGCATATCAACCGGAGCTTCACGAAGTAGTTGAGGGGAGGGTAGTTCAGATTACAGAGTTCGGAGCTTTTGTGAGGATAGGTCCACTAGATGGATTGGTTCATGTTTCTCAAGTAACAGATGGTTATATGAGTTATTCGAAATCTGGGAGCCTCCAATCTAGGGACGGGAAGAAGAGCTTGAAGCTTGGAGATGTAGTTAGAGCTAGGGTAATCGCCGTTAGCCTCAAATCCTTAGCTTCAGCTAAAATAGGGTTAACGATGAGACAGCCTGGCTTAGGGAAGCTAGAGTGGTTAGAGGCTGAGAAGAAGAAAAAGGAGGCAGAGAAAAAGAAAGAGGAGAAGAAAGGTAAGAAGAAATGATAGTGGAATACGCATGTAAAAAATGTCATAGGATAATAAGGGGGAAGAAATGTCCACATTGTGGGAGTGGTGAGGTAACTCAGAATTGGAAGGGGTTAGTCGTTATCTTAGATCCTGAAAATTCAAAGGTTGCTGAGGCAATGAAAATCGAAACATCTGGAGAATTTGCTATAAGGGTGAAGTAAGTGGAGATAGAAATTCTAGAGGAGAGGGAAAATCCATTGTTTAATAGGAAGGAAGTGAAATTCTTAGTTAAGCATAGCGGTATTGTTAAAAGAGTTGAAGTGAGAAAAGCGCTAGCATCCCTGGTTGGATGGGACGAAAATTTAGTGGTTATTAAGAAGTTAGACCAACAATTTGGGAAAACAGAAAGCGTAGGCAGGGCAAATCTCTACAAAGAAGAGAGTAGCTTGAAGGAATATGAACCCGAATATGTTTTAAAGAGGAACGAGTTAATAGAGGGAGAGAAGAAAGAGGAAAAAGTTGAGGAAAAAGCTGAAGAGGAAAAATCCGAGGCAACTGAAGCTAAAGGTGGTTAAGTTTGGAGGAAACTAAAGAGGAAGTTAAGGCCGCTGAGAAGAAAGAGAAAAAGAGGAAGGGGAAGAAACCTAGAAAGAATAGACCGCCAAGTCAAAAGTGGAAGAAATATGTTGTGGAAGGGGGGAAAGTTCGAAGGGTTGGAAAGTTCTGTCCAAAATGTGGTCCAGGTGTGTTTCTTGCTGAGCATGAAGATAGATTAACTTGTGGTTCTTGTGGTTACACAATCTTCAAGAAAGGGAAGGAGAAGTGAAATTTTATGCCTTGGAATAGAATCTACTGCTCACACTTTTGGGGTAGGTATCGTTAACGAGAAAGGGGAAATTCTAGCAAATGAGAAGAACGTCTTCCAAAAATTTTCTCAAGGGACTAGTCCTGCTGATGCCGCTAAGTTTCATGAGGAGAATTGCGATCAAGTCATAAAAAAGGCATTGGAGAAAGCTGGAGTCAGATTAGAGGAAATAGATCTTCTAGCTTACTCAAAGGGCCCGGGAATGCCCCCATGTCTATTAGTTGGATTGAGGAAGATAAGGGAATTAGCTAAGGAAATTAGGAAACCTGTGGTTGAAGTTAATCACTGTGTAGCTCATCTAGAGATAGGGAAGTTAGTTTGCAAATGTGAGGATCCTGTTTTCCTCTATTTGAGTGGAGGCAATACCCAAATCATATCCTTCTCAAAAGGAAAATACAGAGTGTTTGGGGAGACATTGGATATACCTTTAGGTAATTTGATAGATTGCTTTGCTAGGATGTTAGGTCTTCCATTCCCAGGAGGAGAGCATGTAGAAAAGCTCGCTGAGAAGGGAAGCAAGTTTATAGAATTACCATATTCAGTTAAGGGCATGGATGTAAGCTTTACCGGAATTCTAACGAAAATTGAGAAGCTATTAAAGGAAGGGAGATATAAACCAGAGGATTTGGCTTACTCTCTCCAACAAGTTGCTTTCTCAATGATAATAGAAGTTGCTGAAAGGGCTATGGCACATTGTAAGAAGAAAGAACTCCTATTAATTGGAGGAGTGGCTAGAAATAAAGAGCTTCAAAGGATGTGTAAGATTATGTGTTCAGAGAGAAATGCAAAGTTTTTTGTAGTACCGGATGAATATTCAATGGATAATGGGGTTATGATAGCTTGGAATGGGATATTAGCTAGAGACCAAGGAGTATCGAATGTGGAGGAATTGGATATAGATCCAAAATGGAGGGTTGATGAGGTTGAAGTTACTTGGATGAGGTGAGAAAATGGGAAGATTTGTAGATTTAGATTATGAACCAAAAGAGAACGACTTAATTGTCAAATTCTACCTCGAAGCAAGAGATCTTGAAAAAGCAGTAAATGCGGTATGTGAAGAATCTTCAATAGGTACTTGGACTAAGGTTACTACTATGAATGAGAGGATCTGGGAAATGAGGGCTAGGGCTTTCAAGATAGAGAAACTAAGTGAAAATTCTGCAATAATTGAAGTAGCTTATCCCTCAATTCTATTTGAGAAGGGAAATATGGCTCAGATACTGAGCTCAATTGCTGGAAATATTTTTGGAATGAAGATTTTAGACAATTTGAGGTTGTTGGAGGTAAATCTTCCAAGAGATTTGCTTAAGAGCTTTAAGGGGCCGAAATTCGGAATTCAAGGAGTTAGGGAAATCCTCAAGATATATGATAGACCATTGCTTGGATCAATAGTCAAACCAAAAATAGGGTTGAGTAGTGATGAACATGCAAGAGCTGCGTATGAAGCTTGGGTGGGAGGTGTGGATATAGTCAAGGATGATGAAAACCTAACGAATCAAGATTTCAATAAATTTGAGGAGAGAGTTGTGAAAACGCTTAGGATGTTAGAAAAAGCTGAGGAAGAGACAGGGGAGAGGAAGGCTTACCTACCAAATGTTACAGCAGAAACTAAGGAGATGTTGAGGAGAGCAAGGTTCGTGAAGGATAATAATGGAACTTATGTGATGGTCGATATTATAACTTGTGGTGCTTCTGCTGTCCAAACCTTAAGGGAAGAGAATGAGGATTTAGGCCTTGTTATCCATGCTCATAGAGCTGGGCATGCAGCCTTAGATAGGAATGAGAAGCACGGGATTTCGATGAAGGCTATTGCACAGATCTTTAGGGCAATTGGCGTTGATCAACTCCATGTTGGCACTGTAGTTGGGAAGATGGTCTCTCCAAAGGAAGAAGTACTTGGGACGGTTGAAGCCTTAATTAAAAGCGGTGTTCATAAACCAGTATTTCCAGTAGCTAGTGGTGGGTTACACCCGGGCTTAGTTCCAGACTTAGTAAAGATCTTTGGGAAAGATGTAATAATTCAAGCTGGAGGAGGGATCTGGGGACATCCGATGGGTGGGAAGGCAGGAGCGAGGGCAATGAGAAAAGCTATTGAAGCAATCCTCAGTGGTAAAAGTCTGGAGGAGGCTGCTAAGGAAAGTAAGGAGCTAGAAGTTGCTTTGGAGAAATGGAAGAGCTAAAACTCAAAGTTCTCTTCAATGGACCATTCGATTTTGAGAGGACTTTCAACAAAAGACAGATTCCTTTCTACCTATTTGAGAGAAGAAATTCGAGTTTCTTGACTGTTGTAGATGTTCTAGGGAAGAAAGTTTTGGTGGAGCTGCACCCCGATCTTTCTCTAAAAATCTTTTCCGAGGACGAGAAACTAGAAAAAAAAGTAGTCGATGGAGTAAATACTTCAATTATTTATTTGCTCTGGGCAGAATACGAACTTGACAATTTCTATGAAAGATTTTCGATGGAAGGGAGGATAAAACTCTTGATCGAGAGAAATTGGGGTGCACGATTGCTTAGGAGCTTTGATTTGGATTTCGCTACCATCGCATCAATACTCCTTCAAGATGTTGAAGAATTGGGTAAAGGTATCCGAAAGTTGAAAGAAAAGTTTGGGGAGGAATTAGAATTTGAGGGAAGGAAAGTTAATTATCTGAAATTCAATGTAGAAGAGTTGGGCAAAAGAGCGGAGGAGATTTCCGAGTTTCAAACCTTAAGGAGTTTTCTAATTAAGATGAGAGAAAAGAAATACAAAGTTGAGAACTTGTGGAACAAAAGTACGGAGAAGATTGTAGAATTCTTTAGAAATATGGGAGTGGAGTGGTTTAATTCGGAACTCATAGCCCTTTATGGCTTTGGGAGGAGCGATACTTTTCCAATAAATGAGGAAATCAAAAGTAAAGTTAATGAGATCTTTGGAAAGGATTTCGATCTGGAAAACTGTTACAAGTTCGTTCGCGATTATTTTGGTAATCTTTCAAGCATTTTCTGGCTCTATTTGGTGATTTAAATTGATAATTGGGGCCGAGGCAAAAATAGAATTCAAGGAAAATGAAGTTATTAAAGAGAGGATAAAGAAAGGCTATAGGTTAAAGGAGTTGGATGAGAGGATAAGGAGGAGTAGAACTAAGAGAGAAGCTAGGATAATGGCTGAAGCTTCGAGAATTGGAGTTAGAGTCCCGAAGATAATAGAGGTTGATGAGGAGAATTGTAGGATTAGAATGGAGAGGATTCATGGAGAGAATTTGAGAGATGTGATGGATTCTATGAGTTTGGAAGAGCTTAGTCCAATTTTTAGGAAAGTTGGGGAATACATAGGGCTTCTACATTCAAGGGATATAATCCATGGAGATTTAACGACCGGGAATCTAATTCTGAAGGATGGGGAAATTTGGATCATAGATTTTGGGTTAGCTTTTTTCTCCCCAAGGATAGAGGATAAAGCCGTAGATCTACATTTACTAAAGGAGGCTTTGAGGAGTAGGCATCCAAACTATTGGGAAGATTGTTTTAATTGGGTTATCGAGGGATACAAGGAGAAATTTGAGGGATGGGAGAAAGTTTTAGAGAGAATGAAGGAAATAGAAGAGAGAGGCAGATACAGGAGAAGAAGTAGAAAAAATTTTAAATGAAGAGGTAGTTTAGAAGTTTCTGGTGGTTTAATGGGGAAGAGGAGAACAGGAAAGCATGGATCGAAGAAGCCGATAAGGAAGACTCCACCTAGCTGGCTTAAGTATAAACCTTTAGAAGTGGAAAGATTAGTTATCAAGCTCTTCAAAGAAGGAAACCCTCCTTCCAAAATAGGTTTAATACTTAGGGATAGGTATGGAATCCCTAGTGTGAAACAAGTTACTGGTAAGAAAATTTTGAAGATCTTGGAGGAGCATAATCTCGCTCCAAAGATTCCTGAAGATCTGATGAATTTAATAAAGAGAGCTGTTAGGCTTAGAGAACACTTAAAAGTTCATAGGAAGGATAAGCATGGGAAGAGGGGCTTAATTTTAATAGAATCTAAGATAAGGAGATTACAAGATTATTATAAGAGAGAGGGAAAGTTGCCTAAAGATTGGAGTTATGATCCTGAGAAAGCGAAACTACTTATAAGGTAGATTTTATGCTAGAAGAATTGAAATCTATTTCGAAGGAGATAGAGGAGAGTATTGAGAAGGCTAGGAAAATCTGTGTCTTTTCTCATTTAGATGCTGATGGAATATGCTCTGCAGCATTGCTGAGCAGGTTTCTTTACCTCAAGGAGAAGGAGTTTAAGGTGAAGTTCTTGAGACAGTTAGAGAGGGACAAGATCAAAGGAATTCAAGGAGAGATCTGCGACCTACTAATCTTTCTAGATTTCGGCTCAGGACAGTTACATCATGATGAGTTTAAAAAAATTATAGAGGAAAGGAAGACCATAATAATTGATCATCATCAGCTTAAGGAAAATTTTGAAAATGAAAATCTGATCCATGTTAATCCTCATCTCTTCAATTTAGATGGAAACTCGATTTCTGCAGCGGGATTAGTTTACCTTATTTGTAAGAACTTAAACCCAAAATTCACCAAATACTCTTACCTAGCTTTGGTTGGTGCCTATGGGGATAGGCAAGAAAAGAAGAACGAGTTTCTGGGGTTGAACAGGTATATACTCGAAGATGCGTTGAAAGCTAAAGTAATCGAGATTAAGCATGGTTTAAGGATATTTGGGAGATTGAGTAAGCCAATTCACAAAGCATTGGAGCAATGTACTTCAATTTTCATACCTCATGTCACTGGGAATGAAAGTGGGGCTGTTCAGTTACTCTCTGAGATTGGAATTAGGTTGAAGGACGAAAATGGAAGGTGGAGGAAGTTAGCTGATCTCTCGCCTCAGGAGGAGATAAAGTTAGTTACGGCAATAATCCTCCAGAGATTAAGTAGCTTGAAAAGACCAGAAGATGTAATCGGTAACATTTACGAGATAAAAGGGAAAGAAGACATGTTAGGAGATGTAAATGAGTTTTCCATGCTCTTAAATGCATGTGGAAAAGTAGGAAAGCCAGATATAGCACTTTCCCTATGCCTGGGAAACTCAAAACTTCTAGATACTTCGAAGAGGATAATGAGTGAATATAGGAAGATGATCTTGAATGCCCTAGAATTCGTTTACGAAAATCTGAATAATCCCGAAGTCTATATTCAGGAGGAAAAATTCACAGCAATAATAGGTAGGGATAAAATCCCTCATCAAGTTTCAAGTACGGTAGCTTCTATAATAATAAACTCCAAGAGCTTCCCAACCAAGAAAATTTTGATAGTTTTCTCCGATATGGAAGATTCAGTCAAAATTTCGCTTAGGAGAAAGTTGGGTTTCAAAGTCAATTTGGGAAAAATTGCTCATGAGATTGCTGAGGAGTTAGATGGAGAAGGAGGAGGACATGTAAGAGCTGCTGGTGCGAAAATACCTAAGGGTAAGGAACTGGAATTCGTTCGGAAGTTTAGGGAAAAGTTACAGTCTCTTCCAAGTAAAGAATTCATCTCCTGAATAATGTAAGAGCGGGTCAAATTTTTCTTCTCTAACGACTTCTCTAAGGACTTCTCCAACCACCAAGTAATGATCTCCAAATTTTTCCATGAATACAACTCTGCACTCCAAACTTATTGGTGCTTCCTTAATTAAAGGGGCTGAGATCTTCTCCCCCTCCTCCTTTGTTAACTTTGCTAGCTCAAATTTATCCTTGTCTCTTCCAGAATAGCTCCCACAGATATTCGCGATTTCCAGCTGTTCTTTCTTCAAGATATTTAGAGAGAACTCTCCAACTTCCTTCAAATTCTCAAATGTGTATCTTTGAGGAGCAACTGCGAAAGCGACGAATTTTGGTTCAAAACTTATGGGCATGATGAAGCTAAATGTAGCTACGTTAGCTTTACCATCTTTGTTCACAGTTGCCACCAAGGCAACCGGTCTCGGAAAAATTTCTTTAGAGATTCTCATTTGTAAAAGTACTCTAAAAGCTTTGGAAAGCTTAATGCCCAGCTCTTCTTACAATCTTCCCTCCTTATCTTCTTTACTTCCTCCGCCTTACCCAAAGGGACGAAGAACCATTCATCCCTCGAGAATCTACAGGCTATGAAAGCTCTACATCCCATGACTCTAGCTAAAGTATCGAGCTTGTGTAACTCATCCTCCTCCAGGTAAATCGAGTTCTTCTTAGTGGCTTTACATTCGAAGACAGCTATTCTCTTGTTCTTCCCAGCTATTATATCACATGCTGGAGTTGTCGCTCTCCCAGAACCAGCTACTCTGATCGCAGCTACCTTGTTCTCCCAGAACTTCTTCAGTAGTTCCCTCTCAGCTTTACTTCCCTTCCCGTAAGGATGCCTCATTTCCCCCCAATTTAATTAAAAATAATCTAGCTGATTTATAAATTATGCTTCCCTCTCTCAACGATCCGCCATAGCATCTACCGTTTTGGTCGGAGAAACAAATCCCAATATCTTCATCCAACTTTCCATTCAACGAAATGATAGTATAAGGGCCAGAAGTAAAGCTCTGAGTTTGAATCTGATTGAAAATAGTCACTCTCCTTAAAGAACCTGAACAACTGAGAATAACAGCATTTCCAATCTCCGATCTAAGTTTTTCCAATTCTTTGAAAAGGTCTTTTCCAGTTTCAATCTCCACTTCCACGATCTCCAAATAGCTCACCTAAATCAATCTCTAGCGCGGCTGTTGGCATAATCAAACCGAATTCCTCCAGTACGTAAGGATTTATTTCCCCTATTATCCCGATTTTCCTCCCATCTTTAACTAATTTCCCACACCTACCCTCTATAAAGCTAGGATCATGCTCCTCTTCCAATTTGACCTTAACCCCAAATTCCCTAAAGAGGACGTCGGCTATCGATTTCATAGAGGAGAAGCTTGCCTTTTGCTCTAGGAGGAGACAACCTAAGTAGATCTTTTCCTCTACCTTATTCTCCAGATCCTCATTTGGGAAGAAAACTTCACCAATCTCGAAAATTCTTTGTGGATAATCATATCTCTTGTTTTTAGATGCGAATTCAAGGAGTGATGGTAAAATAGAATTTCTTAGGCAAGAGAAGTTCTTGCTTATCGGATTAAGTATTTCCACAACTCTATTTTCTTTCCTACGCATTTTCCTAAAAAGTAGATCTTTGTTAGTAAGCGTAAAGCTTAGGATTTCCTGAAAACCGAGTCCAACCATTAGTTCCCTAACATCCTCTAAGAATTCGTCGAGCTCGTCAAACTTTCCTGTGGTTACTATATCTAGCTTTTCAGGCTTTATCTTATTAAAACCGTATCCTATTAAGAATTCCTCAACTAAATCAACTTCATGCATCACATCCTCCCTATAAAATGGTACAACTACTCTAAGTTTGTCCTTTCCCTTAGGCTTCGCTTTGAATCCCATCTTTCTAAGAATATTCTTAATCTCACTAATTTTTGGGTCCAGACCTGAGATTTCTTTTAAGTAACTAATCCTTAGATCCATTTCCCTATCCTTAAAAGAAGGCGTCCTGATTTTCATGTTAGGATAAATTATCGTTGCTCCGTAGGCTTTCCCTCCCATATCTATGAGGTTCATCGTTACAATGTTTAAAGCCCTGCTAACACTTCTCAAATCAGTGCCTGTTACCTCAACTAAAATATTCCTCGTCCTACTCGTTACTTTACCTATCTCTTCAGAGTTTATTATCGGAGGAAAACTAAGTACCCTCCCCTTCGAATCGAGGAGGATTGGATACTTCTTCAATCCCTCAAGGAGGTGACCATACTCCACACCTTTAGGATGCTTTTCCAAGATTTCCTTCAGACTTAATTCCTCCTTAAATCCAAGAGGTACAAATCTTAGGTCTGGGGAAGCTGTAGTATAATATAGAGGAGGCTTGAGCTTATTGAAATCATAGAGACCTATCGAAGTCTTCTTCCTCTTCCTCCCGATAGTCAAGTCTAATCTTTCTTGGAGCAGGATCAAACTTTCAATTAATTCTTCATTTAATCTCAATCCCCTCAAGATTGAGCATGCTATATATGGTCTTATCTTTGAAAGACTCCTATCAACTATTACTCTCACCGGAAAATTCTTTACCTTATACTTCCGAAGGGGTTTTCCCAAGAACCTTCTTAATTCTCTTGCTATTCCTTCAGTAGAAAGCAACTCCGGCCTATTAGTATCTATCACTTCGAGTTTGAGTAAGTCCCCTTTAACCTCGTCTATTTCTACCTTCAACAACCTTAGGAGTTTCTCCAATTCCCTCAGTGTTACTCTCTTTCCAAGATATTCTACTAACGCATCTCTCTTAACTTCGATCTTCATTTTTCTCCCCTAAGCCAGGCTAAATCTCTAGAAAATATGTGTCTAATGTCCTTAACCCCTTCCTTTATCATGAATAGTCTATCGAATCCTAACCCCCAAGCAATTACCCTTGCTTTTATCCCTAAAGGCATTACCACTTCTGGCCTGAAGATTCCAGAACCACCTAACTCAATCCATCCAAAATCTTTCTTATAAGCTATTAGTTCGGCACTCGGTTCGGTAAATGGGAAATAACTTGGTACAATTTCATATTTCTCAGCCCCAGCAATTTCCTCAGCAAATATCTTGAGGACTTCAACCAAATTCCTGAAGTTCAAATTTTTCCCAACGATTATGCCATCGAGCTGGAAGAACTCTGGTAAGTGCTTCCAATCTAGCTCCGGCCTATAAGTTCTTGAGATAGTGAAATACTTTCCAGGGATTTTGAGATCCTTACTCAGAAGCTTCCTTGCACTTACTGCTGTACAGTGACTCCTTAAAATCAACTTTCTAGCTAACTCTTCTGAAAATTTGACCCCCCAACCAGTTGATCCAGTTTTCCAACCATTTTCATGCGTTTCCTTAACTCGCTTCAAGATTTTCTTATATTTCTCCAGATTTCCATCACTTGGATACTTTAGGAAGAAGAGATCGTGTATGTCTCTAGCTGGATGGTCTTGGGGCATAAAGAGAATGTCACAGTTTATGAAATTCAATTCGACACATGGACCTTTCATCTCCTCGAACCCTAACTCAATCAGCTTTTTCTTTACCCACCTTATAAATCTTATATATCTGTGTCTTTTACCAGGGAAGATTTTTGGAGAAGGTGAGAAAATATCATACTTCCTAAAACTCAAACCCTTCCACTTCCCACTCCTTAAGAGCTCTGGAGTTAATTGGTCGATTTCTTCAATAAGCTTCACGAATTTGGAGACTTCCTCACCAAACTTCGTAATCCTTACTTTCCTTTTCGTTTTGACTTCCTCTACAATAATCCCCCTTTTCCTCAATTCCTCAAGCTCTCCTGAAGATTTAATCTCCAAACCTCTGGAAACAGCTTCTAGTACTTTCTTCTTCCTTTCTAGCTCCGATTCAATACCTTTGGAGGAGATGAAGAGGATTTCGCCCTTCTGGATTTTTATCACTCCAGACCTCTTCAGAATTCCTAATGAGATTTCCAACTCCCTCTCATCCAAGCTCAATTCGTCTTTAAGCTCTGGAATTCTAATTTTCCTTTTCTCTTTAATTAAATTGAATGCTCTTTCCTCCGGTAAACTACCTTCATAATATTTCTCCCCAAGTTCACTGAGTTTGAACAATTTCATTGGAGTCTCTTCTACTTCTATTAGTTCCTTGCTCCTTAACCACAAGATAGCTCTCATTACTTCTACTTCCTTCAACTCACTCTCCTTTACCAGTTCATCTAAATCCATCTCCTTAGATTTCTTGAGGCATAGGAGAACGATCTTCTCAAATCTATGCAATTTTTCAGCTATTTCCCTTGCATGAGTTTTTCCTTTTCTCTTCTTCATTTCTCCAACTTACCTTTCAGTTCCTCAAAGCTTACCTCACAGCTCAACAACTTCTTTAAAATTTGCGGGAGCTCTTTTATCTTGACTCTAATTTGCTTCGTCGAATCCCTATCCCTCAGGGTTACGGTATCGTCCTCAAGGCTCTGATGGTCGATAGTTATTGCAAATGGTACACCAATTTCATCATATCTATAGTACCTCCTACCTATCGAATCCTTCTCTTCATATACATAATCAAAATCTTCGAGAAGGGAACAGACTTCTTTGGCTTTTTCAGGTAAGCCGTCTTTAGCTACTAAGGGGAAAACACATAACTTAACTGGAGCCATAATTGGTTTTAAGGATAGAAGCTTCCTAGACTTATCAACCTTGAAAGAGAGGTCTAGAAGAGAAAGAATACTCCGATCGATACCTATGGAGAGTTCAAAGACGTGAGGAAGAACTTTTTCTTCCCCGTCCATTACCTCCAAGTCCTCACCGCTATGCTTCGAATGAACTTTGAGATCATAATCACCCCTATTGTTACATGCAACTAACTCTACCCAACCCAAACTTGTCAATACTTCTAAGTCCCAAGCTTCCTTAGCGTAAAAGGCCTTTTCATTCTCCTTCAACTTCCTCAATCTCAATTTCCCCCTCGGGAAGCCTAATTCCTCGTAGAAGTTTTGGATGAAAGCCAGGAAAAACGCTATAAGCTCATTCGATACTTCCTTATTTTTCAGAGCTTTTTCAACTGAGATCTCTCTAACCTTCCCATCTTCCCAAAATCTCAACTTGAAGGACTTAAATTTCTCAATAGGAGGGAACTTTTTAGTTTTGGGATTAAAGAATACTTCTACCTCAGCTTGGTAGAATTCCCTCATCCTCAGCAAGGATTGTCTCGGTGATATTTCATTTCTGAAACTCTTTCCAACTTGGAGAACTACACAAGGAAGCTTACGTCTCATGACTTTAAATACCCTCTTGAAATCTAAAAATATCGCTTGACAAGTTTCCGGTCTTAAGTAGCACTCCTGCCCCTTTACTCCAACATCTACCCTGAACATGAGGTTGAAGAATTTAACCTCGGAAAATTGCCCTTTACATTTAGGGCACCTTATTTTTTCCTTCTCTATCAGTTTCTCAAATTCTTCCTTTTTAAGTCTCTCTGGAACAGGCTTTCCAGTTTTTTCCTCGATTAGCTTATCTATTCTATATACTTGCTTACACTGCTTGCATTCTACAATTGGATCAACAAAATTTTTAAGATGTGAAGAGGCCTCGAAGACTTCTTTAGGCATTATGCAAGCTCCATCTATTTCAATAGCATCAACTTCCTTTAACTTCTTTCTGAGAAAATTGACGAAATTTTCTTTAATCCTTACGCCATATGGACCATACTCCCAGAAACCTGCCGGTGAGTTTGGATAGAGTTCGGAAGATTTGAAGAAAATACCCCTCCTTGCAGCAATTTTTAATACCTCTTCATAACTCATGGTTATTAGGATTTCATGAAATCTTTAAAATTTTGTGGTAAAATTTCGTCTTAGCTTACTTTCTAGTTACTAGAATTGAGATTAGGAATCCAAAAGCAAAGGATGCGATCACAAGCGAGATCTTGACGTAAAGTTCTTCTAGATAGCTCTCTTCCTCGATCTCTTCAAGCAAAATTTCACCTTCTGGAATGCTCATTGGAATTACATTCTTTGTCACTTCGCTCGAAATTTTCGCAAATTCTTTAGCGTAATTTAAGAAGATTAATTTTTGGATTATATCATCTGTAGAATTGGAATATTCATAGTAACTCAAAGCCAGCAGGGGAAGGAGACCACATTCTTCAGCCTTATTTATTGCTTGGGTAGCATCTTGGATCTTGAAATCAACTTTCTCTTCTAAATACTCTTGAGATAAACCCCTTATTTCCATTGCTAGATTAGCATTAGCTCTCGCTTTTACAGCTTCGAATATGGAGAAAATATATTCTCCATTGTCCATCGCCTTCTGAGCATTTTTTAAATATTGATAAGCCTTCTCTAGGAGGGTATCAACTCCTAAGGTAGTGGCGTATGCTATTGAGTTGTACGCTTCCTCAAGCCTCTTCGTTGCTAAGGTTTTTAACTTTTCCTTCTCAAGCTTTATAGACTTGTTACCAAGGAACTTCTTCGTGAGGGAGAACCAAGTTTTTGCTGTTAGGAATTTCACTTCAGCAGGGGACAGGTATTCTATCTTCTGAGTCTGAGAGGTTGAGTTCAAAGCCTCATTCAAACTACTTTCTGCTTCGCTTAATCTATCAATCGCTATAATCGTAGCTTCTACTGCCCATTCATGGGTTAAAGTCGTGGAATATATCTCGTTCCTAAATTCGTTGATATCATCCTTCAATCTCTCTTCTTCAGAAACTAAGAAATTTGGGTTAAGTTCAGCTTCTAAAGAAAGATTGAGGAAGTTTATGTTTACTAAGTAATTCACGCATAAGCTCGCAGCAGAATAGTACTTCCCTTCCTCAAACAGTCTGCTGGAATCCGAATCGAACTTTTCCCTCCAAGAATTTAGAGTTTCTAGATAATTTCTCCTTTCCCTATAATTTATCCTTGCCTGATTGATCTTTTCCTCAAGCTCATCGAAACTGGAAGTAGTTAGGTTAATTAACTCGGAGCTCACTTCACGCATTACATTCTCATACGTTTCTCTTATCTCCTCAACACTATGAGTTAAATTTTGAACGATCCTCTTCCCCGTCATTAAGGCAAACGCCTCTTTAACATCACTTACTTCGATGACTTCTAGCCCCCAATGAGTTCTAGCATACTCAACTATATCTACGGGAGTGCTCTTTATTTCCTCATAATAGAATCCAGGCCTTTGGGTTACGGTCCTCTCTTGCATATACACAATTCTCTCCCCTCTTGGAATAAGGAATTTGGTAGCGCCAGCCTCATGAGCAGCTTTAGCTTTCTCGAAGATCCCGCCAACTGGTCCGATGCTTCCATCAGGATTTATAGTACCAGTCATGAAAACATCACTTTTCAATGGAACGTTTAGAAGGGCAGCCATCGTAGCTACGGTCATCGCACCACCAGCTGATGGACCACCAATTATTATGCTATCAGTCCTTATCGTGTAGTAAAAATTGTATTGGCTACAATTCTTAAGCAAGATTTCGCAACTGACTTCCTGAGCTAATCTCGCAGATGCTTGGGTGTCTACTTTCGTTAGAGGCATGGTCTCTACGAATACTCTACCAGTACCATTTGTAACCTCTACGTACAAATCTCCAGCAACTCCAACTAACTGACCACTTTCAGTTTCCCTAACTCCAACTATCTTCGTCTTCACGAGAGTCGCATGGATTGGGTCGAGAAACAGGAGAAGAGTAAATGTAACTATTAACAGAGAGATTACTTTTCTCCTTACTCTGAATTCTTGAACTAACATCTTCCTCACTAAATATGGCATCAGCGATCACCTCCTTTTCTACATTCTCCTTCAGAAATGGAAGTTCGCATCATCTGCCAAAACAAAATAAGAATGAAAAGGATTTAAAATTTACTCAATGCTCTCCTCTGGACCTCTTGAAGGTTTAGTTTCTTCCTTTATCTTACTTGCTGCAATTACATCATCGATCCTCAGGATCATTATTGCAGCCTCTGCAGCACTCTTGATCGCTTGAGTTTTTACTTTCAGCGGTTCAATTACCTGTAGTTTCAACATATTACTTATCTTCCCATTTTCCAGATCAACACCAGCCCAAATTTGACCTTGCTCATGCCTTGCTCTAATATCGACTATTATGTCTATTGGGTCTAGTCCTGCATTCTCAGCTAAAGTCCTTGGAATTACTTCCAAAGCATCTGCAAAAGCCCTAACAGCAAGTTGCTCCCTCCCGCTGAGTTTTTCTGAGAATTTCCTCAACTCCTTTGCAATCTCAGCTTCTGGTGCTCCACCTCCTGCAACCACAGCACCACTCTCAATTACTGCTTTGAGGTCTCCAAGAGCATCCTCTATAGCTCTTTCTATCTCATCTACTACATGCTCGGTTCCTCCCCTCACGAAGATCGTTACTGCCCTAGGATTCTTGCACTTCGTAACGAAAGTAAATGCTTCACCAGCAACTTTTCTCTCTTCGACTAGTGTTGCGTAACCTAAGTCCTTTGAGGTGAGATCATCTAAGCTTGAAACAATCTTTGCCCCAGTCGCTTTGGCTAATCTCTTCATATCACTTTCAGATACTCTCCTCAAAGCGAAGATTCCTGCTTTAGCTAGGAAGTGTTGGGCTACATCATCAATTCCCTTTTGACAGAACACTACATTGGCTCCACTCTTCTTTATCTTTTCAACCATCTCTTTTAACATCTTCTCTTCTTGCTTGAGGAATAGTTCCATTTGCTCCGGGCTTTCTATCCTTATTTGTGCGTCTATTTCAGTCTTCTCAATTTCTAATGGACAGTCTAGCAATGCGATTTTTGCATTATGCA
Source organism: Candidatus Woesearchaeota archaeon (assembly GCA_964386445.1). Taxonomy (GTDB): domain Archaea; phylum Nanobdellota; class Nanobdellia; order JAPDLS01; family Haiyanarchaeaceae; genus Haiyanarchaeum. The sequence continues at coordinate 23,728 of CAYLRC010000004.1, forward strand.
CAACCTTTGGCATATCTCCATGCACTCTTTCCTTATCTATTACTACTCCCTCAATTAACTCGGTATCATCTATTCCACCACCGATCTTCTTCTGAATTTTTATGTTATCCTTGTCTATAGTAAACTGACCATTTCTCTCCTCCTTAACTTGGAGTGCAGCCTTAACCAAGATGTCGACTAGCTTATCGCTAACTACCTCGGAACTCTTTCCAGTTATTGCAGTCTTCACGACTTTCTTCAACATTTTCTCCTCTTCCGATGGCTTCACTTTTATTGCTATCTTTTTTAGAATTTCCTCAGCTTTTTCAGCAGCAAGTTTGAAACCATTCGCTATTACAGTTGGATGAACCTCTTGATCCAATAGTGCTTCAGCATTCTTCAGGAGTTCTCCAGCAAGAACTACAGCTGTCGTAGTACCATCTCCAACCTCTTCCTCTTGAGTTTTAGCAACCTCAACTAGCATTTTTGCTGCAGGATGCTCAACTTCCATCTCTTTTAAGATCGTTACACCATCGTTAGTTATTGTTATGTCTCCGAGAGAGTCAACTAGCATCTTGTCCATTCCCTTTGGTCCAAGAGTCGTCCTCACAGTTTCAGCTACTATTCTTGCAGCCATTATATTCATTCTCTGGGCATCCTTACCTACAGTCCTTGTATATCCTGCTGGGAGTATAAGTATAGGTTGTGTAGGCTGAGCTTGTTCTGGCAAATTTATCACCCCCACAAATTTTAAAAGGTAAACCTTTAATTATTTTTCCAAAAATCTAAATTTAAATTCTTAAACTGCCTTAAAAAATTTTTCGGTAACATAGTACTCGAAGCTAGGAGATTGACATGTGGATTTTAGGAAATATGGAAATGTTATCAATTTTCCATGAAAAGGTTTAAAATCCTGAGGTGCGTTTTGTTTTTGCACATCTAGGAAGATTACACAAAAGCTTAGAGGAAGTACTAGAGCCTGAGAATGTGATGGTAGACACATTTGGGTTATCAGTTAAAGAAATATGGAGAGATTATTCTGCAGAATGTGCTCACGATAAATTAGCCAATCTGCCTCCAGAAGGCGTAATTTCTTATCTTGTAAATAAAGGGTATGAAGATAAGATCATGTGGGGCAGTGACGAGCCTTATGGAGTATCCTACAAAGATGAAATAGCTTATGTAAAAAACAATAGAGAACTTAATGATCTCCAAAAAGAGAAATTATTAAGCATGAATGCAATTCGGTGGTTTAAACTATGATGAGGCTCAAGAAGTCTATTAGAATTAGGAGAGAAGGGGAACATTTTATATTATTTGATCCAGAAAATGACCTACTTCACAAAACAAATAGAGTAGGTTGTGAAATAATAAAACTGCTTAATGGAAAAAATCAAAAAGAAGACATACAGCGAATACTGATTTCTAAATTTAAAAATGTCGAACCAGAGAGGATAAAGAGGGATGTTGAGGAATTTATTAAAGAATTAGAAATCAGGAATCTCTTAGAGATAATCCCAATGAAAGTAACTGAAAGAGTGTTTTTGTTCAAATCAGAAGTAGGGAGCTTTACTTACTATCTTGACGACCCTAGTAAAAAAATACTAATTGATGCGGGAGTTTTTGTCAAAAAGCCTGTAGATCTAATTATTGTTACCCATTGTCATTTCGACCATATACTATTTCTCAATGAATTGAAAAAAGTTAATAAATGCAAAGTGATTTGCGGCGCAAGAGAAAAGGATGCTATAGAAAAATTAAGCGAAAAAACATTGTGTGAGAGAAGTCCAAAGAAAATACTTCAGACAAAGATCGACCAAACAGTAAGAGAAGGAGATATAATAGAAGCTCGAGACTTCAATCTAAAGGTTTTGGAAACTCCAGGTCATACTGACGGATCAATTTCTCTTTTTGACGAGAAAAGGAAGATTCTCTTTTCTGGAGATGCTTGGTTTGGAAAAAATTACCAGGGCAGATGGATCTACCCTAGTGGTTCTGAAATCGAAAGTAGGAGAACTCTAGAAAAGCTTAAAAAATTAGATGTGAAAATATTATGCCCAGGTCATTGGAATGTAGTTTACTTTCCTTAGATTCGATGCAAATTTCATTGACTTCCATCTATTAAGCTAGGTTGATTCGAAGAACTCATTTATATTTATTGAGGAGGCTGGAAGCGAAGCTGCATCAAACCCCAGATTCCTTAAGTACGAAGCGAATCTCTTACTCATCCCATGAGTCACGAGTACCTTCTTCGGATTTAATTCCTCAACCAATTTAACTAGTCCTTTGAAATCCGCATGATCACTAATAGGGAATGCTTCATCCAATCCCCAAAGGAGCTTTAAGCTCTTGTCGAGAGCAAATCCTGTGAAAACGGCTTTCCTCACCTTGAACTTTCTCTCAACAAGTTTCAACAATTTCCTAGAGCTTGGAGAGCAAATTAGGATGAAAGGTTCCTTCAATTTCCCGTTGTTTGCAGCAGCATAAATGCTCTCTAACGGCTTAAGATCAGTTCTCTTCTCATAAACCTCATTTACCCTTCTCACTGCTTCGCTCACAAAGACATTCTCAAAATTTCCTTCAGTGATTTTCGATAAAATTTGGCATTTCCCCACCTTATAGCCAAGGAGAACTAAATTAAAGCCAGAACTTAAATTTTCGGAAGCCCAATCCCTAAATTCCTTAACCACATCTTCGAAATCAGGAAAGATAAAGTAAGGGCTACCGTAAGTGCTCTCAATTACTAATGTGTCTACTCTATCTACTTCGCTAGCTTCCAAAAACTCTCTAATCTTCATGCCTTGGAGGAAAGCTCTTTCCCTATCGCAGAAATCACCAGTGTAAAAGAGAGTGCGGTCCTCATATCTTATGAGGAAGGACATAGAGCCAAGGATGTGGCCAGAGTCTACCATACTTATTTCTAGTCCCTTCTCAAAGAGATACGAATAATTTTCCCTGATTTTCCTTCTAGAAATAGTGTTGATTATCTCTCTCGTAGCATTCGAGCAAATTATCCTCCCCCTAAATTTAGATGGAAGATGATCTGAATGAGCATGAGAAAGGAGCAAGATATCCTCATCCCTAGGATCCCTTACGTCTATCCCTATCTTCCTACCATTTACCCTTAATCTTAAGCCTCGATCCCAATAAATTTTCATTTATGGTTTGACCCAAGAAATTTCATAGTAAGTTACATCTCCTTCCTCATCGACAACTCCAATGAGTAATTTTTTCCTTGCTCCATGGGCGACTCTCATCATCGCCGCGAACCTCTTCCAATCAAAGAATTCCTCCTCACCAACGAAGAATAAAGCCCATTTGCTATGACCCTCCCCAGGTCTTACGCCACGATCATAAACTAAGAAATCTGCTCCGAACTTTAAAGCAGTCTTAGTTATATAACCACGGCTCCTTATGTCTCGATATCCACAATATTTTATCCAAAACCTATGATCATGCTCCTGAGCAATCTTCACAATTTCCTTAAAATCTAGTTTCCTATCACCATCATAAATTTCCAGTAATCCCCTTTCGAATAGATAGAGTGCTTCAACGAAAGAAAGTTCATTCCTCCCCCTTATTATGGAGCCATAACATCCTTTGACGTAAAGGTAATTAGCTCCTTTGGAATCTTCCACGATAACTTTATTCCCAATTACAATCCCCTTAATCTTCGCTTCCTTCGCTGGCATAAATTAATCTAACATCCAACAATTAATAAACTTTTCAAAAAATTAGAAAAAGTCGAACTAACTTAGTTCCTCTTCCTCTTCTAAGAAGCTCCTTTTTCTCCAAAAGTAAACGATCAAAGCCACGATTATGATTATAGCTATTATCCCTAGGATTAGGGACGGTGTTGGCATGAAGATCGCGTAGATTGTGAATCCCGGAGCAAGGGCGTTGATCTTTATCGAACCTTCCCTCACCGGAATTTCGTTCGCATAGATTGTGTAGTTAACTAAGTGAACTCCTGCTGGAATTTCTGTGAAATTCAGTTGAATAATCTTCTCCTCATTTGGGCTGAGAGTAAAAGTGGTTGGGGAAATTGAATGATTGAGATCTGTTTCAATCTCAATTGAGTAATCTTTTTCCCCGAAGCCGACATTTTTGACCAACATTTCAATACTTAAATTCCCGAGCGGGTTTACGCTTTCTTCCTCAGATAAATTTACTTGAGTCTGTTCAACCTCAGGTTTCAGTATTTTCAAAGTTATCTCTTTCTCCTTACACTCAAAAGTATTGAGGGAGCACACTTCAATTTTTATCGGATATTCACCAGCAGATGTGTTGTCTGTGAAGAACTTTATTTGGATGGTTTCTTCCTTAAGAGGGTATAAGGAAATTAAGTTTTTCTCAATTTTATAATCTTCCCAGTTCTCAACTTTAATAGCATATTTATCCCTGCTATTTCCTAAGTTATAAATCGTTAAGTAGAAGTCGGCTTCTAAACCCTTCGCTATAGTCCAACTTTCTTTATCCAACCTCAATTCAAATTCGTAGCTCTTCGGATTTACAATAACGACCTTATTGAACTCTGAACTACCGAAGATGTTGTAAATCTTGAAAGTAACATTAAACATCCCACCAGTACTTGGAGCGATGAAGAAAATCACAAATTGCTTACTAGTCCCCTTGCTTACATGAACTAAATTATCTAACTTGTAAACCTTACCGTCGTAGGAATATTGAACGTAGAGGTATTCATTCGAGTCGCCTGTATTGTTAATTGTTATGTATGCCTTTCCAACCTCACCTGGCATAAATATCGATCTATCGAAGACAACGTTCACGATCTCAAATTCATGAGTTCCTGCTCTGGCTAGAGAAGTAAATGAAAGTAAAAGTACGAAAACGACGATGGGCTTGGTGAGGTTTAATTTCATGTGAGTAACTAAAAAGTGGTGATATTTAAAGTTTTTGTTTGCGTAACTAGAAAGGGGTAAAAAATTTAAGTTTGGAGGAAATCATTAGAGGAAATGCAATATCAAC
>CAYLRC010000005.1:0-27176 GCA_964386445.1 Candidatus Woesearchaeota archaeon
TTTATACTTTCTCAATCCCTTATCCCTTCGTTAGTAATCTGGAACACTATCTCTCCTGGTGGTAAATCCGGAGCGTCGATTAATCTAGCTACTCTCTTATTCTGTTTAGCCTTCCTCAAATACACCCTATATCCACAGCCATGAGCAATCACATGACCTCCTACGGCTGCTGTAGGATCACCAAAGAGAATGTCTGGCCTAGCCATTACCTGATTCGTCACATATACTGCAATATTATAACGATCTGCTAATCTTTGAAGTAGGTGAATATATTGATTTAATTTCTGCTGCCTGTCAGCAAGAGTTCCCCGTCCAACAAATTCCGCTCTAAACAATCCTGTGAGGGAATCTACTACAATTAGCTTTCCACCAAATCCTTGGTCAATTAAATCTGGTATTTTCTCAGTAAGGAGGATTTGGTGGTCTGTTGAAAATGCTCTAGCTACCTTTATATTCTTAAGAACATTCTTCGGATCGAGATTTAAAGCCTTGGCTATCTCAACAATCCTATAGCTCCTAAATGTGCCTTCAGTATCTATGAAGAAGGCTCCTCCATTTAATCCACCTTCTTCCTCAGGAAGCTGGACATTAACGCAGAGTTGGAATCCAACTTGTGTCTTCCCGGATCCGAATTCGCCAAAGAACTCAGTTATAGCTTGGGTAGGGACTCCTCCTCCAAGTAAAGTATCTAAGGCCTTACTCCCAGTAGTTATCCTCTTTATATCCTTTTGTTTCTCTAACATTTCTTCAGCGCTTAGGAAGTCCATCTTAAGCACTTTTCTAGCTTCATTCACGATCTTCCTAGCAGTACCTTCTCCTATTTCAGCTTCTGCAGCGACAATTTGGGGAGGAGTAGTTGCTAAAGACATCAAATCTCTAAACCCAGCATTTCTCAACTTCCTAGCTAAAGCTTCACCAACACCAGGCAGATCTTCTAACTTTACCTCTTCCATACTTTGAAGGAAAAAGTATTCGTTTAAATTTATTTTGCTCTCAAGTCTATAACATCTCTAGAAAGTATTTTTATCTGCCCCAATACCTCCCAATCGGTCTCCCTAGAAGTTGGAAAGCCACAAAATATTTCACATATCTGAAAAACAAGTTCCAAAAACCCCATTTATCTGCCCTCCTAGGAGAAACCTTGACAAATGCGTCCTTTATTACTTTTATCTTCCCAAGCTTGCTAATCCTATAAGAGAGGTCTAGATCTTCGGAATGTTCGAGATTCTCTTTGAATCCCCCTACCCTAAAGAATGTTTCTTTCCTGTAGAAGGCAGAATGTCCTGGTATCCCCGGTCTGAAGGGGAAGGAAAATCTCATAGCTAAATATCCTACTTTATAGAAGAACTTGTACTTAGCTCCCTTCCTCCTTGAGAATATCTTGCACGTAGCCCCTACAATTCTTGGATCCTCGAAGCATTTCCTAATTTCTTCTAGGAGATTTTTAGAAGCAATCACATCAGCGTCCAAAAAGACTAAAATCTCGCCTTTCGCATGGTTCGCACCAACATTCCTAGCTGCTCCTGGCCCTCTCCTATCCATAGAAATGACCTCAGCTCCAAAGCTTTTTGCTATTTCAACAGTTTTATCCTCGCTTTGAGAATCTACTACAATGACCTCAAAATTCCTAAAAGTCTGCTCACTTAGGCTTTGTAAACAACTCCCTATGTAATCCTCTTCATTTAGGGTAGGTATGATCACGCTCAACTCTGGATTCATCTTAAGGACAATTTGAGAACGACAAATTTATCTTTATCGAAACTCCAAAGGAGGGCATGGGGAAGATCTCTAACCAGGGCAAATTAGTACTCTTCTTCCAACCATCGCAAGTAAGGATTGTAGAATTTCTCAAGTCGAGGATTGAGAAAAAATTTAAGTTGAAAGTTAGATCAGAAGCCTTAGAAATTCCAAGCAATTTCCTAAATGAGAGGAGGAAACAGTATAGGGCTGAGGATATGCTAATTTTTCTCTCAAAGAAAATTGGAGATGATGAGATTGGTATCTGGGTAGTTGGGGTTGATATATACTCCACTGGCACGAACTTCATTTTCGGACTTGCAAGACCTTATTGTTGTGCTATTCTGAGCACAGCTCGCCTACTTAATAATCTAAGCCTTATCGAGAAAGAATTACTCCATGAACTTGGTCATGTATTAGGGTTGGGACATTGTAGGAATGAATGTGTAATGAGGTTCAGCAATAGCGTATATGAAGCCTTATCTAAAAGTGGAGATTTCTGTGATTCTTGTAAGAGGAAGTTGGGAGAGATCTTAAGATATTAATTACTCGAAAGTTATTAAGAAACTTTTATCTAAATCCAAAATCTTCCTTTCCTTATGGAAAATCCTGAAAATCTAGAAACTCCTGAAAAGGGGGAGGAATCTGAGGAGGAAGTGCGTTCCCATCCTTCTTTAGAAGAAATTGGTGGAAAAATAGATGCATTAGAGAAAAGGGTAGGAGAAGTAGAGAAGAAGCTTGAGGAATTGAATTCAAAAGTTGAGGATCTCGAGAAAATTATTGAGGAAAAGAGGCCAATACTCATTGAAGTTCCAAAACCAGGTGTGACAAAGGTTAAGGAGGAAGAGAAGGAAAAAGTTTTCGAGAGAGCCAGAGAATTATTCGGGAAATGATAATCTCAATAGTTGGAAAAGGTGGGGTTGGAAAAACTACGATAACCGCTAACCTAGGTACAGCCCTAGCGACTTTCTTTGATAAGAAAGTTCTGTTAATTGATGGAAATGTTAAAGCTCCGAATTTGTGCTTCCTTTTCAATCTTCCGGAAAGTTATGGGATTCTCGACTTGATTAAGGAGCCTACTTCCATATCTAAAGCAAATACAAATTTCAAGAATTTAAAAGTAATATCCTCGCCATTTGGTTCAAATTTCCCTCTAGATTTTGACATCATTTCCTCATTATTTAGCTTCTTCTCGACTATTTTCGACTTCATTTTTATAGATACTCCTCCAAGTTTTCCGGAGGAGACAATCAAATTCATGGAATTATCTGACTACATTTTAATAATCGTAAATCCGGAACCATTGTCAATTATAGAAGCATATAGGGCGATGCAAATCTCCCAAAGATTGAATAGGAGAGTCCTCGGGATCTTAGTGAATAAGTATTATGCTAGTCCTCTAATTTCGTTAGATGAAATAAGGAAAAATTTCTCAGCCCCAGTGATAGGGATAATTCCCCAAGATATAAATGTGCAAAAACATGCTTTCAAGCAGGAGCCATTTGTAACTAATCCAACTTACCCTGCTAGTAAGGGCATTCTAAATCTAGCATCCTATTTAGTTGGGAGGGAAATTAAAGTAATCGAGAAGGAAAGTTTATGGAGTAAAATAAAGGGTTTCATTGGTAAGATCTTCAGGAGATAGCTTCTGAAGTTAAGATTTAAAAGTTGAAATTTGTATTTCTAATCATGGTCCTTGAAGAGGAGGTTGAGAAGGAGATATTTAAAAAAGTAGAAAAATATCCAAAGTGCAAGAAAGTAATTGAAATCCTCTTCCAAGACCCAGAAATAAATGCTCTCCTCGAACAGGCTAACAGAGTGTCGATAGGTAGACTCGGATACAATGATCATGGACCTGTGCATGCTAAAATTGTCGTCCTTAACTCTTTGAAGATTTACGAAATCTTGAGGGAAAAATTTGAGGCGAATATTTTAAAGGAGAAGATAGGATCTGAAGAAGATGTTCTAGTAGTTCTTTGTCTCGGATCCTATCTACATGACATTGGGGTTTCCATAGCTAGGGACCTGCACGAGATCTTAGGTGTTATCCTAGTAAAGGAGAAAGTCAAGGAGATCCTAACTTCGCTCTACGATATAGAAAAAGCTTCTAAGATGTTGCCAATTGTGCTTGAATGCATAGCTTGTCACATGGGCAATTTACAGGCGACGAGCTTAGAAGCAAGGATAGTCGAGGTCTCCGATGGAACCGACATAACTAAAGGTAGGGCTAGGATACCATTCCATATAGGAAAGGAAGATATTCACAAATTTTCAGCTCTGGCTATCAATGAGATAAAGATAATGAAAGGGGAAGAAAAACCCATAAAGATATTAGTGGAAATGGACGACTCAGCAGGTATTTTCCAAATTGAGGAGACTTTGTTAAAGAAAGTAAAGGGGGCGAATTTCGAGGATTTGGTGGAAGTAATTGCGCATGTTGAAGGGAAAGGCGAATTTACATATCCTTAAGATAATTTGTACTTAAAGTAGAATGGACATTTCCTACATTGCTCAGGTAATAATTCCTCATCTTTCTTTTTTAGGAAAGGTTGGAGTTCCTCCTTGCTTGGGCAATCGTCGTAAATACCGACGCAATTTGGGAACCTTATAGCACTTGTCTTTTTCTCCCACTCGCTCTTGATCTTCCTCTTTATTCTAGGTCTTTTCCTCTTCCCTCCCATAGCCCTTTAAAGCTGGGGTTCACTTAAAAAGCTTCCTATATCCTCCTAACAAAAGTTATGAAGGTTGTTGGAGGGAAAGAAAAGGACGGTCTCGCCACTTTTTCCCGTATGTTCCAAGATCTCTCAGTAATCTCTATTGTCTTCTCTACTTTAAGATCTTCGAATCTTCGAACTTTCTTAACAAATTCGATAACTTGAGTCATATTTGGAAGGAAAGCGACTAAGTAGCCTCCTTTTTTCAAAGCCCTCCTACCGTATCTAAGGACTTTCCATGGTTCAGGAAGGTCCAAGGTAATCAAATCTAAATTCTTCTCCTCAATCCCTTTGTATATGTCTCTATTCTTCAGTTTCACCCATTCTCCAACCTCAAATAGGTTTACGTTAAATCTCGCAATTTTCAGGAAGTCCTTCCTCTTTTCATAAGTATAAACTAAACCATTCGGTCTAACTACACGGGCTAAGAAGCATGCTAAAATTCCAGAGCCTGTTCCAGCATCAACAACCTTACAACCACTCCTCAAGTTAGTATAAGCTACGATAGTAGCAGCATCCTTTAAGGTTATTATTTGTGGTCCACGCTTAGCAAAGGTTAACAAATCTTCGAAAGTTGGTTCAACAACAGAAAATTCTACTCCTTTATGAGTCTTAACCCTATCCCCTGGCTTTAGCTTTTTTAATTCCTCTTTCTTAAGGATTCCAAATTCCGTATTGATGTCTCTAACTTTCTCCAAGTCTATCAAGATTTTCCTTTTCCCCTCCTTTCTCTCAATCAGCAGCAGCTTCACAAAAGAGATATAAGGTTACTTCAATTTAAAGTTTTCATGGAGACTTTTTTCATTCCCGTAAGGTTCAAGGGGAAGCTAGAGAAGTCTTTCCTCCAAAAGATCGCTGAGAAGTTATCAAATTTTAATAGAATTTGTCTCTTCACTACAATCCAATTCTCCAAAAATCTCCAAGAGCTGAAATCCTTCCTAGAAGGTCTTGGGAAAGAAGTGCTACTAATTGAAAGTGAGCTTGGGGAGGGGGTAATGCTTGGATGTACTTTTCACTTATTAAAGAAAGTTGCTGATAAATGTGATGTTTTCCTTTATTTAGGTTCTGGGGAGTTTCATGCATTACCAGTAAAGCTCTTCTTCGATAAACCCATAGTTATTGTTAATCCTCTAAGCAACGAGGTAGCGTTCTTGGATGAAGAAAAAGTTAGGAAGATAAGGAAGAAGATAACCGCATTCAAATCCGCCTTTTTCTCAGCTAAGAAGATAGGAATTATAGTTTCTAAGAAAGTCGGGCAGAGGAACCTTGAGCTCGCATTAAAAGTTAAGGAGAAGTTGGAGAAGATTGGAAAGGAAGCTTATATTTTTATCTTCGATAATGTAATTCCTGAGGATCTAATCAATTTTGATATTGACTTTTGGATTAATACCGCGTGTCCGAGGATAGCAATCGATGATCTTGAAAGATTTGAGAAGCCAATTTTGAATTACGATGAAATTGGTGAGTTGATTGATGAGGAAAGATAGGTTCCTCAGGAGAAAAGCCATTCACTTGACTGGAGGAGTCATATGTGTCATTTTATACCTTCTAGGGAAATTGATTTCTGTAGGTACTCTCCCTATCCTCATCGTGGCTTCTTCGCTCCTGCTCCTATATTTACTTTACATCTTCTTAGGAATTAGATGGAAATTTTTTGAGGAGTTCCTGAGAAAAACTGTCAAGCGAGGAAGATTAGATAGGGATGCGGTGCTCTATGGAATTGGAGTAATATCCTCTTGTATATTATTTCCAGAAGAGATAGCAATGCTTTCTATATTAATCTTGTCTTTCTCCGACCCCCTCTCAGCTTTAGTTGGTAGGGTTGTCTTTAAGACTAGGGATAAAAGTTTAAGGGGAAGCCTAATCTTCTTCCTTACTTCTTTTGGGATTTCTATCTTTTTCTTAAAGGTAGAATGGGCATTCCTAGTGAGTACTATCTCAACTGGTGTGGAAGCCCTCTCCAGAAAATTTGAAAATTTTTTGATCCCTGTAGTGACGGGATTCGTAGCCCTTTTATGTAAGGTGTGAAAATGTACGATGTATTGGAACTTACTAAGCTTGTGGAGAAGGAAGTTTGTAAGGAAGTAAATGGAAAATTTTGGAGGAAGTATTACAGGTTTAGGGCTACCCACTTCTACGGTGGTTGTGCTACAGCAGATTGTAGTGGCTGTAATCTCAGATGTGGCTACTGCTGGAGTAGTAGGGTTGTTTGGAGGAATGTTGGGAAGTTTTATTCTCCTGAGTATGTTGCTAAGAAGTTGAACGAAATATCTAGGGAGAATAATTTCAGATACTGTAGAATTTCTGGGGGAGAGCCAACCTTATGTAAAAATCATTTGCTTCAAGTTCTTAGGGGAATTGATAAGGATTTAATCTTCATCCTCGAAACCAATGGCATTCTTCTAGGTTTTGATGAATGTTTTGTTAAGGAACTCAGCCACTTCAAAAATTTACATGTAAGGGTATCTTTGAAGGCTGCCAATCCTAGAATGTTTGAAGACATGACAAAAGCTCAGGGAAAGTTCTTTGAGTTTCAATTAAAAGCATTAGAGAACTTGAAAAAATATGGGATAAGTTTCCACCCCGCGATTCTAATAAATTTTTACACAGAGAAGCTACTAAAGGAACTTGAAGAAAAACTAGCTACAATAGATAAAAGCTTGATTCGTGAGTTAGAATTTGAAACATTAATTCTGTTCCCTCACGTCAAGAAAAGTATTAAAGAATATAAAATTGAGAAATATTTATGTTGAGGAAATTTCTGTTAGTTGAGAGAAGGATTGGCTTAGAGCTAATCAATTCTCTGGAGCTTGAGGAAGAGGACATAGTCCTAGAACTTTCTGGAAATGAAATTTTACTAAAGGAATTAGTTAAGCTCTGTAGGAAAGTGGTGGTACTTGAAGATAGCTTCGGGAAGATCTCGAAGTTAGAGTCGGAATTCGCATCTCTAGATAAAATAGAGTTCATACACTCCAACTTCTTATCTATCGGAAGGTTTGAATTCAATAAGTTAATTTCTGGTTTCTTGATCGACAGGCAAGAAATTTTGGAAAATGTATTAATTTCTCTCAACAAGAAAAGGAAGGAATTTCCGAGAGTTAGAGCTTCGATCTTGGTTAGTAGTAGGTTATACAAGCTCCTAACTTCGGAGCCTTACGATATAGAATACTGTTTCCTCTCTTTTCTCCGTAGCTATCTGTTAGAGATAAGAAAGAGTGAGAAGGTTCCTAGAAATCACTTCCTACCAAGGCCCGGATATGATGGTTTCTTTATCTCAATGGAGCCCAGAGAGATCGAAGCAGACGAAAAATGTTTGAAAATTGCTAAGATCATCTTTCTAAACAGGAACCAAACCCTTCAAAGATCCTTATTAAAATCGAGAGGTCTACTTGGGATCGGGAAGAAAGAGCTTAAGAGAGTTCTGGAGGAAAGGTTACCAAAGTTTTTAAGTATGAAAGTTTTTGAACTTGACACCCAAGACATCTTGGAAATTTGTAAGAGGTTAGGTGATGTGATTGATAAGAAAAGTTGAAGCTAGGACTTATGTGCATGAAAGTGAAGATGAGAACAAAGTTCTCAAAGCATTGCTTAATGTATTCCCATTTCCAGAGAAGATAAAGAAGACGAAATTTGAAGGTAGCTTTAATACTCAAATCATCTTGCTCCAAGGGGAAATTAAAAGGGAGGACGAGGTGAAAAAATTCTTGGAAAATTTCCGGGAAAGGGTAGTTAATAAACTCGGCAAGGATGAGCTTCTTAAGAGGATAGATAAGAAAACTCTCTTCTTGAGAATTGATAAGCAAATGGCTTATGCTGATGGGAAAATTAGGATAGGGAATTACGATGATTGTATTCTCCTAAAATTGACTTTCCAAAGAAAGAACGAAATTCAAAAAGTTTGTTCATTTCTAATTTCTTAAAGTTTTTAAATTTCAGCCTTCTATAATTGTTAAGATGTTTTGGAAGAAAAAACTCCTTGTTGAGAAGTATGAGGATGAATTCAAAACTTCTAACATGAGAAATAGGAAATTGTTCTATGACCTATTCGCTAGGGTTGGAGATCCTGAAGAGCTTAAGACTTATTCTTCTCAAATTTTAGACGCATTAGACTACAAAGCACCTTTGATAGAGCTAACGAAATTTGAAGAGAGCACGGAGTTAGAAGGCGTTTTCTTGGGAGGGAGGCTAAAACCCATTAAAGGCATTATAAAGGCAATAAAGGAAATAAAGAGAGGTTCTAGATTTCCAATCCTCTGGAAGACCTTAGCCATTATAGGCATAATCCTCTTAATTCTTGGCGGTTTTCCTCAGATCCTTCAAAGCGTCCTTTCCCCAGCTACACTGGCTAAGCTAAACTTAAGATACTTCTTGTATGGTGGAGCAGTCCTGCTCCTCCTCGGGATCCTCCTCTACCTAATTAAGGAAAAAGTGAGGATGTACATCTGGCTTAAGCTCGTTGGAGTTTACGACATAGAATCGAAGAAAGCCGACATGAGGATAGTAATCGCTGGGGATGTCGATAAGAAGGACATGAATGCGTTCTCTAGGCTAGAAGAAGATGTAAGTGAATTATATAATGAGCTAGCTAGAAAATACGTTAAGAAGAAAGAGGAAGAAAAACCATTAATCGTTGTGAAGGAAAAAGAATCCCCAGAAGCGAAGATAATCTCAGCAATTAAAGAAATTGAAAATAAGATAACTTCCCTAGATTCGAAGCTAGCGGAAGGTAAAATAAAGGAAAACGCTTGGAAGGAAGCTAGAGAAAGTTTGAAGAGGAAAAAAGAGAAGCTCGAAATTCTCCTAGACTTACTGAAGATATGAAATCCCAAGCTCAATTAATCAGGGAAATACTAACTTTCTCTATCGGAATTTTCATCGTCAGCGTATGCATCCTCACTTTCCGGGACTACATATCTAATATAGTAATTGGATCGCTAACTTATGCGTATCTCGAAAGCTTAGCTACCCATTTTGAGTTCTTGTTGAATGATGCTTACTCCATTGCAACTAAATTCACGAATTCCTCCCTTTCCTACTATGCAGAGATGCCTCCTAGTATCCTCGGCTCTAGCTACGAGCTTTATCTCAACAACTCCAAAGTCTGCGCTAGGATTTTTACTCCTCCTAGAAGTCTATGTAAGGACTCAAATCTTCCTTCTAATCTGAAGGTTGTTGGCAGTTTTTTCTCCTCTAGGTTAATGGTCCTCAAGGTCTCTAAGAATTTAACAACTGGGGAAGTTAGGATAGATGTTTTTTCTGGATCAGCAACTTAAGAATCAGGGTTAAGGGATTAGGAAGAGCTTAAGGATAATGTAGATTACTAAGAAGAAGATCAGGATTTTTATTATCTCCTCAAGAAATTTCAAGATGAGGTAGAATGCTACTAAACCTATGAGGAGGAATATTGGAAGGTTTTGGGTTTGTAAGTTAGAGAGGTAGAGAGCTGCTTGGTTTATGTAGTTAACTAATGAGAGGTTGGAAAGGGAGTTGAAGAACTGATAAACTTGACTAAAGGTTAAGTTCCCAGGGAGGATCGCGAGAGCTAAAAATCCTTTAAATGATTTCTTGAGCCTTTCCCATCCAAGGAGAGGGAGGAAAATGTAAGCTAGGGAGATAAGAGCTGAAAGAGGTTTACTTACATCTTCTACCGAAGATGATATAATTATAAGGAATGAGATGAGGAGGAGTAAACAAATTGTAGCGATCACGTAGCTCTTTATCTCCCTCACATACTTCTTCTTTTTTATCAAGAACTTATCAGCGTATACATCCATTGAGTAGAGCAAGACCATTAAGTAAATTACCGTAAGCAAGAAGATCGCTTGGGATGCTAGCTTTAATCCAATTAGATCGAAAAGAACTGTTGAGAGGGAGAAGAATAGGATCAGGAGGAAGATCAATCTCATAGATTTCATCGTTTCTTTCTTATTCCTGAAATCAATCTCTAAGTTTAGGATTTTCATCTAAATCACCTTGGCTGTCCAACGAATATCTTATATTTATCCACATTTTGCAACTCCATGAGTATCCTCTTTATAACTATCTTCTTCGGATCAGGGAGAAAGTTTACTCTCTTCTTCAGATCTTCAAAATTCTCAAATGGTTTTTTCTCCCTCTCCTCAATTATCTTCCACATATGCTTCTTACCTATCCCAGGCAATAGTTCTAGTTGATGCAATCTCGTAGTTAATGGTCTGGCATTGTTAAAGAAATCAACAAATTTCTTCTCATTTTGAGAAACTAACTTCTCTATCACATTTTCCAGTTCTAGTTTCGCATTCTGAGTAAGCTCATCATACCTTATCTTCCCAACTATATGATGTATATGATCCCTCTTCTCAGATCCTATGTAAACCCTATCCCCAGGGTTTAGAGAAACTCCTCTCCTAGGAACCACCTCAAGTAAAGTGAAGTAATCCTCCCCAAGTACTTGAGCAATAGGAATATAAATTTTCGAGAGTGGCTTCCCACCAGGTAGAAAATCCAGGACTATTGCATATTCCTCTTTTGGTTGAGGCCTCATTTTTACTCAACATACTTTTTCACTATTTCCAAAATCTTTTTCCTCTCATCCTCTGAAAGCTTAGGTTGGATGCCCTCAATCAGGATTTTAAGTTCCTCTTCGTCCTTTGGTAAGAGATCTACGATTTTTACTATCGCTTTCTCCTTTAGTTTCACCCCGCTCTCCTTTAGCTCCTTCATTAACTTCTCAGCCTCTTTCCCCTTTAACTTCGAGAATTGAGTAGCATGTTCTAGAGCTATGTTTACTTCGTGGAGATCTAACTTATTTTTCTCAATTATCTCCTTAACCTTAGCTAAGGGGACGTACTTCTCCTCCAAAACTTCCACATCCTCCATCTTAACACCTCCTCAAATGAATTGGATGAACTACAATCACCTTCCTCTTACTCCCTTCGCCAACCTCAACCTCATAACATCTACCTCTCTTTCCAATTATCTTCCCTACCTTTCCTATGAACCTCTTAAACGGCATACCTTTATGGAAAGATGGTTCCACATCTATAGCGACTTTTTCCCCTACCTTAAACTCTTGAAGTGCTAAATTTATGTTCAATTTTCCCCTCTCCCTGGCTTTCTTCCTGAACTTCTTCCGAGTCTTCCTCCTTGGACCAGTTGATTTCTTAGGCATAAGTAGAAATAGCTACCTCCTTTATTTATAAATTTCTTTTTACCTCTTTCTCCATCAAATTTTTATCGTTATTTAACCTTTTCTGACACTTCCTGCAGATAGGATAAATCTTACCATCGACTTTTATGTATATGCCTTTTATTTTATTCAGAAATGTCGTTTCTATTTCATTTCTACAGATTGCGCACTTCATCTCAGACCAAGACCACCGAACCTTTTCATTAACTTCCTCAAATCTCCCGAACCAAGACCTTTCATGAGCTTTCTCATCTGATTATACTGAGTTAGAAGCTCTCTTACCTCACCTTCTGTTACTCCAGCTCCTTTAGCTATCCTACTTACCCTACTCGCATTTATTATATCTGGATTCTCTAGCTCCTCTTTTGTCATCGAATCCATTATATGAATGAATTTTTTCATTTTCTCCTCTTGGATGGATAGAATATCTTTCGGTAGTTTCATTAAAGGTAGCCCTGGTATCATAGTCATGAGCTTGCTCAATGAACCCATTTGTTGAACAGATCTGAGCTGCTCGTAAAAATCGATGAGGCTCAGCTTACCGCTCGTCATTTTCTCCTTGAGTTCTTCTGCTTTCTCCTCCTTAATCACTTCCTTTGCCTTTTTAAGCAAAGTTTCGAGATCTCCTAGCCCAATTAGCCTAGAAATGAATCTTTTTGGCTCAAATTCCTCCAAATCTTCAAGATGTTCCCCAGTACCAACGAATTTTATCTTAGCTTTCGTTTCCTTACATGCAACTATTGCCCCTCCTCCTTTAGCTGTACCATCCAGCTTTGTGACTATAACCCCTGTTATCTTCAAAGCTTCGTGAAATGCATTTGCTTCCTCCTTTGCCTGTTGCCCTATATCGGCGCTCATTACTAAAATTACCTCTTGAGGGCGGAGCTCCCTTTCAATTGAAGTTATTTCTTTTATCATGCTTTCATCTAATGCGTCTCTCCCAGAGGAATCGAAGATCACGACATCGTATTTCTCAAACTCTCCCTCGAATTTCCTTACCAGCTTAACTGGATCTTTCTCATTCGGGTCTCCTAGAAAACCTACCTTAACTTTCTTTGCTAGTTGCTCCAGCTGCTCATAAGCTGCAGGCCTAAATACATCTAAGCATACTAAGCAAACTTTATAGCCCCTCTTCGAGAAAAAGAGGGCTAATTTTCCCGCTGTAGTCGTTTTTCCAGAACCGAATAGACCAACCAATAGAATCTTGAATGGTTTCTCCCTCACTTCTATCTTCTCACCTTCTCCAACTAGCTTGACCAACTCTTCGTAAACTATTGGGATCACAACTTCTCTTATAGAAAAGCCCTTATCCTTCTCCTTCAAAACCTTCTCCCTAACTTCCTTGATGAACTCCTTAACCGTCGTTATTTCCACATCTGCTTGAAGCAAGTCCTTCTTCAATTCATCTAAGAATGAGTCCAAAGTTTTTTCATCTATATAGCCGCGGCTAATTAATTTCCTCAAGGATTCCCTGATCGCTTCCCCAACCCTTCCAAACATAAGAGACAACAAAAACTACGGTTTTTTAAAGTTTGAGGATTCGTTCGAGGAATTTATCTTTCTTAAATTCCTCAAGATCCTCATAACCCTGGCCAGTTCCTAAAAAGAGGATCGGCTTCTTAGTTACGTAACCTATGCTCAAAATAGCCCCTCCCTTTATGTCTACATCCGCCTTCGTTATCACAGAAAAACTTATGGGTACATGTTTATCAAATTCCCTAGCCTGTTCGACTGCATCATTTCCTGTTAATGCATCTCCAACGAAAATCACGAAATCTGGCTTTATTACTCTATAAATCTTCTTCAGTTCCTCCATCAGATTAACATTTGAATGCTGCCTTCCAGCTGTATCTATTAAGACACAATCTATCCCATGGGCCTTAGCATAAGCTACCGCATCGTAAGCAACTGCACATGGATCTGCCCCATACTGATGCTTTATCACCTTAACACCCAAATTCCTAGCATGTTTTTCTAGTTGCTCTATCGCTGCTGATCTAAACGTATCGCTCGCTGAGAAAACAGAAGTGAATCCATGTTTCTCTAAGAATTTTGCAAATTTTGCGATAGTTGTTGATTTGCCTACTCCGTTAACGCCGATGAACATTAGCTTCGTAACTTCACCCTTTGCCCTATTTTCCCTTATCTTAGATAAAACTTCCTCTACTTTCCCCTCTAAAAGGATGTTCTCCAGCGCCTCCCTTAAACTATTTAAGATGAACTCTCTTTCTTTTCCTCTCCTTATCTCCTTATCTACAAGTTTCTTCTCAAGTTCTTCCTTAATCTTCTCTATTACCTCAAGAGCAACATTATTCGCAATCAATTCCTCCTCAATCTCGGAGAAAACTTCATCAAAATCTTCTTTCGTTAGCTTTTTGACTTTTATCCTCCTAACTATCTTTTTTACTATTCCTTTCTCCTTCTTTTCCTCCTCAACTTCTTTTACTTCTTCTTTCTTCTCCTCTACTTTCTTCGTTATCTTCTCTACAAACTTCTTAATCCTCTTCCTCAAAAAGTCGAACATCTTTAAGAAGGTAGAAGTCCTATCTTAAAAACTTAATCTAATTCACTTTGTACCACTAAAAAAGGATTACAAAATTGGAAATCGGAATTTTCCTATAACTTCCAATTTAAACCCCTTTTACCTTATTCTTCTCAGGAGGTGGGGGTGCATGGTAAAAATAGAAATTGTGGGAATAAGTTTGAACGAAGTGCTTAGGTGGATGGAAGCTTTTAGGAAAGAAGGATTTGAGACAGAATTAGAGAGCTCAGAAGGAAGAGTGTGGATAAACCTCAAGAAGCGAGTAGAGAATAACTAACCCTTTTTCGCTAGCTCCAGTATTTCAGGTTCCAATTTTCTTATTTTTTCTATTAGGATTTGATATTCAGCATTTAGCTTAGCTATTAACCTATCAATCTCCCCTATCTTCTCCTCAAAGAATTTCTCCGTATCTTCAAGACTCTTCTTTATAACAACATTCGCCCCAACTTCCACCAAGATATTCTCATCATCTTGCAAATTCCCTCTAACAAACACACCGGGGTAAAATGAGAAGAGCATTTCCTTTCCCTTCCTCCCCTTCAACTCCTTCAAGCTCTTTCTCACATTCTCTAACTCTTCTTTCCTAAGTTGGAGGTTAACGAGTTGCTTTTCTATTTCTCCCACTTGAGCCTTTGAGAATTCTAACTCAATTATCTTCCTCTTCAATTCCTCTTCAACATCAACCTTCTTTCTTTCCTTTTCCACCAACTTCCTTCAACTCCCTCCCTTTCTCCTCTTTCCCTCCTTCCTTTCCCCTCTTTTCCTCTTTCCCTTCCCCTTCCTTCTTCTCCTCTCCTTTTTCCTTACCCTCTACTTTTGCCTTTGGTGTCAGTTCATAAATATCAACCTCCACTCTCCCATCTTCAAGCTTTTTCGCGATTATCCTAACTCTCGTTGGTGGATTCTTTGCCCCCCTATGCCACAAGTAATTGTTAAGCCTCTCACTTAACTTGACCTTGTCCTCCTCAACCTTCATATGTCTCTTAACAAAGGCTCTCAAAGCTCTTACAGCCCTCTCAGCCCGTCTCCACCTAGCTACTTTCAGCACTTCCCTCCTCAAATTAACAGTATATATTCGCTCCATCTCTTACACCTTCAGCTTCCTTCCTCTCCAACTCCTACGCATATGGGGGTTCAGGATCCATCTCCAAACTCTTCTCCTCCCAAAGACTTTCAGCAAGACCCAAGCTGGAGCTGGTCTCCTAGATTTGGTTGCCTTAATCAACCTCTTCTTCCTGGCCTTCGGTTTTTGCTTAGCCATTTTTACTTCCTCACAAATCTTATCCTCCTTTCACTCTTTTTCGAGAGTTGAGATAATATCCTTTTCAATCTAGCTTCATCTATTTTTCCAACTAATTTACCGTATTGAAGCATCTGAACTAAGTACATCCTGAACTTTTCAACTACCTCTGGATGAGCAAGCTTAACCATGTTCAACCTCTCCCTAGCTTCTTTAGTCAGATACTCAAATTCTAACTTCTTAAATAAGTCCTCAAGCTCTTTTTCCTTCATTTTTCCCACTTTTGAGTTCTTTATAAATCCTCGTCGCTATTTTATCTACGAAACTCCTGCCTTGAGGGGTAACTACCCTGCCCTTCTTTGGTTTCTCAACCTTAGTGACGAAACCCAACTTCTCCAAGATCTGGACCCCCCTCCTTATCACTGCTCCACTTGCCTTATACATTCTCTCTGGTTTATGTC
Source organism: Candidatus Woesearchaeota archaeon (assembly GCA_964386445.1). Lineage (GTDB taxonomy): Archaea > Nanobdellota > Nanobdellia > JAPDLS01 > Haiyanarchaeaceae > Haiyanarchaeum. The sequence goes on from CAYLRC010000005.1 coordinate 15,863, forward strand.
CTCTCCTCTTCCTCCCACCATACTTTGTCCTTAACCTACTAACTCCAACTGGGCCACGCATATATATTGTTCTCAGTAGGCTAGCTAATCTATAATAAAACCAATCATCTTGTTCAGGAGGTCTCTCCTTGTGGGCTCCTGTCTTCACAAACTTCGTCCATTCAGGTATCTCTAGATTTTTCATCTTCTTGAACTCTGCTACAATCGCTTCTATCAATTTATCCGCTGGTACATCATATGCTGTGACCATCCTTCTAAGCTAAGAACTTCTGTTTTTTAACTCTTTTGCTTAGTTTTGATTTGGAATCTCCTCTTAAAGCCGCAGTTTAAGCATTGATAAACAACGTACTTTTTCTCCTTCACCCTAACTCTAAGTGTGGAAGCTGGGACAAGGAGGGAATTGCACTTCCTACATATAAACCTCCTTATCTCTAAAGGGATTCTTACCTTATTTTTCATGCTTATCTTCCTTATTAACTCCACATATCTCCTAGCTCTCTTGGGATTCTTATGGAACTCCTCTCTAGCTAAATTGAATAGAATTCTCATCCTCTCCTGAGCGATTTCTCTAATTGACTCCACTGAAGGGAAGAAATGCTCAGATATTAAAAGTTCAGCGGAAGATTTTTAAATGGAGAAAATTAACTTATCTATGCTCGCGGCCATAGTGGCCAGGGAAACACCCGGTCCCATTCCGAACCCGGAAGTTAAGCCTGGCCACGTCGTCGGTTGTACTGCCGAACAGGCGGGAAGCCGACGAGCTGCGAGCGCCTACTTTCCCTCTAAAGTAGCATCCTCGATTACATATCTCCAAGAAAATTCTCCCTCCTTAACTACCCTTGCTTTAAGTATCTTCACTCTCTTCTTGAAGAAAGGTGCATCTAAGACCATCGTCTCGGCCTCCCCTCCCTCAAACCCCAAATGAATCCCATACTTCTCCTTAAGCTCCATCAATTTTCTTAAATCTTCTTTCTCAATTACCTTACCTAGCCAACTTTTATCTAAACCCTCAGCGTAGCAACCAGTTAAGATAAATTTAAAGCCCTCTTCCAACATCTCCTTCAATAATTCTTCAGGATCCCTCCCCCAAAGAGGTGCAATAGATTTTAGCTTAAGCTCTTTGCAAAGCCTATCGATTCTAGATTTCTGATAATTGCTCGCTACCCCTCCATGAATTACTCCCTCTACCTTTGCTTCTCTAACCAAATCTACTAAAACTGACTTCAGATCCTCTAACTCTTTCTCCTTCTCCCCTTTCGTATAAACTTTGATTAGAGGTAAATCCATAGCTTCTGCTTGCAGATGTGTCCACTCAACATTAGGGTAATGGAACATCCAAGATTCTGGACTTTCTGGGATAACAGAAATCAAAGTGAAGATCTCTAAGTTCCTCTTGAGGGCTAAATAAGTTGCGTAACAACTATCTTTCCCTCCTGAAAAGAGCGAGATAACCCTCATTTAAACCGAAAAAATAATAATTCTCGAATAGTTTTAAAGTTATGTGAGGAGGGTACTTGGTATTCTCTATAGGGAAGGAGAAGTATTAATTGGAAAGAGAAGAGGAGCTAATAAATACATCCCTAGGTTGACCTGGACTTTTCCAGATGAAATAGTCGGGGAAAATGAAAGCCCGAGGGTGAAGGTAAAGGAAGCGTTCAAGAAGAAAACTGGACTCACTGTGAGAATAAAGAAATTCCTCTTTACAAGTGTACCGCCAGAGAACTATAAAATTACTGACTACTACTATTGGGTCGAATACGTTAGTGGTTCTCTGAAGAGCGGCGGAGATATCGTCGAATTAAAATGGGTCAGGCCAAGTGAGCTCCCAAAATATTTCACGACGAGTATAGATTATAAAGTTGTTGAATTCTTGAAGAGTTTAGAGGAGTAACTACTACTAAATAGTAAATTTTTTATTGAGGGGTTTTCTAATTTAAATTATGGGTGGGGGAGAAAAAATTGTTAATTACTTGTATAGGGGATTTGAGAGGTTGATCTTTAATCCAGCTAACACAATTCTCGAAGGGAGGATTAAGGAAACTACAAATTACATAAAACTTCTGGGCAAAGCAATCAACAAGCAAACTGGAAGGGAGAAGAAGTACTTCATTGGCGATCTTCATATCCATAGTATGTTTAGCGATGGAGTTAATACAGTTGATCACATTGCCAGGGTTGCTAAGAGGAAGGGTTTAGATATAATTTCTATAACTGATCATGACACCCTAGAGCAGTGGGACTATTGTAAAAAGGCTGAGAGGAAATACGATTTGATGATAATCCCTGGGATAGAATTAACTGTCTCCCACAATGGGCAGGAGTTTCACATCTTAGGATTATTCCCCTCCTATGAAAATAAAGCGGAGTTAGAAAGAAAGTTGCATAGAGGAATGCCATTCCTCGAGGCCTCGAAGGTAATTAGGGAAAAAGGAGGTGTAGTAATCTTGGCTCACCCTCTTGTCCATAATGGGATAAGTAGGGAAAACTTGGAAGATCTCGTCCAAAGAGAAAAGGAGGAAAAAGTTACTTATATCGACGGAATTGAAGAGTTCAATCCTTCTGCTGGAGAAGCCTATAGGACTTTAGCTGACGAATATAAAAAAACTGGCCTAGCTAATTCAGACTCGCATCAGAAGATAAGCATTGGTCTAGCTCTGAATGTTTTTTCCAATAAGATAGAGGGTAAAGAAGATGTTCTCAAGGCGATAAGGGAGAATCATATCTTAAAAGATCTCGTAGTGGCCAAGAGTGGTATAGAGAGAAATATAGATAAACTCAGAATGCTCCATCCATTTTATCTAGAGAAAACTTTAGTTGAATATTTCGATGATAAAGAAAAGATAATTGCTAGGAAACTTACAGAAATCTTGGAAAATGAACAAAGAGGTGAAAAAATTAAATGAATTTCTCGGAACTGCTTTTAGACTAATAAATCAGCTAGATGACAAAAGTGTGAATGATAGGGAAGTAGTAAACTCTTTCTTGAAGGGACTAGAAAAATTAAATCAAAAGATCGAAGATCCTGAACTGAAGAAATACATCAAATGGTTGAGCGATAGGGAAGCTTATAGCTTCTGGGAAAAAGAAGTTTTCGAAACTTGGTGGGACCCTTGGGAAGGTGCTTCTAAAGGTGCAAGGAAAATTAAGCCGATAGTATGGTATGTTTGGGATCCAGTTAAGAAAGAGTTTGCAAGATATCCTACTAGGAAATTAATAAAGATAGTTCTACACCTGCGTCTTTACAATTTAATCGGTGAATTTCTCAAAAAGGCCCCAGATGGTAAAGATATAATAGGTCAAGAATTACTAGATGTGAAGAATGGTTTGAGCTTAGATTATAGTTTAGATGACATCTTAGAAATTTTAGGTGATGAGAAATTGGTTCAAAAAAGTGAGGAAATTCTAAAGGTCGTTGAGAAAAAGAAGAAAGAGTTTGAAGCACTTTCCTTCTCTTTGGATGAGGTTTCGAAGCTTGTGGAAAAAAGGGTCTATGATCCTGAAACTAGGGAAAAGCTAGGAGACTGGGTCTACTGGGTACCGATATTCCTTTCAACTACTCCAAGTGGTCTTAGAAGCTTTCTCATCGATAGACTCGAAAATATAGAAGATCTCATAGGAAGGGTAAATAAGCTTAGAGAAGAAAAATTAAGACCTCCGACGCACTTAAAGGATGAAATAGAAGCTCAGAAGAACTTATTCAGAACTGGTTTCTTTGCTCTACTCGATTATGTAAATAGTGAACTCAAGTCGAATTATCCAAAGAGTGAATGGTTTGAAGAAATTTTAACAAAGAAAGAGAAAAAAATCGAGGAGAAGCCTCTAGTAAGGAGGAAAGTTAAAAGAATTCTTAGAACTAGAAAAAGGGAGTTAAGCGAAGAGTCTATATTGGAAGTCCTCGAATCTGGTCCTTTAACTGCGATGGAAATTAAGGAAAGATTAGTGAATTTGGGATTTGAGGTTGACGAAGATTCTTTCAGCAACTTGATAACCTCTCTAAGTGCGAAGGGAAAAATAGAGCTAACTTACGGTCCTTCTGGTATTAAGTGGAAAATTAGGACTGAAAATTAAATATAAAAGTTAAAGATATTTGAATTTGAGGGGCCGTAGTTCAGCTTGGGAGAATGCCAGCCTGGGGCGTTGGTGGTCCCGGGTTCAAATCCCGGCGGCCCCACTATGCTCCACCATTACAAGTTTAGAAGAGTGAAACTCTTAGTTAGAAGTCTTCGCATCCCCAGGGATATATCAACAGAATTTTAATCAAATGAAAATGGGCCCGGTGGGATTCGAACCCACGACCGCCAGGTTAGAAGCCTGGTGCCCTATCCTGGCTAGGCGACGGGCCCACTATTCAATTCTAAGTAAAATTTAAATCCTTTTTTAAATTTACTCTTTGTGATGGTAGACTTTGCTGCAATCGAGAAAAAATGGCAGGATCTTTGGGAAAAAGAAGGTGTTTTCCAGGTTTCAGTAAAGAAAAATAAGAAGAAATTCTTCCTCACAGTTCCTTATCCTTACACTTCTGGGCCTTTACATATAGGGCATGGTAGATCTTATACAATTGGTGATATTTTAGCTAGGTACTATAGAATGCTCGGATATAATGTCCTCTTCCCTATGGCAGCTCATGTATCAGGTACTCCAGTAGCATCTATCTCCAAGAGAATTGAGGAAGGGGACAAAAAAACTATTCAGCTCTACAGGGAATATGTATCGCTCTATGAGAAGGATCCGGAGAAAGTTAAGGAAATCTTAGAATCATTTAAAGAACCTGAGAACGTTGCAAATTTCTTTGCTGAGAGGATAAAGAATGATCTCAAGCTGCTTGGTTGTTCGATAGATTGGAGGAGGTTTTTTCGAACTAATGAGAGGTACTATAACAGATTTGTTGAGTGGCAATTTAAGAAATTGAATTCTAAAGGCCTATTGAAACAGGGGAGTTACCCCATCCTCTACTGCTTGAGTTGTGAGAATGCTGTTGGGGAAGACGATATTAAAGGTGGGGATGAAATTAAAGCGAGTGTTATGGAACTCCAGCTTATCAAATTTGAGTTAGAGGAAGAGGAAGGAACTTATCTCGTAGCCTCAACTCTTAGAGCTGAAACTATCTTTGGGGTTACAAATTTATGGGTAAATCCAAAGGATGAACTTGTTAAGATCCAAATAGAATCTGAAAAATGGTTGGTCTCGGAAGCTTCCCTAATAAAGCTCGAGAAACAAGGAAGGGATTTCAAAGTACTTGAGAAAGTCCAAGCTAGAGGTCTCATAGGAAAATATGTAAAGAGTCCCATTGAAGGGAGGAAACTTCTTATCCTGCCAGCAGATTTCGTAGATCCGGATTTTGGGACCGGGGTGGTTTACTCTGTTCCATCTCATGCCCCCTACGATTGGGTTGCTTTGAGGGAGTTTAGGGAAAATAAAACCTATGAAGAATATGGAATTCCTGAGGATGAAGTCCTAAATATCGCTCCTATTTCTCTAATAAGAGTGCCGAATTTTGGAGAACATCCAGCTATAGAAATATGTGAGAAAATGGGAATTAGGAGCCAGAAGGAAACTGAAAAATTAGAGGAAGCTACCCAAACCCTCTATAGAGAGGAGTATTATAATGGCGTCCTCAAGGAAATTTGTGGTCAATTTGCTGGAATGAAGGTAGCCGAAGCTAAGGAAGAAGTATTCAAATTTCTCGAGCAGAGAGGATTAGCAACAAGGATGTATGAGGTTTCAGCTCTAGAGAAACCTGTGAGATGTAGGTGTGGTGGTAAGGTTATTGTTGCTGTGCTGAAGGACCAATGGTTCCTGGATTACAAGAGGAAGGAGTGGAAGGAGCTTGCTAGAAGATGCTTAAGTAAGATGAAGATTGTCCCAGAGGTTTATAGGAAAGTATTCGAGGATACAATAGAGTGGTTGCATGAGAGGCCCTGTGCTAGGAAGAGGGGACTCGGAACTAGATTACCATTTGATAGGAGGTGGATGATTGAGAGTCTAAGTGATTCCACGATTTACATGGCATTCTATACAATAATCCATTTACTTAGGAAGCACAACATAGATCCTGAGAGGTTGGATGAGGATTTCTTCGATTTCATTTTCTTAAATAAAGGCGAACTTGTGGACGTTGCTGAGAAGCTCGAGGTTCGAAAAGAAGTTCTAAATAAAATTAAGGAGGAATTCGAATACTGGTATCCAGTGGATTTAAGACACACTGGAACTGCACATCTACAGAATCACCTAACCTTCTACATCTTCCATCATGCTGCCATATTCCCAGAAAAATACTGGCCAAGGGCTATAAGCTTGAATGAAATGCTGATATCGGAAGGTAGGAAGATGAGTAAGAGTTATGGGAATGTTATTCCACTAGTCGAGCTTCCGAAAGAGTTCTCAATAGATGCATTTAGGTTGTACATAGGATATGCTGCGGATCTAAAATCAACCCTAGATTTTAGGAGAAAGGAGCTAGAATCCCTACACCCAAAACTTGAGAAACTCTTCAATTTAATTAAGAACTCGAAGAAAGGAAAATTCAAGAAGACCATTGTTATTAAGAAGTTCCTCTCAAGGTTCTACAAAAACTTAAAGATAGCTCGGGAGGTAATGGAATCTCTCTCAATAAGAGATTATATTCAACTAGTCTTTTTCAACAATTTTCAGGAAGTATCGTACCTAGAGAGAAGGGTCGAGAAAGAAGATCTTCCTAAGGTAATTGGGTTCGTTGCTGAAGATTGGCTGAAGATGTTAGCTCCTGTAATGCCCCATCTAGCAGAGGAGCTCTGGCATCAGCTCGGACATAAATCATTCATCTCCTTAGAGAAAATACCAACGAAGGTTGAGAAGTATTTTGATGAGGAAGCAGAGTTAGCGGAGAGCATCGTGGAGGAAGTAAATGAGGATCTAAGAGAGCTTAGGAAATTGGTCAAGATTGAAAATCCGAGAAAAGCTTACCTAATCGTTGCTGAGGAGTGGAAATATAAGTTAATTGATGAGGCCATAAATGAATTCAAGGAGAAGGGTAAGGTAAATTGGAGCACTTTAGCTGAGAAATTCCGGGGTAAGGATGTAGGGTCTATCATTAAGAAGTTCAGTGACTTAAGCAAGTTACCTAAAAAGGTAATCTTGAGAAATTTGGAGCTTAAGGCCCTTAGAGAAGCTAAGTCTTTCTTAGAGAAGGAACATAAACTCAAAATCGAGATTTTGAAAGAGGAAAAGTGTAAACTCGAGAAGGCTAAGAAGGCTTTACCAATGAAGCCCGCTATCCTTATCGAATAACCACAATCCTCTTCTCCTTCCTCAAAAACCTTATAGCCTCTGTCAATTTTCTTTCAGATTCTGCGTAAATTGTTAGAATTTTATCCCCTTTCTTAACTTTCTCCCCAAGGTGTTTATGCAAGTAGACTCCTGCCCCCTTATCCTTGGGTGAGCCTGCTAATCTTGCAAGAATCGCTATTGAGTTATCATCTAAATGAGAAATCTTCCCCCGCTTCCTAGCCTTAACATCATAGGTATATCCCCCAATTTCTATGTCCTCCGGCCTTATGTTCGGATCTCCTCCTTGGGCTTCAATTATCTCTCTAAATTTCTTCAACGCCTTCCCTTTCTCTATAGACCTCTCAAACATCTCCTGAGCCCTCCTTAACTCAACTCCAACGAGATTCAGTAATCTGCACCCAACTAACTTTGCCTTTTCCCTCAAATTACCCCTAAGCCTATTCTCTAAAATAAGAAGACAATCCCTAGCCTCAAGTGCTGGTCCTATCCCATTGCCAATTGGTTCCCTAGCTCTCGTTATAACTCCATCTAGCTTTAGATTGAACTTCTTACCAATCCACTTAAGATCACTCAGGAACTTTCTAGCTGAAGCATAACTCTTCAACTTCGCCTCCCTACCAGTGGGTAAATCCAAAATTAAATGAGTTGTCCCGACGCCTATGTGCTTAGCTAAAATGCTAGCAGACATTTGAGCTCGTGGATCTAGCATTAGTGGATTTTCTATCCTAATAATTTTATCATCTGCAGGAGCTATATCTAAAGAACCTCCCCAAACTATACAAGCATTCACCTTCTCAATTATTTCCTTTAGCTCATCTATTCCAAAGCTCACATTTGCCAAGACTTCCATAGTATCTGCAGTTCCACTTGGAGATGTTATTGCCTTGGAAGCAGTTTTTGGTATTGTATAGCCTAAAGATGCTATAGTTGGAACTATAATCAATGAAATTCTATTACCACAAATTCCACCAATTGAGTGTTTTGAGAGAACAGGATACTTATTGAGCTTTAATCTCTTACCAGTTTCGACAATAGCCTTCGTTAGAAAATAAGTCTCCTTCAAGCTCATCTTCTTCGTAAAGGTAGCGGCGACGAAATAAGCTATCTCAATCTCGCTTAGCCTATTGCCAACTATATCTCTAACTATCTCCATAACTTCATCTTCCTTCAGCTCTCTTCCCTCAAGCTTTTTCCTTATGTAGAAAGTAGAGGCTAACCTTTCACATGGAACTACTTCTACGATATCCATTTCCTTAGCTCCCAATGCTTCTAACGTCTCTAAGAATAAACCTATCTCTCCCCTTTCAACTACCCTCTCAGAAATATCAACAATTGCTATCACTTCCTTACCCCTAAAGCTTATCTTAACCTTCTCTAAAGGCCTCACATCAAGTTCACTAGCATCAGCATAATTAAGAACCGCTACATTTTTTCCTCCAGCTCCGATGTAAACTTCTTTTACCCTTAGTTCCATTTTTCCATAAAACTCCTCTCAAATTTTTAAACTTTTCAACGGTTTAAGAATCCACTCATATTTCTCTCTAATTAGTGGGAGAAGAACATCTATGGAAATTATACCCTCTTGGGTCACTAAACTCGATATATATTCCTCAGGGGTCACGTCGAATGCATAATTCTCAATCCTCAAATTCTTCTTCCTAACTTTCCAAACCTCAGAAGGATCCCTCTTCTCTATCTCCTCTAACTTCCCAATTTGTGTTTCCGGATCAAATTTCTCTATCTGTGTAACTACATGGAATTTCTTATTGTTGAGTTTCGCTAGGAGCGCGAGATGGAATGTCCCAATTTTATTAATGATGGATAAATCCGAAGTTATTGCATCACAACCAACTAGTACAGCATCAACTTTCGGCATGAATAAACTCGCTGCAGAATCTACAATAAGAGTAACTGGAATACCTTCCTTACTTAGCTCTAGAGCAGTTTTCCTACCTTGAAATAGAGGCCTAGTTTCAGTGCATATAACTTTCCTCCCCCTCCTACCCTTGAAAGCCTTCTTAACTATCCCAACAACTAGGGAAGAATGACAATGTAAAAACACGGTTCTATAATTCCTCACCAAATTAGATCCATACTTAAATATCTTCTCTTCGCTCCTTTCTAATCTATCGAGGATTTCCATCTTCACAACTGAAAAAAGACTTCTCAGCTCTCCTACATCCCCTAAATCACTCCTCTCCAACATATATAAGCAGTACCTCAAACAATTCCTCATGAGGGGCTCTGTAGCTCTTGTACTGAACAATTTCCTAATACCCCACCTAACTTCTCTCAGCAACTTAGACCTACTCCTGGCTCTGCTCCTATTAATCAAATCTTCCAAAGCATCTAGAGAAGCCTTAGCGACTGCAGTAGCTCCTTGAATCCTAACCTCCTTTATCGCCTTCACTATCTCCTCAAATTTTGTCCTCCTCATCTCAAGACCTAATTTCGGAATTCAATTTTCAGAATTTAAATGAAGAGGTAGAATTTAATAAATCTTCTCAGAGTCCGTGCACAAGACTTATGTCGCTTATCACTACATCTCCAACTCCTTCGATCTTAGAAATGTCCTCAACTAGATCTTCTGTTCCTAAAGTCTCGTCTCGTAGGAAGAGAAACACTAAGGCATTAATTCCAAAGGCTATAGGCTCGATTTTCACTTTATAGATTTCGCAATCCTTCTTCAGCCTTTCCTGTACTTTCTTCGAAACCTCCTCTAAATTTACTTTTACATCAGACGGTAGTACTTTCATTGTGATTGCTACTTTTCCCATTAAGGTCCCTCAAAACCACAATTTTCGCATTTATATTTGATAACCATTTTCCTACATCTCCCGCATCTGACTATTGTTGTCTTACCGCAGTTCGGGCATTTAAATATCACTGAATTTGGAATTACTGAGATGTCACTTTTGCAAGTACTGCAGAGTGTTCTACTCATAGAAAATGATTAAACTATGCTTCATTTATAAAACTTCCTAATCTTCTTCGTTAGAGCCTTTGGTAGGGAATTCGAATCAACATGAATTCATTAAGATAAGAATTTAAAATCACTTTTCTTAACTTAAACCATGAAGCAAGTGATTGTAGTTCGGAAGGATCTTAAGATCAGTGTTGGGAAGTTAATAGCCCAATGTTGCCATGCCTCTTTGGAAGCGAGTGAGGCAGCAAAGAAGAGGAGCAGGAGGAGATGGAAGAAGTGGGTAGAGGAGGGGGCGAAGAAAATTGTGGTTAAAGTAGATAAGCTTGAGGAGCTTTTGAAGTTAGAGGAAGAAGCTAAAAAGCGGAAAATTCCTCACGCATTGATTGTAGACAAGGGGTTAACTGAAGTTGAGCCAGGAACCATAACAACTTTAGCTATTGGTCCTTGGGATGACGAGGAAGTTGACAAAATAACAGGAAATCTTAAGCTATTCAAGTACTAAAAGAAGCAATTAGCTTATCCTAAACTACGTGATTCCAACTTCTCGAACAATCCTACAATTGAAAACATCGATCCCGGTCTTATTTCCTCTGCTTTGAGCATGAACTCATAACATTTCCCTCTCCTAACTTTCCTAAATCCTCTTATCCCTCTGAATTTCAAGAGGGTTATTATTTCCTTCTCTGGAAGGTAAATAAATGGCCTCACAATTCTTCGATCTTTAGGCCTGAGAAATCTGAATTTTCCTTCAAATAGATTTTCTAGGAAGAAAGTTGAAAAATCATCCAAACATTTTGGATCAACTAAGATCTCCATTCCTCTAGATTTCTTCGCCTTCTGAACTCCAAATCTTCTCAAAATTCTATTGCTAACTTTCTCCTTAGAAAGGAGGAAGGTCTCTAAGCCAAGTCTCGAGAAATAATAAAGTGCGAAGAAGCTCGTTGGAGAAAAATCAAATAAAATACCAACTTTGCGCAACTTCTTTGGAATCAGATCAAATCTCCTCGTAACCCTAGCTATCCTCCTCCTAGTTATCCTTTCCAAGCAATTAATACATACACTCTTCCCCAAATACTCAAGCTCAATTACCGCTTTCCTAGAAAGGCATAGATCACACTTCAT
>CAYLRC010000006.1:0-22776 GCA_964386445.1 Candidatus Woesearchaeota archaeon
GCCTCCGCCTTGCAAGGGCGGCGTCATACCCCTAGACCACCGGCCCTCAATAAATCATCTAATCTCCAAATTTAAAAAATTAGCTCTTAGGAGTCGTAAGGAAATAATATTTGGAAAGAGGAGTCGGATCTATTATCTCTCCGTTCACTGTAAATGGCTGGTCGCAAATCCCGTCTTCATTCAAATCATTACAGATATCGCTGAACCCAGTAGAGTTTTGATTACTCCAATAATTGTTTGTAAAGTTATTATGACTTAATCCCGAACATTCACCTTTGAAAATATTTTCTGAAAAACTATTGCTAGAACCGGAGATGCTAATATCTGGGCAGTTAAGCAAGTTTCCCTTAAACCTGTTCAGCTCTCCTATAATGGATAAGCTGCGAGAACAATTGACTATCGAATCGTCGAATTTGTTTTTTCTTCCTTTCAAGGTAAGATAAGTGTGATTGAAAGAATTATTACAAAGTTCGTTCTCATCTCCTCTGATCGAAGTGTGACCAAGTTCACTTTCTATAATCAAATTATCTCTAATCATGCTCTTATTTCCAGAAAAGCCGAATCTAGATATCTTATTCGATGAAATAGTAAAGTTCTCAGCTTCCGAGATCCATAGACTTCCAAAGATACCATCCCGAATAACTATGTTTTTAGAATTTCTTAGTATGGCGGAACCGGAAATATTCACTTCCTTGATCTCTACTCTACTCAAGTTAGATCCAAAGAAGGCTATAAGACTTATATTCTCTATTTGAAGATTAGAACACCCTATTAAACCAACTACCGAATAGTTTGAGAAGTCGAAATCTTCAGTCGGACACTCTTTGTATTTCGTACCAAAAATTGAGAAGTACTTTCCATCTACTTTGTTGGATTCTATCCTGTTCTCCTTATCGAACAGGGCGATCTCTACCTCAAAAATTCTCTCGAGAAATTTAGATTTAAAGATCGAGCTCTCGAGATAAATGTCATTATTCAGCATCGTCAAATTTGTTATTTTAAAGAGGTGAAGTAACCTCAAGTCTAGATTATTTTGTTTGAGAGTAACATTTTTCCCCTCAAACAAAATGAACAATCCGTCTTCAATCACATTTCTAGAGAAAATTACATCATTAGCCTTGATGCCAACTTGGCAGTAATAGAAAAAATTTCCCTCTATTCTATGCCCTCTTCCACCATAGATAATTAATGAGCTATTTTTAAAAGAGCTATTAAAGATTAGCAATTCATTTGCACCCCATGACCTGGCCTCTCCCATGAATTCTCTCGAGAACTCGCTATTCTCAATTGTTATGTGTTGAGAGGGCGCTCTTTTCGTTTCTTGGAATTCGAATTGTGGAAGTTCGTCAATTTGAAAGGGGGAAGGGAAGTTGAGAATCCTACAGTTTCTTATTAAAATATCCGAAGAGTTATTTATCCAGATTCCTGTGTCGGCTTTTCCTCTATTTATAACCCGGTGATTTAAACAATCCAAAGTCAAATTTTTGCTACCAGAGATAAGAATAGCTATCGCCCTCCTGTCAGTTAAGTTTAATTCAAAGTCCTCGCCCAAACAAATTACCTTGTTACTCATGCTTAGATTAAATGGTAATTTCTCAATAACCACATCACATCCTGGAATTTCTGGAACTCTCGGAACCCCTGGCTTGGGCCAGAGAAAGTAAACACTCAGAGCGATTATTAGTAACACGAAAAATGCGATTAGAAGGCTCTTCAGGTTCATAGGAAAGATAAAACCAAGGTCTTTAAAAAATCTAACTATCGAAAAATTTAAGTTGTCATCTCGTCGAAATTCTCTCATGGGTAAATTGCTAAATTCTGTAGGGGGAAAAGTCGGGAAGCTAATTATAGGGCTCATGGATAAAGAATGCGAGAAAGATGGTTTAATGCTTGAGAATTTCTTGAGGAAGAGATACATCAACCCTGAATTGGAGCTCTGTAATAAATGCGATTTGACTTTCAAATTTTTAGGAAATCCCACATTCGCCACAGCTGAAAAGTTGCTGAAGGTAGATAGAGACTGGCTTAGTGGGAGGTTGAGGAGTGAATACGGAGAATCTTGGCTTAAAGGAATTGTTTCAATAGCTAAAGGTGTGAAGGAATTTGGTGTTAGGGAACCATTCGTACCCGCATCCCCTATACTAATTGTTTGGAATTTGACTTATCAATGCAATTTGAGATGCAAACATTGTTATGAAAATGCTGGGTTAGCTAGGAAGGCAGAGCTAAATGAAGAAGAAGCTAGGTATGCTCTCGAACAAATGAAAGAGGCTAATGTTGCTGCGATAGCTTTCTCTGGAGGCGAACCTTTGGTGAGAAAAGACTTCTTCGAATTAGCTAAACTGGCCCATGACTCCGGAATGTACGTTAGTATGGCATCAAATGGAACTCTAATAAGTAGGAAAGTTGCGAAGAGGTTGAAGGAAGTTGGCGTAGATTATGTTGAGATAAGTTTGGATGGTATAGGGAAAACTCATGATGAATTTAGGGGGATTCCCGGAGCATTTGAGAGAACCCTTAAAGGTATTAAGAATTGTCTAGCTGAGGGTATAGACACCTGTGTAGCGACAACTGGATGGAAAGGAAACTTAGAAGAAATTTTGAAGGTTGCTGAACTCGCAGATAAACTTGGGGCTAGGTTCATCCACTTCAATTACATTCCTGTGGGGAGAGGAACGAAGGAATTAGATATTACACCCCAAGAAAGGGAAGAACTCCTCGAAGAACTTGCTCTCAAAAATTTAAGGAATTACATCGAGAGTGGTAGGGGGGATAGGGTCCTATCAACTGCTCCCCAATTTGGGAGGAAAACTAAAGAAATTGCTGAAAAGCTCGGGATCGAGTACTTTGTCGCTACTCACTATGGTGGGTTAAGTTCATCAAGCGGGGAGAAAATGAAGAGCATAAAGTCTACCGCTAATTTTATAGGTGGTTGTGGTGCTGGTAGATTGTACCTCGCTCTCGAACCAAATGGCGACATTCTCCCATGTACCTTCTTCCCAAGAAATATGAAGGTAGGGAATATCTTGGAAGATGATTTAATTGAAGTTTGGAAAGAAAATGAACTCCTATGGGATTTGAGGGATCGGGAAAAGTTGAAATATGTGGAAATAGGTGGGGAGAAAATTGGTTGTGGAGTTTGCGAGAATAAGTATATATGTGGTGGCTGCAGAGCTAGAGCAGTAGCTTACTTTAACGATCCGCTAGCCCCGGATCCGGGATGTATTAAGAATGAGAAAATCTTCGCTTCTCTAGAAGAGGGTGTGCGAGCGTCCTTACTCTCGACTCCTTCTATCAGAGGTCGTTAAATTAAGTGTCAATGCAAAAAAATATATTTCTCAAATCCTCTAAATAGAGTATGCCTAGATGGAGATGGGGTTGCAGGAGGATGGGTCCTGGTAGACCATTCAATTACCTTTATCTTTATCATCTACCTCACGTTAGGGAATTTATCCCTAGACCCGTGGTCAATCCTGAGCCAATCGAGTTGAGTTATCCTGAATTCGAAGTATTTAGGCTCAGTGAATTAGAAAAATTGACCCAGGAGGAAATAGCCGAAAAGATGGGAACCTCTCGAGGTACTGTCTGGCGTTTGTTGGAGAGTGCTCGAGAAAAAGTTGCCAGAGCGTTGGTTGAGTCCAGGCCTCTATTGATCTTACCCAAAGGCGAAATTAAAAAGGAATAGGACTAGCTCTCGATTTAAACTTCACTTCCTAGGTTCTTCTGGTGTGGAAATCGCTACTACCCTATTTGGAAGTATACGCAATGGTCCTATTGCATAGGCAACAAAAGTCCCACCACTTGACTTACATCCAACCACAGAATAATTATTCTCGTCAAATTCCGCCCCTACCCAAAATCCTCCTCTCGGATACCTAGGAACTTTCTTTAAAATATCACTCTCTTTCGGAACGACTTTAAACTCGTAGAAAAAGCCCGGCTTTAAGGCTATTTCATTTCCGACAATTTTTGGAGCTACGTAAACTAAGGGACTCCTCACTTGGGGAACTGTTAGAATCTTATCTAGAGAGACCTCGGGTAAGGAGAATGCTTCATCAACTTCTCTAACTTCGACTTTCTCATTCTCCTTTCTAACGATAATCCTAGTATATATATCTTTCTCGTTGAGGACGTTACTCCTAAAGGATTCATTTCTCCAAGCCAAATAACTTTCCTCCAAACTTGGAAGCCTCAACTTAATCCCAAACTTCTTACTCAGCTTCGAGAGCAGAAAAACTTGCTCTAAATGGTTTAGATTTGTAACTTCATTTAGCTCAGAAGAGAATCCTGGAATTGCTTCTCTAACTTTTAATGGCTCAAGATAAACAAAGCTTCCCTTGGCTGGAATAAATTTCCTATCATCTAAGGGCTCTACTGCCTCCACAATTTTTTCCAGGGTTGCTAATCTCTTCCCACTCATTTTATCACCTCTAGATAGTGATATCACACTATTCAACTTTAAAAAGCTTTCTATCACACCGACTATTTATTTTCGTTAGGTGGAATCTAATCTCCTAAACCTTGAAGAAATTCATGAATGCAATTCCCCAATCGTTTCGTATAACCACCTTCTAGAACTGCAAAAGTTGGGAGGTTCAGCGAGGCTATTAACTCGCCTATCTTCCTGTAGCATTTTTCACTTAGGTTTAATCCCCCCAGATCACCACTAAACGTGTCGAAACCTGCAGAGACTGCGACTACTTCAATCTCGCTTAAATCCACTTCCCTCAATGCCCTTTCGAGGGTATTTAGATATCCTTCATCCCCTGTGCCAATTTTCAAGGGGTAGTTGTAACAATTACCTTCGCTTCTTAATCCTGTGCCTGGGTAAATACCATAAGTATGTAGGGAAATGTAGATAACATTAGAATCACCTTGAAAAATTTCTTGAGTACCATTCCCATGATGGGTATCTACATCTAAAATCAGTGTCTTCTTTCCAAGCTTCTTCACAGCGATTGCAATGTTATTGAAGTAACAGAACCCCAGAGTCGGTGCTCCTAGGGCTATTCCCTCTTTCCCTGCATGATGTCCAGGAGGGCGCATTAACGAGAACGCTTTCTCCTTAGCAGCTAATATAGCTCCGCCTGCAGAGAGCTTAGCATACTCATAGATGTTTTCATAAGCTGGAGTATCGGGATCGTGAATATCTCCTTTCCTTACCCTTTCCACATAAGATTTAGAGTGAACTAAAAGCAAATCCTCATCCCTAGCTGGCTCTGGTTCCAAGAAGCTATATTTATCCTTGAGGAACTCATAAGCTAGCCTCAACCTCTCAGGATTCTCGGGATGATAAGGAGAACCATATTCCAAACATTTGCTCGAGAAGATGATCTTCATGAGCTAGATTAATAACTTAGACTTTAAATCTCCTTCTAAAATTTTTTAAGACTCGGTTCATAGAAAATGAAGAGCTTCCCTTTTTGAAGGGCAAAGCTCAGGAGATAGAGGAATCGAGATGGAGTAATGCACCGAGAAATTACGTTGATGGTTTTAAGCTTCGTACTCCTTGAGCTTAGGCTCCTTATTTTTCCTAAAGTGTTCTAGTACATCTCCAACTCCTAAGGTAGCTAAAACTGGGATTGCCATGTACATATTTCCACTTAGAGCTCCAAATGCTACTGATACTCCTGTACCAACTAAATATTTGTTCTTCTTAGACTTAGTTGAGAATTCGTACAACTTCTTCCCAAACTTCTTCACTCTTTCTTTGAAGTTCCTTACTCTAGGGTGTTTCTCAGCGAACTTCTCGATCCCGAAATACAAAGCTGCTATTCCATGAGAGAGGAAGTACGCTCTTGGTAAAGGTATTGCCTCGTGAATTGGATCCGTCAAGAAATCCACAACTTCTCCTCTGAAAACATTTTTCGCCCAAGTGCCTGGTGGTACGTTATTCCAAGGTATACCGTTATGCATGAAGCCACTAGTAAGGTAAGATGTGAAATCTAAGGTACATGCGGTCGATCCTGTAGTAAGCAAAGTTTGAGCCAAGGCGCTTTCCTTATCTCTCAAAATTTTTCTACATATCCAATAGTTCGAGCCTATGAGAAAAGCCGTCAGTAACCCCTGCCAAGGCGAAGAAGTGATATCAATGCCTCCGAACTTATTGATATACTGCTCTGCAATACCCGCTCCAGCAGCAAGAACAGAAGCTGCTAGATAAGCTTTTCCCCTATTCTCAAGTGTTACTTCTGCTTTCTCCTCTTCGAGGCTTATCACGATCTCTTCTAAAGTTTCTTGTTTCGCCAATTGCTCTCCTCTTGGATTTCCAGTAGTTTTTTTCTTCCTGAAGAATATCAATTAAGATCACCTCAGCTCCCACTAAGAAAAGTTATGGGGTCTAGAATACCTTGGTATAATTCCTCCTCTTCGCTCTCTGAAGTAATTTCTGTCACTTTTCCTCTGGAGATTTAAGGAGAAGACGGTATAAATTTTTATCTCTACTGAGTGAGTAATATTTTAAGCTTAATTTTTCCTCTAAAATCATTATTAATTCCATTTCATCAAGAGAGCTGTTGTGATACTTACAAGGATAAATGTTTAGTTTCAGGAGGAAGGTAAGTGCGGTTTTGGGAGTTACGATCCTTTAGCCCAGAATTCGAAACTTACGAAACGATTAAAAATCTGGCACAAAGTAAGTATGGTAATGGACACGGATAAAAAATTGTTGTTCTTAGTTTTTTGTGGAATAGTGTTGGTTTCAGCTTTTGGGGTATTCCTATTTCTAAGAGAAGTGCGGGAAGTGACACCACAGGAATTAAAGCAAGAATATTTAAGATTCAAGGAAGAGTATCTCGAAAAGAAAAATCAAGGTTATGATTTAAGAGAAGCTGCTTGGTGGATTAAAGAAGCAAGGAGGGAATACTTTGAGGGGGACTATGAAAAAGCGAGAGAATACCTTGAAAAGGCATTTTCGGCTTTAGAGAAAGCGGAAAAGATAGATTTTTCTTTGCCTGAAGTTCCAGAAAAAGGTTGGAACATCACAGAAAAGCCGAACACTTTCATTGATAAAATCCCTACAGTAAAAGATTGGGTGCCGATTGGCATCACCTACAACTTAGAAGGGAATAATCTTCTAAGATACATTCCTGGTTACCCTTGGCAGCAAAGTTGTTTTATTTTTGTGGCTTTAGGAAAAAGCAAGGAGGGAGATACCTTATTCTATCAGGGAAGATTACCCTTTGAGGGAGGATTTGCACCAAGAATAAATATTAATGGAAAGTACTTGAAGGAAGTTCCTGTGTTTAGGGGTGGGATGTATTATTATGAAGAAGGTATAGAAGGTTACCCTTACCCTACAGTTCTAGTTTATGGAACTGATGGCTACAAAGAAATTCTCTCTTACGATGAGAAAAATCAAATTTGGTACCATGCGATTATACCCTCTGATGAGAATGGGCTAAAGATCGAAATTAAATCTCAAGCCCTAGGTGTACCTTTCTGGATGGGACCTCAGGAAGGACCTTATATAATTCACGGAGCCTATAGCGGGATAAAAGATGTGGATGCTTGGGGAGGCTTCTGGGTGGTCGGAGAATTCGAAGGGAAGATAAAACTTCCTCAAGAGGAGGAAAAGGAATTCTCTGGCTACTTTTTGTTCGATAGGGCAACTCACATCGCCTACTATGCCCAGCAAGAATATCAGGGAGAGTACTGCAAAGAAGCGATTTGTCCCGCAAGAGGTGGAGTAGTTGAATTTTCTTGCATGGGGATATTTGACGAGGATTTTGCTATTACTCTTTGTGACTCAAAAAATCCCACTCCAGTTAACTTTCCAAAATTTCAGCATCAGGGAAGAATAAATTACATTTTCAACGAAAGTTATCCTTTCAACAATTTTACCTTGGAAAGTTTTGGTGAAAAACTTCAGCCTTCGAGTTTTGAACTCAAGGGAAACTTTAAGGAAGGAAGTGTGAATTTAAAGGGGGAGGTAATTGAATACTGGCCGCCAAGGGGTTGGGTAAGAGTGGAAGGAGCTTGGTGGGACCCGGAAGGAAAAAGAACTTGGGGGAGGGCTTTCATTTCGTGGCAGGGTGAAATAAGATTTAAGGAGAGAACAATAAAAGTGGAAAATGCAATTGGGATAGGAGAGTTTACAAGATTTGAAAGTTTTAGCTAAGTCACTATGATTTCTTTTGTCTAAATGGTTTTTGCATGTTAAAGGAAAGGTAACGATCTCCAAAGAAGTAAAGTTCTGGAACAGAGGAGGCTCGCATTTTATCGCCATTTTTTGTAAAGCTGAAAAGGATAGATTCCGATAGAAAACTTTATAAACAGTTTGCTTATAATCATTTTAAGTGATTAAGATGAGAGCGTAAAGAATTCGATGAGAATTCTTTTCGATGAGTTTTCTCCCTTTCGCTCGATCCTCTCCCAATGCGCTTCCCTATCCGAATGGGTTGGGGAGTAAGAATGAAGATCTGAGTTAAGCTGAAGGATCTGTGAATTCAGCTTAACTTCATGATCTTATGAAGAAGTATGAGCCATGCATCAGGACTAAGGAAGCCAGCAGGTGGATGGCTGGGCTTCCGGAGCCGAAGAAGGGCGCGGCTAACCGCGAAAGTCCCTGGGGAGGCGTATGCAGCCTTCGATCCAGGGGTTCCCTAATGGGACTTCCTGCTACCCAGTAATGGGTAGCACTCCCGTTAGGGAGGGGGAACGCGCCGAAGTGAAACATCTCAGTAGGCGCAGGAAAAGAGACCAAATAGGCATTCCCCGAGTACCGGCGAGGGAAAGGGGAGGAGGGCAAAGCGAACCAACTATCGTAAGATAGTTGGGATGTGTTGGCTGGGCCCATCCTCGAGGCCGAGCCGAAGTCCCCTGGAATGGGGCGCCATAGAGGGTGAAAGCCCCGTAGGCGAAGGCTGAGAGGATGATGCCAGCCAAAGAGTACCAGGCCTTGGGACTGGTCTGGGAAGATGCCTGTCAATGACAGGCAACCCTAAATACTCCGGAAGACCGATAGCGAACGAAGTACCGTGAGGGAAAGCTGAAAAGCACCCCGAAAGGGGGGTGAAAAGAGCCTGAAACCTGCTGGCTACGGTGTGCCACGGCGCTCAAGGGCTTGTGCCGAAGGAAAGCCCAGCGATGGGTGAGTACGAGGCACAAGCATCCGGTGTCGTGGCGTCCTTTGTGGATAAAGGGCCGGGGAGTTTGCAGGTGTGGCAAGGCTAAGCCCAGGTAAGGGCGGAGCCGTAGCGAAAGCGAATGCCCGCAGCACCTTAAAGGTGCGAGGGGCGGCCTCTGAAAGGGGGTAAGTCACACCTGCAAGACCCGAAACCGGGCGATCTAGCCCTGGGCAGGGCGAAGCCGCCCGATAAGGGTGGTGGAGGCCCGAAGGGGTGCTGGGGTACAATCCGCTCCCCTGACCTGGGGCTAGGGGTAAAAAGCCAATCGAGCCCGGTGATAGCTGGTTCCCCCCGAAGCTGGCTACAGTCAGGCCTCGCCGGAGCTGGCTGGGGGGGTAGAGTTACTGATTTGGCGTGGAGGCGTCGAAAGGCGTCCCCGCCAAGTCAAACTCCGAATCCCCCAGCAGCGTAGATGGCGGGAGTCGGGGGCTCGGGTTAAGCTCGAGCTCCGAGGCCGGAACAACGGGAACCTGGGTTAAGGCCCCTAAATGCCGGTTAAGTGACGAACCTTGTCCCACGGCACAGACAGCCGGGAGGTAGACAACGCCACCGACCGTTCGGAAATTGGAAATTTACTCTCACAAAGCTCTTTAAAGAAATATCCTAGTTGGGTATATGGACGACCTACAAGATCTACTAATAGCCTATGTCCTAGGAGCATTCAGAGACGGTTCAATAAGGAAATATGAAAGAAATTACGAGATTACAATCTGGCAAAAGGATCGCAGATGGTTAGAAACAATCCAAGGGATCATCTTCCTCACTTTTCACAGGAAGACCGAAATTTCCAAAACGAGAGATGGTTTTAGGATACGATTTAGAAGCAAGGAAATCTATAACTTTTTTATAGAAAATGGTCTACCAACTTCCGGAAATCAGTCCTTCTGGGAAACACCCACTTTTGTAACAGTTTCTCCTAAAAGGAAGAAATTCTACATAGCTGGTTTCTTTGACGCAGAAGGTTGTGTAGGAACTTACTGGAAGGGTCCATCGAGATATGTTCGCCTAGATTTTTATCATTCTTGGAACAATAGTAAGGAGTGTCCTCCACTTCGAGACATCAAAAACTTCCTGGAGGAGTTGGATATAAGATGCGGTGAAGTAAGACTACGTAAAGGTTTCATAAATTATCCTAGATTCGTCCTCTCCATAAGCAACCTCCCATCTGTTCATAGATTCGCTCAATACATCCCCATACTCCATCCTGTTAAAAGATTGAGATTGGCGGTGGCGTTGGCCTAAGCTTAGAAGCAGCCATCCTCTAAGCAACGCGTAAAAGCGGACCGGCCGAGCCGTGGGGCGGGGAAAATGGACGGGACTAAACCGGCTGCCGAGACCCAGGCACTCCACCGAAAGGTGGAGTGGGTAGGGGGGCGCACCATCTGGGCAGAAGCCCCTCCGTGAGGAGGGGTGGACCGGATGGTGTTGAGAATCCCGGCGGTAGTAGCAGCATAGCCAGGTGAGAATCCTGGTCGCCGGAAGGCTCAGGGTTCCTCAGCACTGCCGGTCAGCTGAGGGTTAGCCGGTCCTAACCCAGCCCCTAACTGGGTGCTGGGGAAGGGAAACCCGTTAATATTCGGGTGCCACCCGGTAGCAGCCGCGAGGCGGCCCAGCTCACCTGCTTCTGGCTAGGCCGAGTGCAGCCGTCGCTGCACCTAACTCCAGAAGCCTGGGGAGTCTCGTAATGAGGAGAACCAGGTGAATGGAGGAATGGCCCTCTTTGAGGGTTCGGCCGATGCCAGGAGCCCATGAAAAGTGAGCTGGGAAATGCGAGCCGGGTGACCGTACCAAGAACCGGCACAGGTAGCCTGGCTGAGAAGGCTAAGGCGTGAGGGGTACAACGGGGCTAAGGGAAATCGGCAAATTGGTCCCGTAACTTCGGGAGAAGGGATGCCAGCAGTAGTATCTTGACGATGCTACTGCTGGTCGCAGTGACTAGGGGGGCGGGACTGTTTACCAAAAACATAGCGGACCGCTACTCCGAAAGGACTAGTACGGTCCGCGACGCCTGCCCAGCACGGGTACCTGAAGCCCGGGTCCAACCGGGTCAAGGGCCCGTTAGCGGCGGGGGTAATCCGCACTCACCAATCAAAAACCCGGGAAAGTTTCATTCCTTCATTTGGATATGTATATATCCAAATGAAGGAGTTAGAAATGCTGAGCTTCTCAAGGATTTAGATGGAAAGGTGAGTGCGGACCCCATACTCTGACCCTCTTAAGCAAGCGCAATGCCTTGCCGTTTAAATGACGGCTTTGCGAACGGCGTAACCACGTCCCCACTGTCCCTAGCCCCGACCCCGTGAACACACCATCCTGGTGCAAAGGCCAGGGACCCCCCGTGGGTTACGAAGACCCCAGGAACTTGACTGCAGCCTGCCGCTGCATCTCAAGTCTCAGAATGGAGCGTAGGCAGGAGGAATGAAATATCCTCGCTAGGGGATATGGATCCGACCATGAAACACTGCCTTCTGGGGCTTGAGGTGCTAACCTGAGCCTCTGCGCTCAGGGACAACGGTTGGTGGGCAGTTTGGCTGGGGCGGCACGCCGGCGAAAAGGCATCGCCGGTTCCCAAAGGTCGGCTCACCCGCTATAGAACTGCGGGGTAGAGTGCAAGGGCAAAAGCCGGCCTGACTGTGTCCCCAACAGCGGGGGACGCAGACGCGAAAGCGGGGCCTAGTGAACCCCAGTGGCCTCTCATTGAGGCCCTGGGTTATAGGAAAAGCTACCCTGGGCGTAATTGAGTGGTCGCGGGTGAGAGCTTGGATCGACCCCGCGGCTTGCTACATCGATGTCGGCTCTTCCTATCCTGGCCGTGCAGCAGCGGCCAAGGGTACGGGTGCTCACCGGTTAAAAGGGGTCGTGAGCTGGGTTCAGTCCGCCGTGAGGCAGGACGGTTGCGAACTACGGGGGGTGTGCCCTGCCTGAATGGAAGGCACACCTAGTACGAAAGGAACGGTGTGCCGGCGCCTCTGGTCTAGGGGCTATCCGACAGGGTAAGCCCCGCAGCTACGCGCCAAGGGATAAGGGCTGAAAGCATCTAAGCCCGAAGCCCACCGTGAAAATAGGCAGGGTTTGAGGGCGGCCCTAGAAGAGGGCGTTGATGGGGCAGGGGTGTAAGCACCGAGGCTTCGGCCGAGGTGTTCAGCCCGCTGCTCCCAATAGCCCGAAAGTCCTTGATGCATGGCTCATACTTCTTCATCATTTATTTTTTCTCTCAAGAATGAGCCCAAAATTTAGTCCTAAGTACCACAATTTTTATATCAAAATTGAGCTTTATGATCTTTGGGTGTGCCTGGGTAGGGACTTCCGGTGCCTTAGGGGCACTGAGGAAGCCCGTCCACCATCAAAACCCCACCCCAGTAATGGGGAACCCGAAAAGGGTTGGGATGGAGCAGAAACGACACCTCCACTAAACAGATGTTTATGATCTCAAAAGAGTGAAGAATTTTAGTGGAGGTTGAAACGCTCCTAACCTGGGGGGTGCAAGCCTTAGGCGCTTAGTCGAATGTCCCTAAGACAGAAGACGGGCTATTACCCAGGCACACCTTCATTTTCTTTTCTTTCCAATCTTCCTCAACAAAAGAAAACAAAGAACTACCCCAAGGAAGCTGCCGATTACATCCGCTACCATGTCTGAAAAACTAAACGTCCTCGTGGGCACAAAACTTTGATGGAATTCATCAGTGATTCCATAAATTGAAGAGAGGAGGAAAGAAGTAGAACTCTTCCTCAAAGCATTGAAGGAAAGGAAACCCAAGATAATGTACTCGAAGATGTGAAGAGTGAACTTGCTTGGATCCCAAGCTATCTCCGGAAGTTCTAATGGAATCGAGGAAAGGTAGAATATTAAACCCATATAAGCTGCCAACGCTAAGAACGGGAATGCCTTCCTCACATTTAAGATAAGATCCATCTTAGGGAACAATAAAAATAGTTAAGAATAAAAAAAGTTTTACCTCCTCCTTGACCTCGGAGTTGGTTTTCCGTACTTCTCAACGAAGTAGTAGATTATCGCTCCAACTATTCCGAAGACTACGCAAATGAATGCCCAGATTAGTTTGTAACCAACGTCTCCTTTAGATCTAGCAATGTCGATCAAGGCCCAGAGAATTGCAATAATATTAATCAACATCAATATCCCTAGAAATGCTACTGTTTCAGGGGTTAATTGAACCCATGTTACTTGGGGTTGTGGATACCACCAGAGCCAATCAGCCATGCTCTCACCCTTTAAAGTAGAGGAAAGCGTCCCTTTTAAACTTATTCAAACCCGAAGTCAAAGAATCAGGATCTGCACAATATAACCCAAATTCCATCGGAATCCGAAAGTGTTAAATAGCCCACTAGATTTCCCAACCTTATGGCAAGGGAGAAAGAGAAAATAACCCTCCCAGCAAGTTATGGAGGGATAATGAGGTATTTTGAGGATTTTGAAACTCAAGTAAAGCTAAAGCCCCAACAAGTGATAATCTTGACTCTCCTCGTAGCTCTCTTCGTCATCTTCTTATTCCTCCTTAATCCACTTAACATCCCTATCTAAACATCGAAATTTTTTTCTTCTGAGATTGGGGAGTTATTAGTATGATAAAACTTGGGCCTGCTGGGAAGCCGATCGGATTCAAAGGACCTTTCTTAAGTTGTCTACCATTCTTGAAGGAGATAGGGTTGAATGCTGTGGAGGTTCAGTTCGTTAGAAATATTTGGATGAAAGATTGGCAAGCTAAGGAGTTCGGGAAGGAAGCAAGAAGATTGGGTATAAAACTTACCGTTCATGCTCCGTACTTCATAAATCTCTGTTCCCCAAAGAGGGAAGTCCTCGAAGCATCCAAACAAAGGATTATTGAGAGTTGTAGGTTAGCTGAACTCATGGGGGCTACGCATGTCGTATTTCACCCAGGCTACTATGGAAAGCTTAGGGAAGATGAAGCTTACAAGATGGTTAAGGAAGCACTTAAGGAAGTTTCGAAGAAAGTTAAGAAAGTACTCATCGCTCCTGAAACCATGGGAAATAAAAGTAAATTTGGGAGCGAGGACGAGTTAATCAAACTTGCGAAGGAGATAAAGAATGTGACTGTAACTATCGATTTTGCTCATTTACACGCGAGATATAATGGACTTTTCAAGAGAAAAGAAGATTTCATTAAGATCCTTGAGAAGTTCGAGAGAGAGCTTGGAAGGAACTACATTAAAAATTTCCATTCTCACTTTACTTGCGTAAAATATGATGTTAAAGGTGAGAGATCCCACTTACCTCTCAAAGCTAAGCAACCAGATTTCAAGCTCCTGGCTGAAGCTCTAAAGGAATTGGGAATAAACAATTGCACTATAATCTCGGAATCTCCAATCTTGGAGAAAGATGCTTTGAAGATGAAAGAAATTTTAGAGGAAGTTGGATTCAAGTTTTAGAAAGCTATTTAAGAACTAAAAGGCAATTTCTTTATGATTGAAATGTCCCTAGGAGAAAAGGTTAAGGGCTTTCTCTTCAACCCGACAGATGCATTCAACGCAGTAAAAGCAGGGGATCTCGGCGAAGCTTTCAAATACTTCTTGATTCTACTACTGATCTTCTCTATCCTCTTCTCACTAATAATAGGAGTAATAGGGACTACTATGGTCTTCTTCCGAACTACCACGGTCTTCCCTCCTCCAGCAATGATGGGTGGAGGTCTTCTAGTGGCAGTTTCATTTTTTATCTCATCCTTCATTGGAGGACTTATCGCAGTAATAATAGGGAGTTTATGGTTACATATTTGGGTTTACTTAGTGGGAGGTAGAAAAGGATTAACTCAAACCATGAAGGCTGTTATGTATGGTTGTACTCCAAGCCTCATAATTGGATGGATACCATTCATCAACATTGTAGGAGGGATTTGGGCAATAATTGTAGAGATTATAGGAATAAGACAACTACATGAACTCTCGACTGGAAAGGCAATTCTAGCGTGGTTAATTTCAATACTCATCCCAGCAATCATCGCTGGATTGCTTGCATATTACATTAAATGGCAGTTAATAGAATGGTTTATTCCCCGGATCACTTAAACTCTAAAACCTTCTTTTTTTAATTAAAGTTAGAAGAATTTCTCATTGACTATTTTCTTAATTTGTTCGTGAACTTCCTCTATACTTCCAGAAGCATCAATTAAGAATGTTATGTCCTTATTGTCCTCAAAAATTTCCCTAAAAGCACTTCTTACTTTCTCTAGATATTCTTTCTCCTCAAAGAGTGTGAAGCCAAATCTTGCTTCTTTAATCCTTTGGATCGAAACTTCTGGAGAGACATCGAGTATTATGAGCAAATCCGGTCTTGGGAATTTCGAGTTTATTTTCTTCAGTAAATCAACATCAAGTCCTTGTACTTTTCCATAGGCTAGAGACGAGAAATAATATCTGTCGCTTATAACACTCTTCCCTTCTTGAAGAGCTGGCAATATTTCTGTGTTTACGTGATGAGCCCTATCTGCACAGAAGAGTAGTTGAAGGGCAAGCGGATCGACCTTCCACTCACCTTTAAGAGCTGCTTTTACTAATCCTCCAATCAAACCACTCGTCGGCTCTTTAGTGAGAACGACTTTAATTCCCTTCGTTCTCAGATAGTTCTCTAGCTTGAGAGCTTGAGTAGATAAACCTGAACCATCAACTCCCTCAAATACTATGAACTTCCCCCTCATCTCCAAAGATTTAAATCTCCTCCCATATTTATCTTTTCCTAATGAGTCTAAACAATTTTTTCAACCCTAGGAGCATAGCTGTGATAGGAGCTAGTAGGCATAGGGAAAAGGTTGGGAATGTAATTTTCAGGAATTTGTTGAAGAACGAAGAAGTCAAAGTTTTCCCGATTAATATTAATGCTGAGAGAGTAGAAGGCATTAGAGCTTATAAGAGCATTCTTGATGTTAAGGAAAAAGTTGATCTTGCGGTGATTGCCATCCCAGCTAAATTTGTACCAAGAGTTATGGAAGAAATTGTTAAAAAAGGTGTAGAGGCTTGCCTGATAATCTCGGCCGGTTTCTCGGAGGTTGGGAAAGAAGGAGAAAAACTTGAAAGGGAGATCTCAAGGATAGCTAGGAGAGGAAAAGTTAGGATTGTTGGTCCTAATTCGCTTGGGATAATAAATGTCTCTAAAAACTTGAACATTACCTTCTTTGAGGGGGAAATTCGGAAGGGGGGAATAGCATTCTTCTCCCAATCAGGAGCTTTAGGTGTTGGTATACTTGACTCCTCAAAAATCCGAAACATAGGCTTATCCTTATTTTGCTCGGTTGGAAATATGGTAGATGTGAGCTTCCCTGAGCTAATAGAATTTGCAAATTCTCACGAGGGTACTAAAGTAATTTCTTTGTACGTCGAAGCGTTGAAGAAGGGCAGGAAATTCCTAAAGGCTTGTAAAGACTCGGGGAAGAAAGTAATCTTTCTGAAAGGGGGAAGAACGGGTAAGGGGATGGAAGCTTGTAAAACTCATACAGCAAGTATCTCAAGCGACTATTCTATCTATCGAGGAGTATTAAGGCAAGTCAATGTCGAGATTGTGGAAACTTTAGAAGATCTCTTCAATCTTTCTAAGATCTATGAAAATTTCGATGAACTTGGAAAGAGAGTATGTGTAGTGACAAATGCCGGTGGCTTAGGAGTTTTAGCAAGTGATGCTTGTGATAAATATGGACTAGAGGTCGTTGAATTGCCTGGTGAGGTTAGAAAAGAATTAAATAAGTGCCTTCCCCCTCATTGGAGTAAAAGTAATCCAATAGATGTAATTGGAGACGCCGATGCTAGGAGATTCGAGAGGGTTTTCGATACTCTAGCAAAGTACAATTTCTTTGATGTGCTCTTGTGCTTACTTACTCCTCAAGCTATGACCCAACCAATTGAAACTGCTAAAGCTTTGATTAAATTTAAAGAACGTACTGGAAAACCTTGCTTCACATGTTTCTTAGGAGGAGAGAAGGTAAGGGAAGCAATAAAGTTATTAGAGGAGAACTGTATTATAAATTTTGAGGAACCCGAAGACTTTGCGAGGTTGTTTCAATGGAAATAACTTGTTTGGAATATGTAAGAGGGCTTTTGGATCTGTTGGAAAGCAAGAGCACTCCTTTCTCTAAAGAAGTGGTCAAGAACTTGGGGATAGGCCAACATCCTCAACTCTTGGCTATAGAATTAGCTGACGATTTAATTAAGATTAGGTGCAAAAATACTCGTCCTGAATCAATCTTCAAGAAGTTGTTGGGGATTTACAAATGTAAGGAGTATGAAATAACCTTTTACGTCTTTGGAAAGGGGAAGAGAGAAATAAGCAAAAAGGTAACTATAGATGTAAACCCAATTGTTCTGAAGAATGAGTTGCTTTTTCCAGAAGAAGAATTAAAGGAAGAGAAAATTAAGACTAAGTTTTTTGAGTTGCATTCGAGAGGAGAGGAACTAATCTTAAAATTGAGGGACAGAAGCGAGGTTAAAGCAGTGTTCCTCAAGTTGGCTAAGGAACTATTTCCGTTCTTAAGAATACCAACTTTTGCAAATTCTATTAGGGCAAACATCCTTATAGAAATAAAAAACGAAATCAACGGATTAAAAGAGGGTGAAATAAAATTTGCCGTTAAGCTCAATAATAACCCATTTGGAATTAAGGTAGCTAACTTCAGGATTCAAACCTAAATCAAAATTCTAGCATCTACTATGTAGGCTCCATTCGTATTCACTATTACTGGATTTAGATCAAGTTCTTTTACGTCTTCCTTTACGACAAAGTTTGAGATTTTACTCATCAATTCTAATAACTCTTCAAGATTTACTTTAAATCCCCTAAATCCAAGAAGTAGCTCCTTACTCTTCAATTCTTGAATCATCCTTAGAGCCTCTTCTTTATCGATTGGGCACACCCTAAAAGATACATCTCTAAAAATCTCTACAAATATTCCACCAAGCCCAAACATCAAAATTTTTCCAAAAGTCCTATCTTCTTTAGCCCCAATTATGACTTCCACTCCTTCCACTTGTTCCTGGACCAAGATCTTTGCTCTCTTGATCCCAAGCTCCTTCAATTTTCCCTTAAACTCTAGAAATTTCTTCCTCAGTTCTCTAGTCGATTTTATTGAAGTTGCAACCAATCCAAGCTCCGTCTTGTGGGATATTTCTGGGGAAGATGCTTTGAGAACTATTGGGTATTTTATGCTTTTAGATAGCTTTTCTAGAGCTTTGAGATTTGGAACCCACTTGTACCAAGCTACTTTAAAGCCTTTATTTTTGAGTAAATTCAAGCTCTGATAGAGGGAGAGCATAATGTTGAAATAATTTAGACCTTTAAAATTTATTCGCTCTCTACTTTTAAAAAAGTTTAAATTCTCGGATTAAGTATTGTTAAAGCGTGATAGAAATAAAGATGGTTGGCTTTGGAGGGCAGGGATGTGTTACGCTTTCTAAACTAATAGCTAAAGCTGCTGTAATCGATGGTAAATTTGCCCAAGCATTCCCAAGATTCGGAGCTGAAAGGAGGGGAATGCCTGTAGAGGCTTACTGTAGGATAGATAAAGAAGAAATTCTCTTAAGAATGCCGGTTGAAAAAGCTGATTACATCCTCGTCTTAGACTCTGATCTAATCGATGATTCTTTAATTTCGAGTGCTAAGAAGAATTGTCTCTTTATAGTTAATGGTAAAAGGCCTCCGGAAGATCTGGGGATAGATAAATTTAAGAGCATAGTGGTTGATTTGAACTCGATGGCTAAAGAAATTTTTAGGAGGAAGATAATTAATACATGTATGTTCGGAGCTTTCGTTGGAGCAACAAATGTAATTAAATTTCAATCAGCAATTGAAGCGGTAAGAGCTACTTTTCATGGTAAAATTGCTGAATTAAACGAGGAGGCTTGCATGAAGGCCTATGAACTGATTAGGAAAAACTTGTTAGTTGGAAAATACTTTTTAGGGTGATTAACTTGGAGGAAGTTGAGGAAATACCCGTGGCTACGAAAACTCCGGAAAGGAAGAAGGGAAAAAGTGGTAGGAAACCTGTAAGAGACATTAATAAGTGTCAAAGGTGTGGTTTATGTTGGATCTTCTGCCCAGAAGGCGCAATTCGTAAGACTGAAAGTGGAAGTTACGAAGTCGACTACACTTTTTGTACTGGTTGTTTGATATGCGAGCAAGTCTGTCCATTTAAAGCTATAAAGGGAGTAGAAATAGAATGAAAGAGATAAAATTTGGGGAAAGGAATCTGTTGAATGGAAATGAAGCTGCTGCAACAGCAGTTTTACTATGTAAACCTAAGGTAATAGCAGTCTATCCCATAACTCCGCAAACAGCATGCGTTGAATTGTTGAGTGAATTTAAGGCGAATAACATGTTAGATGCTGAAATTGTTCACGTGGAGAGCGAACACTCAGCTATCTCCGTTTGTGTTGGGGCAGAAGCAACAGGAGTTAGGACTTTCACAGCTACTTCATCTCAAGGCTTAGCTCTAATGCATGAAATTCTTTTCATAGCAAGTGGTATGAGGCTGCCAATTGTTATGGGGATTGTAAATAGAGCTCTTTCAGCTCCAATTAATATTTGGAACGATGAGAGTGATAGTTTGGCTCAGAGGGATAGTGGTTGGCTCCAATTCTATTGCTCCTCTGTTCAAGAAGTCTTTGATTCAATAATCCAAGCTTACAGGGTGTCGGAAGCAAGAGATGTTCTGCTCCCTTCAATGGTTTGTTACGATGGTTTTCTGATCTCGCATTTTTACGAACCAATTTACGTGCTCACTCAAGACGAGGTTGACAATTTCTTACCAGAATATGAGCCAATTTTCAGATTGGATAAGGGCGGAAAAATTACGATGGGTCCTGTAGGAAGGCCTGAACATTACATGGAGTTCAAGAAACATCAAGCTGATGCTATGGAAAGAGCTAAGCAGAGGATTATCGAAGTAAATAAGGATTTTGCTCAAAGATTTGGCAGAAGTTATGGTGATGGTCTAATTGAAGAGTACAATATTGAAGGAGCGAAGCGAGTAGTGGTTGCGATGGGATCAATTGCCTCAAATTTCAAATATTACATAGAGAAGCATGACAAGGACCTAGGTTTACTCAGGATAAGGAGTTTCAGACCATTTCCGAAGGATGAAGTGAGGAAAATCTTGGAGAGATTTGATGAAATAGGCGTGGTTGACAGAGCATATAGTTTCGGTAGTGGCGGCCCATTATTTACGGAAATAAAAGGCATACTAGCTAAGGATAGGAAGTTGAACAATTTCATAGTTTCCTTAGGAGGAAGGAAGCTCAGGATGGAGGATATAAAATTCGTAGCTAAGCATGCTGGTAAGGATGAGAAGACTTACTGGATAAATGTGTTCGGGGGAAGGAACGTAATTGAGGGTGGTAAGAGTGGAGGGAAGTAAGGAAATCTTTGAGAAAGGACCACTCACATGTCTTGGATGTGGTCTCGCAATCGCAACTAGGATGATAACTAGGAATATTAGGAAAAAACCCATCATCGTGCTGGCTACCGGTTGCTTAGAGGTTACTACAACCCAATATCCTTATACTCATTTCAACTGTCCAGTGATCCATGGAGCCTTCGAAAATGCTCCAGCAATTGCTTCTGGAGTTTATAGGGCTCTGAAGGCACAAGGATTAGAGAGAGATATAGATATTATCGTCCTTGCTGGTGATGGAGCTACTTTCGACATAGGATTTCAGTCCCTCTCTGGAATGTTTGAAAGGGGGGAAGAAGTTTGTTACATTTGTTTGGATAATGAGGCTTACATGAACACTGGCATCCAGAGATCTGGAGCAACCCCCCTATATGCATTAACTACGACAACACCCTCCGACACTGTTATGAGGGGAAAAATGGAAGAAAGGAAACAGGTAGCTTTGATTTTTGGGATGCATAATGTTAGATATGTAGCTACCGCTACTCTGGGCTACCATGTGGATTTCATTTCTAAAGTTAAGAAGGCTCTTCAGATGAAGCCAAGCTTCCTTCACGTATTGACTCCTTGTCCTACTGGATGGGGATTCGATTCTGAGGATACGATAAAGATTTCAAAACTTGCTGTTGAGACTTGCTTTTTCCCCCTCTTCGAGATTGAGGATGGTTATTTAAAATTGACTCAGAAAATAACGAAGAAAACTCCTGTGAGGGACTTCCTAAAACTGCAAAAAAGATTCTCTCATCTGAGCGACGAGGAAATTGATAAGATCCAAGAGCTAGTTGATAGAAATTACAACTACTTACTTGAGCTTGAAAAGGCGGGAAAGGTCTTTTACCAATTTTCTTAGGAACTACGGGAAGTTCTTTACTAGAAACAGGATTAGTAAAGTTAGACAACCCAATATCAATAGCTTTATTCCCCACAGCAACTTGTTCTCTTCTGAGATTTTCCCTAGGAATATCCCCAAGAGAAAGAGTATAATTAGTGCTAGGGATATCGAAATAAAGAAAGCAGTATCGAAGTTCAAGAGGCCAAGGGTAGTTAAGAAAATCGGAATCATAGGGATAAATGCGAATAACATTGGCGAAATAGCTGCAACCAAAGCTGAGTAAAAGCACGCAAATCTAGCTGCATCCCTTATTATCGTATTAGATAATTTCCTGAGCATCGCTCTTTCTAGGCTTCTAATCTCCTTTTCCCTCTCTGCCTTCTCAGCAACGAAGGTACCGACAAAGCCGGAGATAGCGACGGCTAAGAAAGTTGAGAGGGAAGTGAATATGATTAAGGTTGGCTCCTTAATCTCGCTTAAGTACATTCCAACTAGTAAACCGAGGAAAACTAGAATCCCGTCGAATCCATTCATTACGAGGTATCTTCTAGCTATCCTACTTACCTTACTTACTTCCTTATATCTCCTAAATTTCTGCAATAAATCTCCCAACTTTATTCCCTCAAGATTTTCTTTCCAGCAGAAACAGCATCTATAGATTGGATGGAAGCCCCAAGTTTACTCAATGTCTTCTCTATTCGTTTATAATTCAAATTCCTCCCTTCTATGATAATCCTTACGCTCTCAACTCTAGTTTCCCTATTGTAGGTTATTATAGAAACTCCCTCGACCCCTCTTATTTTAGTTAGTTCCCTCGCGAGCTCTACGTTATTTGGTAAATGAGGTTTTAGTACATCGAGTACTAATCTACGTAACATAGGCGACCCTCATTCTTCTATAGGAAGCAAAATTTTAAAAACTTGTCTTCTCAGGTCCTAGTTGAGTTAAAATCTTCTCGATGAATTTCTCCAGTTTTAATTCCTCTACCCCTTTCTCGCCTCTCTTCCTCACAGCTACTTCTCCTCCCTTCTCTTCACGGTCGCCAACTACGAGAATGTATGGGATTTTATTGAGCTCTGCCTCCCTGATCCTGTAATTCAAAGTCTTGGAAGATGCGTCAACCTCCGCTCTAATTCCAAGCTCCTTCAACTTCTCTAGCACTTTAATAGCGTAGGCAGAGTTCCTCTCTGTTACTGGAAGGACTATAACCTGAATTGGTGAGATCCAAAGGGGTAAAGCGCCTTTGTAATTCTCGAGCAATACCCCAACAAATCTCTCAATAGTTCCAAGGATCGTCCTATGAATCATCACAACTCTCCTAGGTTTCTGATTTTCATCCACATAAGTTAAATTGAACCTTTCTGGAAGGTTAAAATCGAATTGTATTGTTGAACACTGCCACTCTCTA
>CAYLRC010000007.1:0-10039 GCA_964386445.1 Candidatus Woesearchaeota archaeon
TTTAAGGGGAAAATCTTACTGATGAAGCACTCAACCCAATTCATAAATTTCAGCCAGAGAAGGAGAGCGTCGATTTTCTTGAAAAAAATTTCAGGACTCCCTAAAGAAATTAAGTATTGTGATGGAAAGGAGTTCAAGTTTGGTAGTACTACTTTAAAATTTTCAAAACCTGTGCCTCATGGTATAAATGAGAAATTAGGATTCGTTGTGGAACTTTTTATCGAGGAGAATGGGGAGAGCTTCTTATTTAGTAGTGATGTTGAAGGACCTCCACTTGAGGAACAAGAATCTTTCATTTTAGAAAATTCACCGAGAGTTGTGTTTATCGATGGTCCAATGACTTACATGCTTAATTATAGGTATCCGGAAGAGGCCCTAACTAAGAGCGTTGAGAATTTAGTGAAGATAATTGAGAAATGCAAACCCGAGAAGCTCGTATTGGATCACCATCTCTTGAGAGATTTGAATTACAAGGAAAAGATAAAAAATGTGTATGAAAGAGCATCGGAATTTAATTGCAAAGTTCTGAGCATGGCCGAATTTCTTGGAAAAGAGGATGATATGCTTGAAGCTAGGAGGAGAGAACTATATAGACAATTCCCGATGAAGAGGAGGGAAAAATTGAAGAAGAGCTTACGAGGTGAGTAACTTTTTAAAGAATTGATCAATTTTTGCTACATCAATGCACTCTTCTTTTCCAGACTTCATATCCTTTATCCTCAATACATTTTCCCTGATTTCCCTTTCCTTATAGATTATCACGTAATCTATCTTTAATTTATTCGCGAAACTCAAGTTCTTCGAGAGAGTTCTACTATTTACATCTACAAGTGTAGCGATGTTAATTTTCCTCAACTTTTCAGCTAGGAGGATGGAGTTCTTAGGATCTGAAATGACAAGTACCCTTAATTTTTTCTCGGTCGGAAGTAATTTTTTCGTTTGCAGAGCTTCTATTATCCTATCTATACCCATCGCAAATCCGGTAGCAGGAATTTTCTCCTTAGCATAAATTCCAATTAACTCGTCATACCTCCCTCCACCACATAAGCTGCTTCCAATCTTTCTAGAGTTTTTAGTTTCATAAATTTCAAATACTAAACTTGTGTAGTAATCAAGTCCCCTAACAATGCTTAGATCGAAGTTTAAGTACTTTCCAACGCCGTAGGAATCCAAAAGATCGAATAACTCCTCCAACGCCTTTGTCCTAGCTTTAATCTGTCTTCCCTTGAAATTTTCTAGGATGTATGAGGAGGTACGGGAAAATTCACCACTTTCCTCTACGAGCTCAAAAATCTTCCTAATTTGCTCATCCTTTAATTTCAGAGCCTTAAGCTCGAGGGTCAGCTCTTCTCTTCCAGCTTTCCTAATTTTATCAATAATCCTAAAGACTTCCAAAGCATTCGCTTTTATCCCAATTTCCTTCAGGATATTCTCCATTAAGATCCTGTCGTTTATGTAAATTCCAATCTCTCCCAACCCAACTTTCTCGAAGCACTTCGCAGCTAGGCTTATGACTTCAGCATCCCCTTCAATTAGGGGGGTTCCGATCAACTCAACACCAAATTGCCAAAATTCCCTATACCTAAGCTTTTGAGGTTCCTCATATCTCCACATTCTTGAGAAATAGTAATACCTAATAGGCTTTGGTAATTGAGGGTTCTGAGCAACAATCCTCGCTACTGGTACAGTGAGATCGAACCTCAGCCCAATTTTCCTACCTCCCTTATCTACAAACCAGTAGATTTGATCCTTTATCGAAGGATTCTTGGCTTCGAGTAACTCTAAGTATTCAAAAGCTGGAGTTTCAACCCTCTCGTAACCATAGAGTTCTGCTACCGAGGAGAAAGCATCACAAACATACTTATATTTACTGAAATCTGCAGGGAGCAGATCTCTCGTTCCCTTGACCCGCCGATAATTCTTTTTACCCATTCCAACCTCATTAAGGAAATTTCTAAATAAATCTTTTTAGTAGAGGAATGCGATGGTTATGCAAGCGATGTAAGCCAAGGAAATGCCTATTCCCTCGACGAGCGGTAGGATGTTTCTACTCTTTTTAATTTCAGCCTTGATGAACTTTTTACACTCATTACAAAAGTATTTATTATACGGTTTGATGAAAATTGCAATTTCACCACAAGTCGGACATTCTATATACGGTTGAACTTCTACCTCTTCCTGGAGGATAAAGTAACTTTTGTTGAGAATTAGGAATCGAAAAGTGAGGAGATAAATGAAGATGAGGATTATGCTTCCGAGGGCAGTAGCAAGAATTTGGACTGAAGGACCAAAAGATAATTTGACCCCCTGAGTAGTCACGCTAATCCCATAAGATGAAGGAAGGGAGAGAATCTTTGGAATATATAAAATAAAGGAGAGGAAAGGAAGTACAAGGAGGAGGATGAGCGTTGCATAAAAGCCCCAAGCTTTCTTGCGAATAGTCGAAACTATAGAGATTAAGAAAATAGTTAGAGAAAGTAAATGAAAGACATTCTTCGGTGGGAGGAGGAAAGTAGAGAACCGAATTAGATAGACTAAGAGGATGAAAATCAAAATTGCAGCAAATTTTTTTGGGAGCTTTTCCTCCATCTGAAGTTCAATTTGAAGAAAGTATTATAAGTTTATGTATTTTTAGATTTCTCATGAGGATTGGTAGTGGGCGGGCTATAATTGCTTTGCTCTTGCTAATACTATTGTTGATTGGGTTCTTCTTCCTGACCTACAGGAAACCAGCAAGTGCCTATGGATTGAAGAAATTCTCGTCTTGTGAAGAGCTAAGGAATTTCATTATTAATCAGAGCTTCCAAAGCTTCGGGGCATTTGGAATGGTAGTTACGGGTATGCATAGCTTTGGAGTAGAGGGAGGGGAATTACTCAGTACTTTCGGCGCTCCAGCACCTAAAGGAGTGGAGTACTCCGAGACGAATGTTCAAGTTCCGGGGGTTGATGAGCCAGATATAGTGAAGACGGATGGTACATACATTTACTCTGTTGGAAACGACGGAAATAACGGATATGTGTTTATAACCAAAGCATACCCGCCTGAAGAGCTGGGGATAGTATCTAACATAACCTTAAAGAATGAGAGCATCGAAGAATTATTTTTGTGGAATGATAAACTCGTAATCTTCAGCCAAAAAATTTTGAGGTATTATAGACTAGGGTATCCTGGCCTAATACCCTTCTACGAGCTCCCGGAGAGTTACATCAGAATCTACGACATCTCATCTAGGGAGAACCCCAAATTGGTTAAGGAAATCTCGACCACGAGTGGGTATGTAGACAGTAGGATTTATGAGGATCATGTGTACGTAATTACCGAAGAGCCAGTTTTTTCTTACAGTTATGGGTATGAGATTCAAGTTCCAATTATCAAAATTGATGGGAAGGAACAACCCTGTGCTTGTACAGACATTTACTATGTTGAAGAACCAGACATAAATTACAAATTCGTTACAATTTTTTCGATTAACTTAAAGGACAATGGAATCAAGAAAAACGTCTTCTTAATGGGGGATGCGGGCATCATTTACATGTCTAAAGGGAATATTTACATAACCTATGGACAAACAAAAGGCTTCCTAGACATTCTGGAGAGCTACATTAGGGGAGTTCTTGAGAAAGTTGTTCCAGGAGAAATTAAGGATGAGATGGAAAAGATACTTAGTAATAAGGAGAAAACGAGGAGTAGGAGAATTGCGGAAACCATCGTTTTGTTAAGGGAGTTCTTCTCAAATCTCAGCGAAGAGGAGAAGGAAAATTTGAATGAGAAGATGGAAAAGAAAGCAAAGGAGTGGTATACGAATTTCACTAAGGAGTATTTCAAGACGAGGATATTCAAGTTCTCCGCAAGAGGAGATAATATCGAGTTCGTGGCAGGAGCTTCGGTTCCAGGTTATATAATTAATCAATTCTCCATGGACGAGCATAACGGGATGCTTAGGATTGCTACAACTACTAGGTCTCCCTGGCTTTGGAGTTTAGGATTACTCCCATCGACCCAGACTGAGAACAATGTTTACATTCTCGATGAGGATCTAAACTTACTTGGTAAGCTAGAGGGTTTGGAGAAGAACGAAAGCATTTATGGAGTTAGGTTTATTGGGGATAGAGGGTACATTGTAACTTATAGGAGGATAGATCCGATCTCAGTTGTTGATTTGAGTGATCCAAAAAATCCAAAAGTACTTGGAGTACTTAAGATACCGGGATACTCAAACTATCTGCATCCTTATGATGAGAATCACCTCATAGGTATAGGAATGGAAATAGAGGAAGGGGGTTGGAGAACTAGTGGAGTTAAGATTTCTCTCTTCGACGTCTCCGATCCTACTAATCCAATTGAGAAAGCGAAGTATGTGATAAATGAGTCTTGGAGCTCAGAAGCATTGAGGGAACATAAGGCATTCCTATTCGATAAGAGTAAGAATTTGTTGGTGATCCCAGTTGAGTTAGAGTATTATTGGAGAGAACCTACAGGATTTAGACAAGGCGCTTACGTCTTCAACGTATCTACCTCATCGATTACCCTCAAGGGAAGGATTACCCACATGCAAGAGAATTGGGATTACTCAAGGCGCATTAGGAGATCTTTGTACATCGACGACATCCTCTATACGATTTCAGAGAAGGAGATAAAGTCGAATGCATTGAGCGACTTACATGAGCTTGGAAGCGTAGAATTCCCAATCGAGGAAGGATATTATTACATTTGGAAAGGGGAGAGGCAAATACCGCCCCTACCAGTCCCCTTCATTCCTCAAGGTAGTGGAGGAGCCTTTCAAAATTCTTCTCTCTCCCAAATCACAGCTTAGGTTACTTCACTCCTTCCTTTCCTAAATAAGTGATGAAGGATTTTAGTTCTAATTTGGAAAAACATTTTTTGTAATTTCTTGAGATGGTTTAAACTCTTTCTTAATACTAAACAGCTGGAGCTGTAGCTTTCACAGGCATTTCAAAATTACTTTTGTTCCCTAAACTTTTTCACGATATTGCTTGCTAGGATGGAATTCGGAACAGTCGCAATTTCCCCTTCTTCTGTTTCTAGCTTAGTTACTCTGAGTCCGATTTTTAGAACCCTGCCTTTGATACCCTTTACCTCGATTTTATCCCCAACTTTAAATGGCTTATCAACTAAAATAAAAATTCCTGAGATGAAGTTTGCAACCACATCCTTGGACGCAAAACCAACTGCTAGACCAACTATGCCCGCTCCTGCTAAGATAGGGGTGATAACTTCCTCCAAATTCCAGATAGATAAAATAGCATAGAGAGCAATGATATAAATTCCTATAGAGAGTAGATCGCTAAGCAATCCTTTCACAACACCAGGCAATCTCTTCGTAATGAAGGCTAAGATTCTCTTAGCAATCTTCGAGAAAATGTAAGCAAGGGCTATTGCTAATAGAGTCCACAGGATTTTTAGGACGATATCATAGAAATTTAACGTACTTAGATCCATATTCCTTCTTTCCAATCTCACTACTTAAAAATTTATTGGAAAGGGAGTTTGAGGAAAGAAGATACTGAGCGCCGGAGGCAGGATTCGAACCTGCGCGGGCCAGAGGCCCAGCAGCTCTCGAGGCTGCCGCCTTAACCACTCGGCCACTCCGGCTTAAAAAACATTATCCAAGAATTCTTTTTTAATTCTTTCGTCATAGACGATAATTTTAATTAGGTTAAACTATTAGATTTAATCATGTATGAGATAATTCTTGGCAGGAAGCAGGAAGATTTGGAAAAATTTGGGAAGCAAGGAACAATCTTCATAGCGAAGCACTACATTCAGATGGGTAGAGAGGTAAGCTTAGCTAATCCAGTCTTGTTAGATGTTGCCAGACCTCACGTGATATTAATTTGCGGGAAGAGAGGGTCCGGAAAATCTTATACTTTAAGTTCAATAGCTGAGGAGATGGCAAACCTCCCAGAGGAAGTGAGCAAGAATATAGCCTCTCTTTTCTTCGATACGATGGGGATATTTTGGACTATGAAGTACCCAAATTATAGAGATGAGGAACTCCTAGCTAAATGGGGGTATGAACCTCAAGGACTTGGAAATAAGGTAATAGTTTTTACACCCCATGGCCATTTTGATAAGATGAAGAATCTTGGGATACCTGTAGACAAACCATTCTCCATTCCTACAGGAGAGTTGAGTGGGATTGAATGGTGCGAGCTTATAGGGATTTCGCCACTTGAAGAGGCTGGAGTAGCTCTTGAAAAAGCTGTGAATAAGCTTAGAAAGGATGTCGAGAAATTTGAGATAGACGATATAATAAGCGAGATTGAAAGATCAGAGTTCGAAGAGAAGGTTAAGAAGTTCCTGGTTAATAGATTAAATGTAGTTAAAGAGTGGGGGTTGTTTAGAAAAGAAGGAACCGAGATCGAGGAGATCTTGCAAAGAGGGAAAATATCGATTATAGATCTAGCTTTGTATACGCAAGAAGTTCGTGGGTTAAGCATTAAAGCGTTAGTAATAGGATTATTATGTAAGAAGATATTGGAGAAGAGGATCTTAGCTAGGAGAATAGAGGAACTAGCTTTGATAGAGAGGGGTTATGGTTATTTTAGGGGATTTGGTGAGAGGGTTAAGGAGCAGATCCCGTTAGTTTGGATTTTCATAGATGAGGCTCACGAATTTATTCCTGAAAAGGGGGAGACATTGGCATCTCTTCCTTTAATAAGGATAATTAGGGAAGGGAGGCAGCCTGGGATAAGTTTGGTTATGGCAACCCAGCAACCTGGTAAAATAAATACAGATGTGATAACTCAGTGCGATTTAGTTATATCCCACAACGTTACAGCTAAAATAGATATAGAAGCTTTGAACAACATAATGCAAACTTACCTTACTTATACTATCGGAAAATATCTCTCGATGCTACCAAAAAGAAGAGGAGCAGCTATAGTGTTGGATGATAATCAGGAGAGGGTTTATCCAATTCAAATTAAACCGAAGAGGAGTTGGCATGGAGGTATGGAACCAAGTGCAATAAGCGAACTCGAGAGCTTGAGGAAAAAACTTTAATAAACTACTCTTTCTTTAAACTACGAGATGTTGGATATAAAGTTAATAAGAGAGAATCCGGAGTTAGTTAAGAAGGATCTGAAGAAGAGGGGGGATTTAGAGAAGATCGAGTTAGTAGATGAATTGCTAGAACTAGATAAAAGAGCAGGAGAACTGAAGAGGAGAAGTCAAGAACTTAGGAGAAAGAGGAATGAGCTTACGAGGGAAATAGCTGAATTAAAAAAGAAGAATGTGGATATCAAGGAGAAACTCAGAGAGGCCGAGGAGATACCTAAGTTGATTAAGGAAGTTGAAGGCGAGCTCGAGAAAGTAGAGGGGAGGATCAGAGAAATATTGATGGTTCTTCCAAATTTACTCCATGAGTCAGTCCCTGTAGGGGAGAGTGAGGAGGATAATGTAGTCGTAAGGACTTGGGGAAAGATAAGGAAGTTTGATTTTGAACCAAAAGATCATGTTACTCTCTTACTCAATTTGGATATAGTTGATCTCGAAAGGGCAGCGAAGATAAGTGGTGCTAGGTTTTTCTTCCTAAAGAATGAAGGCGTCTTGCTAGAGCATGCTTTGATGAGATATGCAATAGATCTTCTCCTCAAGAAGGGATTCAAACTACTTGAGCCTCCTTTCATGCTGAGGAGGAAACCTTACGAGGGAGTCATATCAATGAGCGACTTCGAGGAGATGATATACAAGATAGAAGGGGAAGATCTTTATTTAATAGCTACTTCGGAACACCCGCTTATTTCTATGTTTATGAATGAGGTCATTCCAGCAAATGAATTGCCAATAAAGCTAATAGGCTTCTCAGCGAATTTCAGGAA
Source organism: Candidatus Woesearchaeota archaeon (assembly GCA_964386445.1). Classification (GTDB taxonomy): domain Archaea; phylum Nanobdellota; class Nanobdellia; order JAPDLS01; family Haiyanarchaeaceae; genus Haiyanarchaeum. The sequence goes on from CAYLRC010000007.1 coordinate 7,846, forward strand.
AGAAGCTGGAGCACACGGAAAAGATACCAAGGGGATATTTAGGACTCATCAGTTTTATAAGGTAGAGCAGATAATCATCTGCAGACCGGAGGATTCTTGGAATTATCATGAAGAACTCATTAAGAATGCTGAGGAAATATTTCAAGGATTAGAAATCCCTTATAGAGTGGTTAATGTGTGTACTGGAGACATAGGGACAGTGGCTGCTAAGAAATATGATCTGGAAGCTTGGATCCCAGCTCAAAAGAGATATAGGGAGATGGTATCTTGTAGTAATTGTACCGATTATCAGGCAAGGAGATTAAATATAAAATTTAGGGAAAGGCCGGGGGAGAAAGCTAAGCTAGTGCATACGCTAAACTCTACAGCAATAACTACTAGAGCTATAGTTGCCTTAGTTGAGAACTTTCAGGAGGAAGATGGTTCGGTGAGAATACCAAAAGCTTTAGTTCCATACATGAATGGTATAGAGGTGTTAAAATGCCGAAAGAAGTGAAAGATGTCGATGAGTTCTTGAAGATAGCTGAGAAAGCTAAGAGGGTATGGGTTAAAAAAGGTAAAGATTGGGTGAAGTTCAAGGCTAGGGGAGGGAGGTACCTTTACACTTTAAAACTTTCTGGGGAGAATTTAAAGAAGGCGGAGGAAATAGCTAAGAAACTGAAATTAGAGATAAAGTAAGATTAAATTGCTTCAAATTGGAGGAAGCAGTTATAATCCGTTGGGTAAATAGAAGGATCAGTTACTAGTTGTAGTTTCATCAGATGATCTTCTTTCGGCTCAAATTCAATTTTATCACTCTCGATACACAAATCCTCGTTTGAATAAGAGAAACATTCATCGCCTTCATCGTCAACGATCTTTATATTTAGTTCTCTTGAGTCTAAGAAGACAGTTAAGTTCAGATCCTCTTTCTTGAGTTTATAAGCTGAATCTTCAGAGGAACAATACATCTTAAAAATACATTTTACTTGATTGTTAGCTCTGTTGCTCACATTTAGAAATAAGATTATTGTATCTCCTCCATAAGAGCTAATAAAAGCTCTATTTATCGAGAAACTGCCGTTATGGGTTGTGCTGTTGATAACTTTAAATCCTACCGGCCTATGGGAAGAGAAAGTGAAATACACTGTGTAGGAAACGAGTTGAGTGAGTACAGCGGAGACAATACTCATGGATATGAGAAGTAAAGTAATAAAGAGCTCTAACCTTATCTTTACAATGGAATGCATAAGCTTTCTCAACTTTTGCTCGAACATCCCAACCTAAGAAACTTAGGTTATTAATTTAAGATTCCCTGAAATTTCTGAAAATTTTTCACCTTAGGTTAAAAAAAGTTCGAAAGAAGAGAAGGAACCTGAAGTACTCTATGAGATTGCTCGAATTTAATATCTTCCGACTACTGATGACATGCTATTTACCCCAGATTTGTTACGATTTTCGTGATCCATATTGAAGAGGGTCTATTCCTTCCTTCATAATTTTCAGATGAGGCTCTAATTTTCTTTCCATTATTCTAACACACAATTTTATAACGTATTTTTTCATTTTCATTTTTCTTAAATGTTCATCAATAAGAACATAAACCCATCTAAAGTCATGCTCAATACATTTTGCTAATAATTGCCAATGTTCCGGAAGTAAATTTCTGGCTAAGAAGAAGTTTTCATCTCTGAGAGTACCTATGGGAACGAAGAATAGAGGAACGATTAATGATTTATAATCCTTTAAATCCTCTACAAGTTCGATTGTTTTTATGACATCGTCAGCCTCTTCTCCAGGTAAACCAGAAATTAGAGTAGCGCAAGGCACCCAATTATTTTCATGGAGGAATTTAAAGGCTTCCTTCACCAAGGATGGCCATTCCCTAACATCGAATGGCTTCGCCTTTCCCCTCATGTATTTCTCTGCTAACCTTGGAGAACCAGTTTCTATCCCTACTTGCCCAGAAAACCATGGATAATCCTTGGAGCCTACATTTAAGAGCTCTGATATTTCTTTTACTAAATTTGGCTTCGCTAGAACAGAGGCAAACGCAAAGTGAGAGATTCCCACTTTCGATGGTTCCTTCACGATCTTCAATACTTCTTTAAACAATTCAATGACTTTGTCTTCTCTTGGTATCACACCATCAGCTTTGTACCTCAAGACATCCTCTGCATGCAACAGAGCCCCAAGACCATGAGTTGCATTTATC
>CAYLRC010000007.1:10139-22667 GCA_964386445.1 Candidatus Woesearchaeota archaeon
TTAGGAGCTCTCTAAAGCACACAGCAGAGTAAGTTTCCTTTCCCACTAAGCTGCTGAAAGTTGAAGAAGCCGGTCCTAAGCCCAAGGGGTCATTCGCTGTTATCCCCACAGCCATAGTATTATCGTCTAAGAACTTTTTAATGTCCTGAGGTCTTACGACGATCACTTCCTTTCTCTTAAATCCTGCTTGCAACAAAGCTGCTTCAATTTTCCTTACCCCACAATTCGCAAATTTTGCCCTTCCATCTTCTTTAGGCAAAGGGGGACAGAACAACCTCTCAAATATTAGAGTTGGTAAAAAGGTCGGGGAGCAAGCTGCGAATCCCAAGAATTCGCTACCGTTATAGTCGGAGGCCAGAGTTTTATCAGTAGTCAGGATTATTCTCTTCATACCTTCACCCCTCCTCAAGAAGTTTTCTTAGTTTGAGATTAGTTTCATTTATTATTTCTATTGCTTTTCGTTCTCTCTCGGATTCACCTAAAACCTTAAGAATAAGTTTGAAAGTTTCACTAAAATGAGAGAATATCTTAGATTTATTGGTTTTACTTAAGATTTCCAAAGCTTTATTTCTTAATTCTACTTCTATTAACTTTATTTCCCTTGAGATCTTTAACCCTTTTCTAGTTAATTTATACTTCCTCCTTCTTCCTTCTCTTAATTCTCTTATGAATCCCCTTTTCAGTAAAGAGTGTAAAGTAGGGTAAATTGTACCAGGAGAAGGCTTCCAAAATCCTGTTCTTTCCTTAATTTTTTTCATTAATTTATATCCATGCATGGGTTCCTCTCTCAAAATAGAGAGAATAAATGACTCTAGAAAACCCACTGGCACTAGTTTATTTAGGGCACTATATCGGACCGACATATTTTAAACCGATTTCTAGAGATATTTAAACTTTTCTCTGAAATTTCGTCGCTCGAGAACTGATTGGGACGCGAGCTCAATAACTTTCGCTATCTTTTCTTTCCTGCGTGAAGATACCTTCCGATAAAGTTAAAAATCCTAATCTTTTCTTAAGTTAAGCCCGCGGGACTGCTTCGGCAGGAGGGTTAAAAATGAAGAAAGAAGACATTATAAAAGCTCTTGAGGAATTAAGGAAGACTTCGAAGAAGAGGAATTTCGTCCAGAGCGTCGATCTCATTATATCACTAAAGGACATGAATCCTCAGAAGAAACCTGAGGATAGGATTCTAGAGTATATAGTATTGCCTCACGAGATTGGGAAGAAGAGGAAGATATGCGCAATCGTTGATAAGGAACTTGAAGTTGAGGCAAGGAAACATTGTGATCTGGTAATCACGAAATCAGATTTGGAAAAGTTTGCGAAAAATCCAAAGGAAGCTAGAAAACTCAGTAAGAGATATGATTTCTTTATAGCCCAAGCGACCTTAATGCCGAGAGTTGGTCAAATCTTTGGAAAGTTCTTGAGCTCTAGGGAAAAGATGCCAAGCCCTAAGTTCTCCGGTATCCTGACTCCGAACTCAAAAATCGAGGAAATTGTTAAGAGAATTCAAAGAACGGTGAAGATATCAACTAAAAAGCAGCCGACGATTCAATGCTCCATAGGGACGGAAAAAATGAAAGATGAGGAGATTGCTGAAAATGCTCTAGCAGTTTATAACTTCATCTTAAAGAGACTTCCTAGGGGGAAGCAACAGGTTAAGAGTTGCTTGATAAAGTTTACGATGTCTAAGCCAATCGAGTTGAAGGCGAAATGAGGAAATCCTTAGAGAGGAAGAAGAAGATAGTTGAGGAGATAAAGGAGAAATTGAGGAGGTATAAGTGTTTTTGCTTAGCTGATCTTCGGAATATAAAGGCTGAGCAATTTAAGCTCATAAGGCAAAAAATTGGAGATGCGGCAGAGCTTAAAGTTTATAAGAAGAGCTTAATCGTTCGAGCATTAAATGATTTTTACAAGGAAAAAGTACCTGAAGGTTTAAGAAATTATTTGGAAGATGTTAATGTAATGCCTGTTTTGATCTTCACAAATGAGAACCCATTCAAAATAGCCAGAATATTAGAAGAGAATAAGGTGGAGGCATTTGCTAGGCCTGGAGATGTAGCTCCAGACGATATCGTAGTTTATCCAGGACCAACTAACTTCCCTCCGGGACCAATGATAACTGAACTTAAGAAATTTGGGATAAGGACGAAGGTTGAGGGAGGGAAGTTATCAATAGTTAATGAAGTGAAGCTCGCATCTAAGGGAGATGTGATAAGTAAGGAGTTAGCTGATCTACTGAAGAAGTTAGAGATTAAGCCATGTAGAGTGACGTTAAGGATTTTATGCTCCTTAGAGGGGGAGAATTACTATGACCTCAAAGGAGTAGTTGTAAGTTCGGAGTACTATTTAACGAGGATGAGGGAAGCTTTTTCGAATGCTTTGAGTTTAGCTACTCACTTACTAATTCCATTGAAGGAAAACATCTCTACAATTTTAGTTACACTCTATCTTAAGGCTAGGAATTTAGCCATTCAAAGTGCTGTAGAGAGCAAAGACGTCATTGGAGATGTTTTAAGGAGAGGGGTTAGTGAAATGTTCACTCTTGCAGCTAAGCTAAATTCGGTTAACCCATCCTCCCTAAGTGAGGAGTTGAAGGAGATAGTTGTGGAGTCCAAACTTAAGGAATTATTTGGAGGTTGATTTTAGAAATGTTTAAATTTGGAAAATTTGATTAGAATAGGGGTCGAAAATGGAATATGTATATGCAGCATTGCTATTGCATCGGGCCGGGAAGGAGATAAATGAAGAAAACTTGAAGAAAGTTTTAGAGGCAGCTGGGGTTCAAGTTAACGAAGCTAGAGTCAAGGCATTGGTTGCAGCTTTAGAGAATGTGAACATAGATGAAGTACTGCAGCAAGCCATCCAAGTACCTGCAGCTCCAGCTGCTCCAGCAGCTGCTGGAGCGGGAAAAGCGGAAGAGAAGAAGGAAGAGAAAAAGGAGAAGAAAGTTAGTGAGGAAGAAGCTGCTACTGGCCTAAGCGCACTCTTCGCATAGATAACTTCAATGAGTCGATGAACTTATTCATGGAAATTTTAGGGACTTTAGCTCCAGCAGCTTGCTTATGTCCACCACCACTACAATCTTCAAAGTGACTGCAAATATCGTTCATTATTTTCCCTAGATTTATACCGTTGTTCTTCGTCCTAGCTTCTATTATGGCATATTTTTCATCAAGTCCCTCATTGATAACGAAACACGTATGGTTTGGGTAGAGATTAGAAATAGTTCCGGCCAAGTAATTTTGGATGAAGAATTTCGAGTTTATTTTTAGGAAAATAGATTTACTCTCCTCGTCAAAATCTGCAATTTCATTAAACCTCAACAACCAGTAATTCCTCTGAGCTATTGAGAACTTCCTAAGCTTTAACAATTTCTGCGAATTTGGGGTTGATCCGAGAATTGCAGTTGGAGATTGCATTTCAGCAGCCTCTATCAATGCATTTACTCCATAGAATAAGCCTTTCTGGCCGAATACCCTTGATGAACTTACGAAGCACATCATAACCTTCATCAAATTGTCGTTAAGCTCAGGATAGTTCTCATAAATTAAATCCCTCAACTTCCTGAAACCATTAATATCTTTATCTGCTAGACAACCAATCCCTGCGATCCAGCTTATGTCATTTATCCTCGAAAATTTACTACAAAATTCGAAAGTTAGGTAGGATGCGCAGTTCTTTGTGGAATGGATTACCCTAGAGTCTTTAGCTCCATCGAATGGGTGGTGATCTATGACTAGATAATTCTCGTGAAGATCCTTGAGGTTTCTTAAGGTATTAAGGCTCATATCCAAAACCACTATGAATTCTGGTTTTATTTCCTCAAGTTCCTTAGTTATCTCATCGTCGAATTCTGTGAATTTTGGGGAAATTATCTTGATTGGGAAATTACCTAATCTCTTCATAGTAATAGCTAGGATAGCTGCAGAGCAAATACCGTCAGCATCGTTGTGATGAACTATACAAACCTTTTTCTTCTTCAGAGTACTCACTATACCTAATTTTTCAATAACACCCCCCATGAAAAGCATTAATAAGCGGACTAACTTAAATGTTTCTATGGTCTTCACGGGAGTGGAGATATTTGAGATAATTGTAACGATATTTATAGTGGGCTTTATCTTCGAGAAGTTATTCCAATTACCAGCACCCTTCAAGGAACAAAGCACTCTGAAGAGGACTTTACTATCAAGCTTGATCCTAAGCCCTGGTATAATTCTCCACGAACTTGGTCATAAGTTCGTAGCCTTAGCTTTTGGATGTTCAGCTACTTACCAAATGAGCTTTTTCGGCTTATTGATAGGTGTTATTCTAAAGCTCATAGATTTCCCGTTCTTCTTCTTTATTCCAGCTTATGTTAGTATATCCTCGATCCCAAGTAGGATTGCCTATTTCTCTATAGCTATAGCAGGCCCACTAGTGAATGCTGGCCTCTTCCTCTTCTTCCGGACTTTCCTTAAGCTCAGGAAAGTTCATGGAAGGAGGGCTTTCTATTTTTTCATCGCAAGCAGGATGAACCTCTATCTTTTCATCCTAAATCTCTTACCGATCCCCGGGACAGACGGTTATCAAGCCCTCGCTGCAATCCTTGGTTAAACATGCGATAAAAAATAAAAATCAGCTTGTTTTGTTTTAGAGTATGAAGTTTCATAAGGGCGAGCTAGTTAACTTACTTCTCTCCGTATTACTCTTGGGAATTTTATTCTCCTTCTTCGGTATTTTGGGAGCTCCTGATCTAGCAGAAGCATTTAGATACTTTCTCTTTGTGACATTTTTCGTGGGTATATCTTTCGCTCTTCACGAGCTAGCTCATAAGTTCGTAGCAGAGAAGTATGGTTGTATAAGCATCTATACCATTGATCCTCGGGCAATGCTCTTCTCAATCATCCTTACCTTTTTGTCTTTTGGCAGGATAATTTTCGCTGCTCCAGGTTATGTGAGGATACTGAAGACTTCTAGGATAGGTAGGTCTTTTGCCGAGTTGAGCAGAGAGGAGATAGGGAAAATAGCTATAGCAGGCCCATTAGCAAACCTCATCCTCTCAATCCTATTTACCCTCCTTCTCAGGATCTCAGAAATTTTCTTCTACCCTTTCCAGATAAATCTCTTCCTAGGCATTTTCAATCTCCTCCCATTCCCACCTCTAGATGGGAGCAAGGTCCTTGGATGGAGCTTAAGTTCGTGGAGCATATCTTTCTTAGCTTTCATCCTCCTCTCTTTCCTCTACTCAGACTTGCTTTCCTGGTTTCTATCATTCTTGGTCTTAGCTGCCATCATTTTCCTGATCATTCAGAAATTCTCTCCAAGAATAGATAAATTTTAAAATTTCAGCGTCTACTTAAAATAAGGTGAATTTGAGATGGTAACAAAAGGGGAGAAAGTTCCAGTTCGCAATATCCTTGGAAAAACTGTAGTCTCAAAAGCTGGGAAAAAGTTTGGGGAGGTAGGTGACCTAGTCTTCGAAACAAGGACAGGCGAAATAATATACTTGGTTCTTAAAAATCCAACTTCTTATGCAGATACATTCGAATTAGAGAAAGACGAGGAAGGGAATTATCAAATACCATTTAATGCTATAATAGCAGTCGGGGACTTCGTTGTTGTGGCAGAAGAGGATATCGTCTAAACATCAACCTTTAATTTCCTTCTCAAGCCTAGCCAAATTTTAGAAAAAACTTAAATAAAATAAAAAAGATTTAGGCATTCATTCCTCAGACATTTCTTCTTCGGGGGATTCTTCTCCAGATTCTTCCTCCTCAACTTCTTCTTCAAACTCCTCTTCTTCCCATTCCTCAGGTTCCTCTTCCCACTCTTCCTCCATCTTTAAACACCTCTTTACTCTTCCTCTTCAAGTTCTATACCTTCGGTAGCACCCACCTCCTCTTCAAATGCTAAGCAATCCTCGCAGAGGAGTTTCTCAGGATCTCCACAATTCTCACAGAATCTGGTGCCACAGCTCTTACATTTATAAACCTTGCTGACTTCGTTCTCACAAATTTCGCATCGTGGCATAAAGGCACCCTCAATTGGTTTTATGGGGAGGAAAGTTATATTTAAAGCTTTTGGTTGAGATTAGTTATTAGTGAGTGATGAAAGTCCTAAAAGTACAAAAGTTTTTTAAGATATTCGAGTTCTTTAAGAAGGATGGAGGATTGGGAACCGAGGAAAGAGGAGGAAATCCTTGAATTCTGGGAGAGAGAGAAGATTTTCGAATTTAAAGAAGGCAGGAAGATATTTTCGATAGATACTCCTCCACCTTACCCAAGTGGGACTTTTCATATAGCTCAGACAATCCATTACCTTCAGATAGATATGATCGCTAGGACCGCTAGAATGCTCGGTTATAGTGTCCTCTTCCCCTTGGGAATAGATAGGAATGGTTTGCCAGTAGAGACTTACGTTGAGAAGAAGTATAATCGGATGATGCATGAGATGCGGAGAGAAGAGTTCATAGAACTATGTAAGGAGGCGCTTGATGAGAGGGAGAAGGAGATAATTGAAGTACTGAAGAGGGGTGGGCTGAGCTTCAACAAATTTTACAGGACGGATTCTCCAGAATATAGGAAGTTAACTCAAGCTACTTTCATTGAATTGTTCAAGAGAGGCTTAATTTATGAGGCTGATAGACCAGTAAACTATTGCCCTGTTTGCAAGACGACTATCGCTGATGCTGAAATAGAGTATAAGAAGGTGAAATCGAAGCTGGTTTACATAAAGTTTAAAGTAAAGGAGAGTGGAGAGTTCGTTACTATAGCAACAACAAGGCCTGAGTTGCTCTGTACATGTCTTTGCGTTATTTATCACCCAGAAGATGAGAGGTACAAGAAGCTGAGGGGAAAGCATTTGATAGTTCCCATCTATGAGCAAGAAGTTCCAGTAATTGAACATAGCTATGCGAAAAAGGAGTTCGGCACAGGGTTAGTAATGATCTGTTCTTATGGAGATACTTCAGATATTAGGATAGTCAGGGAGCTTGGCCTGAAGGCAAAGATAGCTATAGATGAAGATGGGAGGATGAATGAGTTGGCAGGAGCGTATAAGGGGCTAAAGGTTGCTGAGGCGAGGGAAAGGATTATAGAGGATCTGAGGAAGAAGGGTTTAGTTGAGAAAGTAGAAGAAATTGAGCATCAGGTTCCAACTTGTTGGAGATCTCGCAACCCAATTGAGTTCATAAATATGAAGGAATTCTTCTTGAAGCAAATGGAATTTCTACCTGAGTTGAAGAAAATGTTGAGGAAAATCAAATTCTTACCGCCTCACTCGAAGAAACTCTTGTTAGATTGGATGAATTCAGTAAATTCAGATTGGCCAATTTCTAGAAGAAGATACTATGGCACTGAGATACCGATTTGGTATTGTGAGAATTGTGGAGCTTTGATCTTACCAAAGGCAAACAAGTATTATAGGCCTTGGAAGGAAGAATTTCCGGAAAAGAAATGTCCTAAATGTGGAAGCACTAAGCTAAGAGGAGAAGAGAGGACTTTAGATACTTGGATGGATTCCAGCATTTCCGAACTTTACATTTTAAAGTATGGGGAAGATGAGGAGTTTTTCAGGAGAGCATTTCCATGCACTCTAAGACCTCAGGGAAAAGACATAGTGAGGACATGGCTATTCTACTCTTTACTCAGGGTTTACCAACTCTTGAAGGATAGAGCATTCGAGATGGTTTGGATCAGTGGCTTAGGTTTGGATAAGAATGGTAGACCGATGCATAAATCACTTGGAAATGTAATTTATCCGATGCCTCTCTTCGAAAAGTATGGAGCTGATGCTGTCCGCTTTTTTGGGGCTGCCGAAATTAATGTAGGAGAAGACTTTAGGATCAATGAACAAAAGATTCAGGGAGCATCGAAGTTCTTGAGGAAACTTTGGAATGTTGCGAAATTTGTTACCCAATTCCAGAGACCTAAAAGAGTAAGTAAGCTCGAACCCAGCGATGAGTGGATAATTTCGCTAACTAACAAGTTAATTGAGGAATGTAAAAGAGGCTATAAGAAGTTGAATTTCTTCATTCCAGCTAATAGGATAAGGAATTTCGTTTGGGAGACATTTGCCCCCCATTACCTAGAGATGGTTAAGGCTAGAGCTTACGGAAAAGGTTTCTCGAAGAGGGAGAGCGAAGCAGCTAGGTATACTCTCTACTATTGTTTAGAAAGTATAGCGAAGCTACTAGCCCCAATATCACCATTCATAACAGAGAAAATATGGTGGAAGATGGGGAATGAGGGGAGCATACATCTTCAAGGATTTCCGAGGAAGAAGAGAGTGAGGGATCTAAGTGATTTAACTGAAGATCTCAAGGAGTTCAATTCGAAGGTCTGGAAGTTCAAGAAGTTGAATGGACTTTCATTAAACTCCGAGCTACCTGAATTCACAGCCCCTAAGAAATTGAGGATGTTTGAGAAGGATCTCAAAGCGATGCATCGAATTAAGGAGCTTAAGTTCGAGTAACGAAAGCTTTATAAATATGTAACTACTTTTCTGTAGTGAAATGGGATGGAAGGATTATTTCCTGGCTTGGAATAGGTTTTTGAGGAGAAAGAAAACAGAGCTAGATGCAGTTGACGTTCTCCACTCTGCTGATAAGTCTTTTGGAAGTTGGGTAAGTAGGATATTAGAAAGAAGGGAGAGGAGGAAGAGGATAAAGAAAGAATTAGAAGGGATGATGAAATTTGAGGAGAAATTGAAGAATTTGAAGGAGGAGACTAGTAAGAAAGCCAGGGATGCAGAGCTCGCTAGGAAGATAGGGAAATATCATAGATTAGCTTCAGAGCTAGAATATGAGAACTTCAGGATGTTTTATGATCCTGAGCATGTTAGATGGGATGAAGCAGAGCTCTTGAGGGAGCTTGGGATAGACTTTTTCAATAAAATCCGTGAACTGGGTTGGGGCTCTAAGGAAGAGAGGGAGAGGAAGAGAAATGAGCTGTTTGAGAAATATAACAAAATTTTGAGAAAGTACGGGATTGAAGGGAGACCTGAATATGATGTTCTCATGAGAATGGTGGATCATGCTACTAGGGAGTATGGAAACTTCAGGGCGAATAGGAATAGGAAGTTGAGTCAGAAGATAGGGTCAATTCCAAAAGATAAGGAGAAGAGAACTCTAGAAGATGTGTTGAAATCAGATATAGATGAAATACTTTGGGAGAATATAGATGTTAAGGAGATAAGAAAACTAGAGAAAACACCTATCAAGGATAAGGTTAAGGAGTATGGTTACAGGATATTAGGCTCATTGCTAAGAGGAAAAGGTGAGAAGTATAAGCAGAAGGTGGAAGAGTTGAGGAAGGAGAAAACCAGGAGGCTTAGCAATTATCTAAAGAAGTTAAAGAGTGAGCTCAACGAATATAAGAAGAAGATAGGGTGGGAAACCTATGCTACTGTAACTGTTGGGGAAGAAAGAGCAGAAGTGAAGAGGCCGAGGATGGTAAGGGGAAAGATAGAAGGCGAGAGGGAATTAGTTGAAGATAGGGAGAAATTCTTGAAGCACACCCAAATTTTGGAAGAGATACTTAAGGATCCTCACGCACTTGGAATAGCTTATCATAAAGCAGAGGAATTGAAAAAGTTGAAGGAAGATGAAAAATTGGAGGAGCTTCAAAGGAATATAGAGGAAATAATTAAAGATTACATAGATAAGCTATAAAGCCCTGCTTTTATCCAGCGTAAAGACAACCAGTTACCGTAAAGCCAACCGAATCGCTTCCTACAAAGCTGGGAAGACCACTACGCTCCCCGGTAACAACAGCTATGTAATATCCACAAGCTTCTGGATTTGTCGTCCCTTTTATCCCAATGCTCTCTAGAGTGAAGTCGAAAGTTGGCGAATCTAGGTTTTTCTGATAAATTAGGTTTAGCATATCTTCCTCCTCCTCAAATTTATAGAAAGATAATTTCACATTACTCAAATCACTAAAATCAAGAGGCGAATTTGTGAGCATGTCCCACGGACTTATGCTTATCCTTATTTTCTCATTGGATCCTATTTCAATTTCATTCTTCGAAATCGAGAGATTCATGATTGGGTAAACTGGTCTTATTTCAACTTGAGTACCATCCTTCTGAGCATCGATTATTGGTAGGACAGTGGAGGTCAGTAATCTTCCCGTAGAATTCGCGGTTACGCTTATCTGAGTTTGGGAATCACTTGGAAAAGGTGAAATAGAACTTGGACTCCAACTATTTTTAACGATGTCTACCACTCCTCTCGAATCCTTGACATTCTGGATGTCTAAGGTACTTATGTCTGAACCTCCATTGTAGAGAGTCAAAGTTAGGGAGAATGTCTCTCCAGTTTCAACGATCTTTCTAGGAGGGTAAACTGAGGTTATTACCACGTCAGAAACTTGGATTGGAGAAACGGTATAGGAGCCTGTGGCAACTACGTTATTGTTGGGGTCTGTTACATTAATATCTACGGTGCATGAGGATGAACCCCTACTTATGTTTACCCAGAAAGCTGGAGAGAGAGTACTCCCTTGTTCTATTTGGAAACTTGGGCTAACACTAGTAGATGGTTGACAATCACCAGTTAATGCATAGGTGATGTTATAAGTAATAGGGGAGCTGCAAGTCGGTGAGGAAGCATCAGTAGCATTGATTGCGAAGTTGTAGGAAGTTGTGTATTTAGTATCTGAAGTTGGATCTATTGTGAGAGCATAGGTACAAGGAGGAGCGGTAGTAGAAACTTCGATTAGTTGATGACTTCCGTCTCCAGGAATTGTGAGATTAAATTCTAAACTTCCAGTTGGTGAGGAGGTCTTTATTTCATAAAGTTGGGAATTGTTATGGATATAGTACTGAGTATTTGGGAGGAGCCCGGTGATGTTATAAATAAATAAACTTGGATTTGGGTCCGAAAGGTTGAATTTCCATTCTTCCCAAGATAGATTAGTAACACTCCAGTTTATCAATTTCCTGAAGAAATTCCCACCTGTAGGAGAACTCGTATCTAACCAAATTACACCATCTTCACTATAATTAAATGAAGCCGATCCCTGAGAATCCAAAAAAATCAGTCTCTCAACATTAAGGCTAAAGTTTGTCCTATTGAATTTGTAATTAGTAGCTACATTATTGATCTCGTATTCATGAGCCCAAGTTTCAGTAAATAATCTATCTATAGTCCCACCTTCAAAATAGTTATTTCCGGCAGCATGAGCATCCACGCAAACACCGCGACATTTAGTCACTATATTGTTTATGAACTCATTGGAGCCGCCAAAAACGGAAATCCCAGATGAGCCGCAGAGTTCAAGCTTATTTCCAATATAGCTACCGAAATTGTTCCATACTTCCAGACAGGTTGTTGTGTTATTAACATAATTATTACTTATCGTGTGATAATCTCCATAGACCCTAATCCCCCAATCCAAATTCCGAAGGTGACAATTCTTTACTGTATTATTGTTTCCTCCTGGTATTCCTACAGAGTGTCTTACTTCAATCCCTACCGAATTGTCGATTCCATTGCCATCTATCACATGACCCATGCAATCTAAAGTCGAATTTTTGACAGTTTCATTGAAAGTTATTGCAGTAATTGCTGAAGTTAGAGTAACGTTTTCCTCTAGGCAATATACTTTATTACTTTCGTTTATTAAGTATCCAGTATTTCCTATGTCAGCAGCTTTTATATACACATCACATGCTGTTTGAGGCGTAATGGAACAACATATTTTTGTAGAGTAAGCATTACAGTCCCCTACATGAGCATTATCGCTTGCTGATACAGAAGCTAGGCACTCGTATCCTATAGAGGAGCAGTCACCATTTGATAGAAGGACGCAATCAACATTATCTGTAGATATATCAGAGGAAAGGCAAATCCTAACAGGGTAAGTCCCATCCCCAAGATCATAATCTCGAACGTGAGCATTTGTAGTATCGCTAAGCCTAATAACTCCGTCATAAGCTTCGGAGCAACTAGTCGACAGTGCTCTACCACTCTCACTACAACACACAGAATAATTGTAATTAGTTTGAGAACAAGTCTCTGCATGAGCATTCCTCAAGTCGCTCAACTTAAAAATACATGTTTCTCCCGAAGAACAACCACCAAATCGAATAGTACAACTTAGAGCAGTCACGAAAGATTGAGTAAAGAATAGGAAAAATATTGCAATTAGGATTGAGAGGGTGGTCCTATTCATTAATTTTAAGTTGAAATCCAGAATATTTAAACATTATTAACCAAGTAAACAGCCACTAACAAGCAAACCAGTCGCATCATTGCCTACGAGATTGCGATACTTCCCCGTAACTATAACTACGTAGTATCCACAAGCCTCAGGATTTGTAACTCCCTTTATTCCTATATCCTCCAGAGTGAAGTCAAATTGACTGGACTTCAAATTCCTTTCATAGATGAGATTTAGGGTGTTTTCCTCTTCCTCAAATTTGTAGAAGTAAAGTTTCACATCATCTAACTTGGCTAAACTCAGGTAGGAATTAGTAAGCATATCGAATGGGCTAATAGTTAATCTGATTTTTTCGGAAGACCATATATCAACCTCTTTC
>CAYLRC010000008.1:0-20130 GCA_964386445.1 Candidatus Woesearchaeota archaeon
TGGTATGCTACCATAAGTACTATCAAGGAGAACGAATTTGTATGTATAGGAGAAGACTTCCCTCCCAATTTCCTCTAACTTCTTTAGAGCATATTCTCTTATATCCTCACTCACTTGCCTTACATGCTTATTATATACTACCATTATCCTCCTTCTGTGCCCCTTCCTATTTTTTGTCTCACAGATTGTTATCTTATCATCTTTATAAATGGTTAACTCGTCCTCCAAATTACAAAGGGGACATTCCGGATCTTTTCCCTCGTTCATTTCGCTACCCTCCTCAAGATCTTTTCTACAATTTTCCTAAATCCATCAACATCCCTAAATCCAATCACCCTTCCAACTTCCTCTCCCTTATAAAAGAATATTATAGTTGGAATGCTCATTACTCCATACCTCCCTGCTATCTCACGACTTTCATCGATATTACACTTTACAAATTTAATGTTGGGAAATTCCTGAGAAACTTTCTCGAAAACAGGAGCAAACATCAAACAAGGAGGGCACCAGCTCGCCCAGAAATCCACTACTACTAAAGTGTCGCTCTTGAGTACCTCTTTTTCAAAGTTGGTTGAGTTTACTTGTAGCATAGAGATTTAGTTAGAAGAAGAATTTTAAAATCTTTTTGATTCTGTAGTCTTGTGAAAGAGGTCAAGGAGATGTTGAGAGTAGAGAGATTCGTCAAGGATTACCTAAATGAAGTATTGGAGGTTGAGAAGGAATGCTTTCCTAAGAAACCTTACGATGCAAAGACATTTCTACATTGGTACTCTTCAGAACCTGAAGGCTTTTTCATAGTAAGGTTAGGTGAAGAAATTGCTGGCTATATTATAGCATCTTCGGTTGAGAAGGAGATAATCTCAATAGCAGTTAAAAAGAAGTTTAGGAATCTAGGCATAGGGAGCTTCCTATTAAAAGAGGCACTAAATTACCTCTTCTCGAAAGGAGCGGAAGAAGTTGTCTTACATGTGAGGGTAGGCAATAAAAGAGCTATAGAATTTTACGAGAGGAATGGGTTTGAGATAGTAAAGAAAATTGAAGGATATTATGGGGATGAGGATGCTTATCTCATGAAGCTCCCTAAGGAAAAGTTTTTTAACGGAAAAGACTAGTTCTTTTTATGTTTTGTGAGAAGTGTGGTTCAATCTTGATAATCAAAGATAAAGGAGGTAAGAAGATATTTTTCTGTAAAAATTGTGGGGCTGAGTACGAGATAAAGGAAGAGTTGAAGATCAGGAGTAAGATTGAAGAGAGACCAAAAATCTTAGAGAAATCAGAGGAAGAAACTCAACAGAAAGTCGAAGCGACTTGTCCTAAATGTGGAAATAAGGAAGCATATTTCTGGGTGATTCAGACGAGAGCTGCAGATGAGCCACCCACGAGGTTTTATAGATGCACTAAATGCGGGCATACTTGGAGGGAGTACACATGAATGATAGGATTTTCTACAAAGAGAAAAGCCTTAAGGAGGTGGATGTAGAGAAAGATGATAGGATCAAAGTCCTTGGAACCATAGTAAATTTAGATTATGAGAATTCATCATTTGATATAGATGACTCTTCTGGGAGAACTACTGTAATAGTAAAAAATAGCGAGTTGATGAAGGGCTTGAAGCTTGGCCAATTTGTTAGAGTCTTTGGGAGAGTTGTCCCTTATGAAGGGGGTTTCGAAATAATTGCGGATTTGATTCAAGACATGAACAACCTGAATAAAGAAATACTAAAAGAATATCTCGAACTAAAGAAAAGCTTAAAAGCCTAATTTTCCCTCAATTCAACATGAATTTTAAGCTCTTCATCCTAGGTGCCGTAATAACAGGATTAGCTTTAATCCTTATTTTTCCTCAGAGCTTAGGGAGTTGGGCTCCTACTTTAGAGAGCTATTTGGAACCGATCGCTAAGGCTAAAATTTATAATATCGAAGCACCAGTGATAATTTTATTAATAGGTTTGATATTATTATTTGTAGGTCTTAAAAAATGAATTTGAGGGGGTGCCAAAGTGTTTAAACTCGTTATGAACGAAGTTGGAGTGCTTAGAGACAGCTTAGATGCAATTTCAGAACTAGTTTCGGAGGGGACTTTCAAGATAGGGAAAGATGGGGTGAAATTAGTTGCCATGGATCCAGCGAATGTAGCGATGGTTATATTTGATTTATTTTCGATAGCTTTCACGGACTATAAGGTAGAGGAGGAAGTACCTATAACAGTTAATTTAGAGCAATTGGTGAAAATTCTGAAGAGGGCAAGGGCCAGCGATCAAGTTTCTCTAGAATTGGACAAGAGCGGTTCAAGATTGAAGATTGCAATGATTGGGGCAGCTAAGAGGTATTTTAGTATTCCATTAATTGGTGAGAGCGAAGCCGAGACTAAAGTTCCGGAGTTGGGAAAGAAATTTACGGCAAAAGTTGAAGTCGATGGGGATGTAGTGAAGGATAGCGTAAAGGATGCTGAGATGATCAGCGATTCACTTGTATTTGAGGCCACTAAAGATAAATTCATGATGTATACTACTGGAGATACTAGCGAAGTGAGGGTAGAGTTAACTAGGGACTCTCCAAGTCTAATATCTTTAGATGTTACCAGTGATTCGAAAGCTAAGTACTCAATTGAGTACTTGGAGAAAGTCTTGAAAGCAGCGAAAATTGCTGATACTTTAGTAATTCAATTCGCGACGGACTTTCCAATAAGGATGGATTTCAAAGCATTGGATAAACTGCAGTTGAGTTTCATCATCGCCCCGAGAGTAGACTAAGTTCACCAATAAACTTTTGCTGTCTCAGCATCAACAATTGCATAAGCTGCCCAACCTCTTTCCCAGTCACAGATCAAATAGAGAGCATAGTAATTAGTAACATTAGGTGTTATTGGTTCTTCTAATGGAAAATCGAAGCTCTCCTTTTGCCGAGCAGCTGTATCCACGATATTAGCGACATATTGATCACACTCATCAAATAATGGTCTAGCTTCCCCAAATCTGTAGTATGCTTCTCCCCTCTCACAATTTATGGAGTAATTCCCGTCTAACTTAACAATATGCATTACCAAAATTATTGAATCCTCGGCCAAAGGCGCTGAGCAGTTACTTTCATTCCACTCCCTCTTCATTTTTTCCGAGTAAATGAAGAATTTCTTCGCTTCCTCGAAGTTCCTTACTCTAAGGTAAGATGTTATATTCTCTGTAACATTTTCGGTAATGTTTTCAGATATTGTAACGTTAGTGAACGGTGTTGCGGGAGTAGAGTAATAGTAGAAAAAGCCGATGCCGATGAAGAAGGTTATTATTACAAGACCTAAGGAAAATACAGGTATGAACCTCTCGGGGTCGAACCATACTCTTTCCTTTTTCCGCGACTTCCTTGGCATATTTTTTATTTACTCTTCCATACCTAAAAATTTTCTGTTTTTAGAAAGTAAGGAACTTCTCCTCAAACTCTTTCAAGTACTTTGCACTTTGCTTCACATCGATGAAGAGCTTCTTTACTTTCTCTACATCCTCCTTCCTTACCTTCTTAGCACCATTCTCCTTCGCAACTTCATAGGCTGGTGCGATTAACTGAAGAGCATATCTCAAACTAGATTCCATACCAAGCTTCGTTAAGAGCTCCAAAGCATCTTCACTTATCTCCACTTTCTCAACTTTAGCTCTTATCTTAATTATTTCCCTTATTTCCTCCTCATTGTATGGTCTGGTATTTATGATCAGGAGTCGATCTAGGAGGTCTAATGGTAATGCGTGAGGGGCTACTTGATCCGTTCCTCTTATCTTAGCTATCCCCCTATTCGTAGCAAAGATTATGATTGGAGCGAGTTCTTGCTCCATTGCTCTATTCAGGAATGCGAAAGTCTCTATGTCCAGCATGGAACATTCATCAATAAAGAGGACTCCGGGTATTATCTCAGCCTTTCCAGCCTGCACCATAGCTTTAACCATCTCATCAACTTGTTTCCTTACTTCGCTTTCAATTTCCTTCCTTTCTCTCCCACCGAATAACAAACTAAACATATCCAATTCGCTCCTAGAAGATGCTAGATCTAGCTGGTGTAAAGTCATTACATAAACAAACTCCTTCTCCTTCAGTACTTTACCGGAAGGGACGGGAACCGGTTTTTCTGTTGTTATCTCAACTTTCTTCTCCTTGGCCGCTTCTTCACTTCTTCCTAACTTCACTAAGTGACCACCATCGACATCTATCTGAATTACATCTCCCGTTTCAACATTTTGCTGCACTAATTGCATAGCAAAGGTTTGATCCATTGACAATCTCTTGCTCTCATCTTTGGTAGATAATTTAATGGTTGCTGATACTGGGATTTGGACATAGGGGTTGTATGGATGAGCTTGCTTCTCAATATTTATTTCCTCTACAACTCCCTCATAGATCTTCCTCATTTCATGGATCCTTACTCCAATTGCCTTTCGAAGGGCTTGGGTGAGAAATTCCGTCTTCTTTACTTCAGCTGAAAATACTTCAGATGCAGCTAGATGGACGAAAGGTACATCTTTCCCAAGTTCCTTAGCAATTCCCACACTCAATGCAGTTTTTCCGGAACCTGGAGGCCCAGCGATTAATATCCCACGTCCAGCGAACTTCCCCTCTTTAATTAATTTAACTATTATCCCAGCTGCTTCCCTAGCTTCAGTTTGTCCAACCATCCCATCTCCAATTTTCTTAGCTCTTAAACCCTCTAGCCCTAAGCCAGTTATATGGGTGTGGGCAGAAATTCTTTCCCATTCCCTTAAACTAGGGAGTTCTTTTATCTTAGGCATTAATCTCACCTCCCTAGGACGAGGGTCAATTTATGATTTTCAAAATTCTTCTCTAGGATCTCAAAATCAGGGGGAATGGGGATGAGCTTGAAGTATGCCTTATCTTCAGCGAAAGCTCTTATTTCGATAGATTGTTCGAGTTTCCTTATCTCTATGTCCTTCTCACTTTTCACATCAGGTAGTTCGATTTCTATCTTCAGATAATCCCTCTTCCTTTCGATCTTAGCTTCCGGCTCTTCAGTGACTGAGGGTATCTTCCTAGGCCTCTCCTCAACCTTCATTTCTTCTCCCCCAACTTCCCTAACACCTTCGCTTACCCCAAGCCTAGCTTTTATCTCCGGCTCAAGTTTCTTGAAATCCCCACTAGTCCTTACAGATATTTCAGGCTTACCTTTACCCGTATCTCTTATTACGATGCTCACTCCACCACCCCTAACGATGGGCATGTCTCTGAACTCTTCAATTTCATCGAAATTACTTTTGAATATCTTGTCCAACCTCTTGAATTCTTTATCAATCTCCTCAAACAAACTTCTAAAACTTGGGAATAAACCCAACCCAAAATCCTCAAAACTCCTAAGTTCCCTTTCTTCTCTCCTTCTTACACCTATCCCTAATCTTCCTACTTCCTCTCCACAAAATGGACAAAAATTCCAATTCTCTTTGAGTTCTTTCCCACAATTTGGACATCTCCTCTTTTTCAAGAGCAAATCCTTCACCCCCTAACTAATTTCTCATTATTAGTATATAAATAGATTGTGATTTTGAAAATGCTAAAGACTGTAAATTCGAAAACCCTCTTTTCGTTGAAATTTAGTTCATATTACAAACTCCCCATTTCTGAGGACTTCAAGAAATTTTTGATAATCTTTGTAAGTGTTAATAGTATACCACTTCCCATCTAGCTTCAGTCCTCTTAGCTTCCCCTCTTTAGCAATTACAGGTAATACACTTTTCTCCAGGTCCCCAACCTCTGGAAAATATTCCTCTATAACTCTCTTCTTGAATACGTAATGTCCTGCACTTACATAAAAGTCAACCTTAGGTTTCTCATCGAATCCTATTACCGTATCTCCTTTTAATTCTACCAGGCCAAATCCCAATCTCGCCTTCGCTAGAAGAATAGATGCTCCAAGATTAGCGTATTCGATAAGTCTCCTCGGGTCGTAAGAGACTAAGTCATCGACATTCATTACATATACTTGCTCCCCCTTTACATAGGGTAGCGCATTCCTCACTGCTCCACCAGTGCCCAATTTTTCCTTCTCTAAAGAAAGAGTTACATCTTCTAGATCGAACTTTTGGTTAGTAGCTAGGATTATGTTTTGAAATCCATGTTTCCTTAGCCAATCCACCTGGAATTGGATCAAGGTCTTGTCTCCCAGCTTTAAGAGGGGTTTTGGTACCCATGTGTCTGGCTTTAATCTCCACGCCTGACCTCCACATAAAATGATGGCTTCTAACATATTTCAACTTCAGATTTTCGAGGTTATATTATTTTTCCCGAGGAGGAAGCAAGTTTAGTTTTTAGTGGGCCCGGAGGGATTCGAACCCTCGACCTACGGTTCTCCTAGATGTGCGGAACGCGATCTTATAAGACCGTCGCTCCACCAGGCTAAGCTACGGGCCCTCTATATTTCTTTTGCTCCCGTAGGATATAAAAAATTTTGCATCCCGGGTTGCAAACTTAGATCTTGCATTCTTCCGGATTTTTATCCTCCCTTAACCTCAAGAAAACTGGAGCCCTCAATTTCTTATCCTTCGTTACTTCCATACATTTGACCTCACATACATAGAGTGGTTTAGTGAATATCATCTTCTCCTTGACGTTAGGCTCCTCTTCGAAAATATCGAATGGGGGACTAGTAATTCTTATTTTATCCAATTTTTCCTTCAAAGCCTTTAAATCACTTTCATCGAAACCGGTTCCCACTCTTCCTATGTACCTGAGTTTACCATCTTCATAACATCCAAGCACAAGAGCACCGAAATATTTCTCCCTCGCTCCCTCACCTTTCGTATAACCACAAATGACACAATCAACGGTCTTCAATACCTTTATCTTAAGCCAATATTCCGATCGTCTTCCTATTAGATAAGGGCTATCCTTTTTCTTAGCCATGATCCCCTCAAGTCCTAATTCCTTAACCTTCTGGAAGAAATTTGTTCCTTCTCCAACTATAAATTCCGAGATTTTCACCCTCTCACTTTCATTCAAGATTTCCTTTAGTATCTCTTTTCTCTTCATTAAAGGGAGAGAGATTAATTCTTCCCCATCTTTGTAGAGGATGTCAAAAACTATGTAAGTAGCTGGGTATAATTCCGATAGGATTTCAATCCTCATCCTATCGTCTGTGTGCTCCCTCTCCTGTAATTTCCAAAAGTTTGGCTTCCCATCCACAAGAATGACGATTTCCCCATCCAAAATAACTTTATTTGCCTTAACGCTCTCAAGCAGTACTTTAGTAATTTCAGGATACCTCCACTCAAAATATATGCCACGTCTGTTTAGAAATCTCACACTTTTGTTTTCAACGTCTACATAACTTATCGTCCTAGTTCCATCGTACTTTATCTCAAAAATGTAATCCTCCGAATCAAATGGCTTCGCTGGAAAAGCGAGCATGGGCTTTATCTCAGTTTGAAATAAATCCTTTCTTTCCATCTCCTAGATCTACTTAGCTTTCTCCTTTACCTCTTCCTTCTTCTTTTCTTCCTTCTCCTTCTTCTCAACCATCTCTAAACTACTCTTCAATGCCTCAACTAAGGACTTTGCTAACTCTTCCTTTTCCTCTTCCTTCACTGCTATTTCCCTTCCCTCGAGTTTTGCCTTTATCAATTCCTTAAGCTTCTCTGTGTAATGATCCTTAAATTTCGAGATATCAAACTCCCCACTTAATTTTTGGATCAACATCTGGGCGAGCTTTAATTCCTCTTCACTAACGACTACAAGATTCTTTAGCTCAGGCAATTCTTCTATTGGCTTTACCTCCGAGAGATAGTGGAGTATGTGCATTAGTAGACCTTTTTTATAGGGCCTGAGTGCAACCAGGTACTCTTTGTTTCTCATAACGACCTTGCCTATGGCTACTTTATTTGTTAACCTCAAAGCATCGACAAAGAGGGAGTAAGCCTTAGCCCCAGTTTCCTGGGGGACAACATAATAACTTTTCTCATAATAAATTGGATCTATTTGAGTTGCATCCACAAATTGCTTTATCTCAATAGCTTTTGTAGTTTTTAGCTTTATTTTTTCCAAATCCTCTTTTTCGAGAACGACATACTTATCCTTTGTTATTTTATACCCTTTCTTTATTTCATCCCAAGCTACTTCCCTATTGCATACAGGACACCATCTCTTATGCTCGATTGGGTGCCCTTCTTTACAAAGGTTTTTAAACTTAATTCCATGGGATTCTGTAGCTACATAGATTTTTACAGGTATATTAATCAAGGAGAAGGATATGCTACCAGACCAAATTGCTTTCATAAAAAAATAGAGCCCCTAAGGGGTTTAAAAGTTTTTGATTATTCAACTAAGGTTATTTCTATCCTTTCCTTACCCTTCCCAGGTTTCTTACCAACTTTAACTGCTATTTTCCCTATCTCAGACGTCCTCTTAACATGAGTGCCGCAACATAACATTTCTGGAAAGAGATCGACTTTCCAAAATAACTTATCTCCTTCCTTCCACCTCTTGATTTCTAAATCCATTTCTATAATTTTATTAACTCTCTCTTCAATTGCCTTCATCTCCTCAGGTGTAGGCTTTCTTGGAAGAAAGTAGTCCGTCCTAGCCTTTTTATCATCTATAAGCCCAGCAGATGCTGGCTTACAACCAGGAAATAACTTCTCCATCAGAAAATAAACGAGATGAGCTGCGGAATGCAACTTCATTATCCTATACCTCCTCTCCCAATCTATCTTCCCGTGCACTAAATCACCGACCTTAAAATCTGGTTCTCTCTCCAGTACATGGTAGATTTTACTATCTTCCTCGAAGACATCAACAACCTTAATTCCATTTATTTCTCCAGTATCAGCAACCTGCCCTCCAGCTCTCGCAAAGAAACAAGTCTTGTCTAGGATGATTTTATTTCCAATTATTTCCAGTACCTTAGCATCGAATTCTTTCAGGTAAGCATCGCTTTCGTAAAGCTTCTCGGTCATTACTTCTCTTAGTTACTACCCAATTAAAAAATTTCTTCTTGAGAATAAAACGCTTCGTAAGGCCTCTCAGAATTTTCTGATGCCTCCTGGTTCCCCCTCTCCTTAATGTACTCCAAGGATCTCTTAAAAATACAAACTTCTTCGGTGCATGCTAGTGCTTTATTACAATTATAGTAATATTTCACATCCACCTTAGTTGGATCGATCTCTGCCTAGCAAGGTAGACTATAACTTTCTTACCATCTGGAGAGCTCGGACAGTCAATTTCATGAACTAGCTTATGAAGGTGGATGTGAATTCCCCACTCCTTAATTATCTCCTCTAACGAACTTTTAATACCCTCCTCCATAATACTATCTAGACCCTCTTAAAATTATTTTCCTTCTATCCTCTTGACCAAGGAAGAGATAAGGATAGGGAGATTTATCGTAACGTCTCCATAAACAACTGTTTGTCTAGCACCCTTCTTCACTTTTCCCCAAGAAATAGCCTCTCTAGGGTGAGCCCCACTCAAGCTTCCGTCCCATTCAACTGCAGTAGTCAAGTAAACAACGAAATCTAAACCATCCTTAAATTGATTCCACCAAATTACATGATGTTTTGAGATTCCACCACCGATGATGAGAGCTCCACTCTTCTTAGAGTTCCAAACTACCTCACTCAATAGGCTTTCATCCTTTAATACATCTATCTTCATTTCCTTCATTTGAGAGAATTGCCAAATTTGGTAGCCGACGGCACCATCAGTTATCCCAGGGATTATTACTGGGATTTTATTTTTGTAACACCAGTAAAGGATAGAGCTCTCATTATTGATGAACTTCCCAAGTTCCCAAGCTAGTTCATGAGTGGAAATTTCCCTCACACCTTCAGAATATAACTTTTCGAGAAATTCCTTCATCTTTTCCTCAATTATTATACCATAGGATTCATTCGGAACGAAAACATTTCCGAGCCTGCATATTCCAAGCTCCTTAAGTTCTGAGTCATCGGCGAGGAAAGATCCATGATAATATTTCTTAAAGCTCCTAGCTAGATCGTGATCTAAAGTTCCACAAGTAGTTATAACAACGTCGAAGAACTTTCTCTTAACAACCTCCTTGAGAATCCCCCTACAACCAGTTGCTACTATGCACGCGGGGAATGAGAGGAACTTAGTGCATGATTTTTCTTTAATCATTTCTTCCAAGATGTCAGCAGCTAGGCTCAAGTTCTTAGCCATAAAACCACCAGAATTTCCAAGCTTCCTGACTAGCTTATCGACATCAAAATCTATCTCCATGTCTTCAACTGGTTCTTTGAGAATTTCTTCCTTCTTCATAAGGATTTTGAACCTTCATCTCCTTAAAAAACTTCCCTTTAGACGAGTAAATGTACATTACCAATCTTCACATTTTTCAATCCAATTTCCTTACAAACCTTTAAGCATTCCAAAGCGAATTTTCTCGAAGTGAAACCAACATCCCTGAACTTGTAGTGGGGATAAAATGCTAGGAGAGAGTAAGGGATTTCTTCATCTATCTCGGCGAGGAACCCAGCTATCTCTCTTACTTCATTCACGTCTATATAATGAGGGACTAGTAGAGTTGAGGCCCTTAGGAATGGAACCTCTGGTCTCTTCCTGTGAAAACTCGCAAGCCTCCTGAAGTTTTCGTAAGCTTTTTCGTTACTCACTCCAGAAAGAGCGATGTTCAATTTAGAGCCTTCGGGAGTCTTGAGGTCGAATTTTATACCCCCTCCAGACTTTAAACTATGTTCAGCTATTTCCTTGAGCCAATGCCAGGAAAAGTTGCCGCTATCCTCTATACAAACCCTAAAGACCTTTAGTCCAAGCTCCTCTTTCCTCGTCTCAGAAAGCTTCATGAAATTTAGAAGGAACTCTGGCTGAGTGGAAGGAGAGCCACCGAAAAAACAGGCGCAAGTAGTTTTATCATTCATAGCATTAATTAACTCTCTAATCCTCAGCTTAGGGGCCATTTCACTTATCATCTGATGCCAACTTTCCCAATTCTGACAATATAGGCAAAAGAAATTGCAGCTCCCACTGAATACAGCTAAATTGTAATACCCAACTTCTCTATGGGGAAATAGAGAAAATTCAGGATAACCTACTCCACTAGAACCACACCAAGGAGCTGCAACACAATTAGTTGGATGAGGATCATAGTAGTAAGTAAATAATCCCTCATCTTTTGTGCCTAAGAGCCTCTTGAGCTTCCCATTCTCATTAACTACGAGTCCACAATAACCTTTCCTACCTTCACCTATCCTACACTCATTCCCACAATCCTTACATGTTATTCCTTCCTCATCTCTTGGAGGAAAGATAGGTAATCCCAACTTCTTTCGTACAGAGAAAACTTCCTCGATGAATGGTTTCGCTTTCTCCCACCTATTCCTTATACATTCCTTGCAAACCCGTAAGAATATCGGCAAATCTTCATAACTCTTCTTGCAAATCCTGCACGTAACCACAACTTTAGCTTATCGACAAGTTTTTATTTACTTTCTCCTTTACTCAAATTTAAGCCGGGGTGACCGAGTGGTTAAGGTGCACGCCTGCTAAGCGTGTGGGCTTATGCCCGCCTGGGTTCGAATCCCAGCCCCGGCGTGAAGCCTCACTCTGAGAATGTAAGATTTTTCACTTTCACTTTCTTGTTTTCTAGAAGTACAAAAGTCAATTCAATTACCCTCTAATAAGAAAGAAAATTGAAGAAAGGAGTTTTAGTAACTCTGCCTGTAAAGCTCCCCCAGTTTACCGAGAGTGTACTTACCTTTCTGATGAGTGATTAGCCCTATCTCTATGCTTTTCTCAATAGCTTCTTTCACTTCACTTGGTTGGGCACCGCTAGCTAATAATGTAGTTTCAAGCTCTCCCCTTTCGATGTCGTTCTCACAAATTTCCATGATCCTCTTTGCCAAGTAAGGTTTTATGCTCCCCTCGACTATGTAAGCAGCACCCTTTGGTGTAAGTTTATATCTTCTCCTATCCCCTTCGGTGTATTCTTCCGCTAAGTTGAACCGGATTAATAGGCCTAGATCTCCCTTGACATCGTTCTTTTCTACTCTCAAGGCAGTCGAGAGTTCCTTCACACTCTTCGGCTCCTTGAGCAAATTTAGGAGTTGGGTGTTTACTCCCTTGAATGGGAAGTACGGAATCCCAGCTTCTTGGATTTTCTCCTCAATTTCCTCAACTTTCTGATTAACCAATGTCTGAATGCTCTCCCTAGAAATTTCTACAGGAGTTTGCTGCAGTTCTCTGAGAACTTCTTCGGCGATTTTATCACTTAATCTCATCTTATTTTCTAAGGATATGGCAGCTTCTCTTATGTAATCCTCAATCCCGCTCATCTCCTCAACTGGAATTTCCTCTACCTTCTTCGCAACAACCAAGTAGTCGCTATCGACCTTCCCAAGGTCCTTTAAGATTTCGATAGCCGCCTGAACTGAACCTTCATTTATTCTATTCTGGATCTCTGGAAGAACGATCTTCTCCAATGCTGATGGGTTTTGCATCCTCCCTTCAATAAATTTTGAAATCTCCCCAAGTTTTTGGGATTTTGCCTTTACTTCCTGTCTCCTCAAAAACCTCTTCAGACTTTCCAAAGGTATCACCTCTAAAAAATTGGTGAATTCTTTAAGGTGAATGGATTTTAAAAATTTTACTACTTTTTAGTGTTATAATTTGATCTCCATTTCTCTTGAAACTGGCTTGAAGCCGAGGTCAATGAAGAATCTCAATGCATCTTTATTTCCTTCGAGTACTTCTGTTCTCACGAGCTTTACCCCTTTGTCCTTAAACCACTTTAACATCTCTTCAATTAGCCTTTTCCCTATACCCTCTTTCCTATATTTCTCTTCTACCCATATTTCAGCCAAATATCCTATTTCTTTATCCCTTAAGAAGAATGTAGATCTTATCCAACCATAAGCCATGCCTACTGGCTTTCCATCCATTTCAGCAAGGAGGAAAATGCTCTTATCGCTTCTTAACTTCTTCTTCAAGAATTTTTGAAGCTCTTCCTCGAAATCGCTGAATTCTTTATAGTTATGATAAATTTTCTTCTCAAACTCGTGCAGCTTCCTAGAAAATTCCAAAATGAGGTCTAAGTCCTTTGCTCCACACCTTCGGATTTTTACTTCCTCCATAACAATTTATTAATCTCTAGTTCCTAAAAATCATTATGGGCTTTGATTTAGTTTGCATAGGGGACGTGACATTTGACATAATATCCTACCCTTTGAGGAAATATCCCGTAAAGGACGAGCAAATAAGTTCGGAGGAACCAATAAAATTTCAGATAGGGGGAGGGGCTGCAATTTCTGCGTGCGCTGCTTCGAATCTCGGGATGAAAACTTGTATCTTTGGAAAGGTAGGGAAGGACTTCGCTGGAACCTTCTTGATGGAGAAGATCTTGAGGAATGGTGTTTGCAGTTTCTTAACTCATTCTAATAAGGAAACAGCTAAGAGCATCGTAATCACTTTCAGAGATGGTTCTAGGAGCATAATAAATTTTGGAGGTACGAATAAAGAGCTAGGAATTGATGACATAGATATGGAAGTAGTTAGGAACTCTGAGAACCTATTGATTTCAGGTTTCTTTCATCTAGAAAAATTTCAAGAAAATTGTTGGAAAGTCTTAAGGGAAGCAAAAAAGAGCGGAGTTACAACCTATTTAGATGTTCCAACATTGAGAACTCGGAAATTGACGACTCTTTACAAATGCTTTAAGTCCTTAGATTATTTATTCGTGAATGAAAAAGAGTTGAGAATAGTAACTAGGGAGAGGGAATGGAAGAAAGGATTGAGGAAACTTGCTGAAAAGTATGGGGTTAAAATAGTTTTGCATAGGGGTAGGAAGGGTTCAGCCTATTGTGAAGGGGGAAAGATATGGAGTAAGAAGGCGTATAAAGTTAAGCCGATGAATCCTACGGGGGCCGGTGATGTCTTTGACTCTGCTTTTATATTCTCCACCCATAAGAAATTCCAGATTGAGGAGAGGTTGAAATTCGCGGAAGCTGCAGCATCAATTTATTTAATGAATCGAAAACAGAAATTTCCTAACTCTCGAGAGGTAAGGAAATTTATGGAAAAGTTTTAATCTTCCCCCTAACAAATACAAGATATGGGAAAAGAAATTCTAGCTAAGAAGGTGGATTTTGTCATAGAAATCTCTTCAGAAGCAGCTAGAAAAGTAGGCGGAATCTACACAGTACTTCAGAGCAAATCTGGTAAAATGGTTGAACTTTTTGGGGACAATTACTTACTCATAGGACTTTACGATCCATATGTAACTAAAGGAGATTTCTTCGAGGAGGAACCTCCAGCTAAATTCCAAAGGCTCTTCAAAGAAGTGGAACCTCTTGGGATCAAATGCTATTATGGGAGATGGGTTACTGGAAACGATACTAAAGTGATTTTAATAGATCCTAGTGCATTTGGGGAGAGGAGGGTAGGAAATGATAAGCAGATAAATTTGATAAAGTATGAGTTGTGGAAGAACTTTGGTATAGATTCGCTTTTCATGGGATGGGATTTTAACAGGAATGTATCTTGGGCATATTCAGCTGGCATAGTTGTGGAAAAGATTTTGCAGGACAACTCCTTGAGGGGGAAGAATTGTGTAGTCCATTGTCACGAGTGGATTTCTGGGGCAGCATTACTTTATTTAAGGAAGAGGAATGTAGATGCTGGGTTAGTCTTTACAACTCATGCGACCTCCCTCGGAAGGGC
Organism: Candidatus Woesearchaeota archaeon; assembly: GCA_964386445.1. Taxonomy (GTDB): domain Archaea; phylum Nanobdellota; class Nanobdellia; order JAPDLS01; family Haiyanarchaeaceae; genus Haiyanarchaeum. The sequence continues at coordinate 14,674 of CAYLRC010000008.1, forward strand.
TAAAGTAGCTTCGGGAGGAGATTTGATAAAAGAGGTTAACGAGGGATTAAGCTCTGGAAAGACGGTTGATGTCCAGGATGCTTACAAATTTAAGATTGAGGGACAGCATTTGCTTGAAAAAGCATGTGCTGAGAATTGTGATGTCTTTACTACAGTAAGCGATGTTATAGCTAAGGAGGCTGAATACATGTTTGGAAGGGAGAGCGACGTGATCACGCCGAATGCCATAGATTTCAGTGAGTTACCAAGCGAAAGTGAGGTGAGGTATATAGCTCAAGGGAGCAGGGAAGAAATTCAGAAACTTTGCTATTCTATCTTTCTCCCTTACTATAAAATAAATCCAAGGGATTCTCTCTTCATTTACCTTTCAGGGAGATACGAGTTCTATAATAAAGGTATAGATCTTTACATCAAAACATTAGCAAAGCTAGATCACCTTTTGAGGAAGGAGAATTCTCCAAGAGACATATTTGCATTCATTTTCGTTCCTACTAATGTAAGTAAAGTAAAGGAGGAGATTTGTGATAATTTGCTTATCATAAATAAGATAACTAGCTTGCTGAAGATGTATAAAAAAGATGTGAACCTTATCTCTAACTTAAGAGAGATTGTTGAGAAATCCGTGAAACTTGCTGAGGGGGAGAAAATAGATGTAAGCGAATATGCCCAATTCTTCATTGATTTGCCTCGAGATATTCAACTAGAAATAGTAAAGCTCTATAGGAGTTTAAAGAAAACTAATGAGAAACCACCGATAGAGTGTTTTGAGTTGAGCTATCCAAATGATCAAATTCTTAATGGACTCAGATCCTTAGGTTTAGATAATTCTCCTCAGAATAAGGTGAAAGTCGTTTTCTATCCCACTTATTTAAAACCTGGTGATGGCTTATTACATATGGAATATTGGGAAGTAATTTCGGCATTTGACGTAGGGATTTTCCCTTCTAGATACGAACCTTGGGGTTATACTCCTGTTGAAGCAGCTACTATGCTAAATTTAGCCATGACTTCCGATAGAGCAGGTTTTGGTAGGTATATATTAAACAATTTTGGAAAGAGAGATAGTATAGTAGTTATCCCGATGGTTGGGAAGAAAGAGGAAGAGATCGTAGATTTCATAGCCAATCAAGTGGTCAAAATTTCTAAGCTGGAGAGGGAGAAATTGGAGAAGTTAAAGGTAGAGGCGAGGTCTATTGTTGAGAGTTGCGATTGGGAAAAGCAAATCCAGAATTATTTAAAAGCATATGAGCTTTCCATCGAGAGAAAGGAGAAGAGGATCAAGAGTGAGAAGAATGAGTAAAAAGTGTTATATGATAAAGGGAAATAAGTGCTTTCTGTTGAGATTTGCTAACACCTTCTTTGGTTCGAAGTGGTTCGGGTTATGGTTTCCACCCTATAAATTCTTAGATTACTTTGCATTTAAGTTCGAGAGTGGGGAGAAAGCATTTTGGCTTACTAACTCAACTCAAAAAGCGTTTAAGTATTCAAATTTCGAGGCTAGACATTTCTACGAGCTTGGAGGATATGAAGTAGAGGAAGTAGAGTATCCAACTAAGGGTTCTGGAATAGTTGATGAAATAGAAGTGAAGAAATCGGAGTCAGGGAGGTTGAAAGTTGAGTGTGAGCTTGGGATAGATGTAAGGAAATATTACGAAGATCTACCAGCTGATGTCAGGATAGAGGAAATTGAAGATGGTTTTAGGGTGAGAGCTCCAACGAAGGACTTCTATATCTTGAGTGATAGAAAGATCGAGCTTGAGGAAAAGTATTGGAAAGAGCACTTCCCTGGGGAGTATGTTAAGGATTGGCTCTTCTTCAACGAAAGGCCTGAAAGATGTTTAGTCCTAAAATTCTCAACCTCTCTAAGCTATCCTGAGGAACGGAAAGTTAGATTTTTGTTCTCTACTGATAAATGCTGGGAGAGGAGTGATGTTCCTCAAATTGAGATAGAGGCAGACGATATCCACGTCGATATTTTAAGGAACTCTATCTATAGGTGTGGGGAATTTAAGATAGAGTATAATGGTGATTTTGGTTTTGTAGCAGGATATCCATATTTCTTGGATTTTTGGGTGAGGGACGAGGCATTAAACATCCAGAATTTCCTCTATCTAGGATGGTTCGAGGAAATAAAGAGGGCCTTGGAGAAACATTTAAAATATGAGAGAAAAGGCGTAATTCCCTTCCTCATAAGGTTTAATAACAAAGTCCTCTATCATTCAATCGACACAACCCCTCTATGGTTGATTTCATTTTTCTCCTATCTTAAGTTTAGTGGAGATACTCAATTCTTGAGGAGGAATGAGGAAGTTGTTAGGAATTGTTTGGAGAAGTTTTTTAAGCTAGATGTAGATGAGGATTATCTAGTTGAAACTAATGGACTTTACACTTGGATGGATTCAATAGAGAGGAGGGGAAAACCAATAGAAGTTCAAGCCTTTTGGGCGAAAGCATTCCTAGAAGCCTTCGATTTTCTCCAAGAGAAGTGGCTTAAGAGATGTGCGGAGAAAATACTGGAGCAAATGGAGAGATTTAGAAGCGACGATTTTTATTGCGATAGGCTAATAAACTCTAGGAAGGTTGGGAGGAGTGCTAACCCAATTTTCCTTACTTTCTACAAACTTTTAGATAAGGAAAGAGCTGGTGGAGTTTTGAAGGTCTTGGAGAGCAACGAGTTTACAACTCCTGTCGGTATTAGAAGTTTCTCCACTAGGGATAAGGAATTCGATCCAAATTCTTACCACAAAGGGATGGTTTGGAACCTGCTGACGAACTTGATGGTTTTTTCCGAGTTTAATTACAATAGGGTAAATGAGGGTTTCAAATATTTTGAAATCCTTAAGGAGAATCTGGGGAAGAGATGCTTAGGTTGTTTAGATGAAGTTTATGATAAAGATTTCAAACCTCAAGGAGCATTAAACCAAGCTTGGAGCATTTCCTTCATTCCAAGATTTTTCTACGAATTTGTTTTAGGCTTGAAACCAAATTCTATCGAGAAAGTGATCGTGTTGGAGCCCAAAGATCAGAGGAGGGTTTGTAAGCTCTCCACAAAATTTAGAGTGGAGGATACCAAATTGGATCTGAAGTATTTTATAAGCGGGAGCGGGGAAAGAGTCTTAAGGATCTTGGATTTCCCTCGAGGATATAAATTACTCTTCATCCCAAATTTCCCAAGATTTTATGTAAATGGTAATCTATACAGAGATAAAGTTGTTCTAGAAGGGAGAAACTTCGAAATAAGATTTTAATTACTCTATGATTTCTATCTCTATGTGAACATCTTTCGGAATGGGTATGCGCATAATCAACCTTAAAGCTCTCTCATTAACTGCTAAATCTATAATCCTCTTATGGATCCTCATTTCCCATGTTTCGTAAAGTTCTCTTCCCTGACCACAGGGAGAAGTCCTTACAGGGACCTTTAACCTTTTCGTTGGCAGGGGTATCGGGCCACGAATGTCTATACCAATCTTCTTCGCTATGTCCTTGATCTGACTACAAATTTCATCGAGCTTCTTAGCATCAGTTCCACTCAACCTAATTCTTGCTTTTGGCATGACAATTTTTACAGAAGAATTAAATTAAAAAACTTTTTCCTACTTCCGAGATAAAAATAAGAGGATAAAAAAATAAAAACTAAGAAGCTTATTCTCTCGGAACTACGTCAATGCAAACTCCTGCTCCAATCGTTCTGCCCATGTCTCTTATAGCAAAGCTTGCCATTTGTGGGATCTTTTCTTTCTTCTCTATCACGAATGGCTTCGTAGGCTCGACTACGACTATTGCTACGTCTCCTGTCTTCAAGAACTCAGGATTCTCTTCAACTACTTCTCCGGTCCTTGGGTCGATTTTCTTCAAGATCTTCTTTATCTTACATGCAACCTGAGCAGTGTGTGCATGGAATACAGGTGTATAACCTACTGTTATTGCTGTTGGATGATAGAGTACAACTATTTGGGCAGTAAATTCTTTAGCAACTGTTGGTGGATTGTCTGGATGTCCAATTACGTCTCCCCTCTTCAATTGTTCCTTTGCAACACCACGCAAGTTTATTCCTACGTTATCTCCTGGTAATGCTTCTGACATATCTTCATGGTGCATCTGAATGCTCTTAACTTCAGCAGTTATGTGAGGTGGTTCAACAATTACTGTGTCATTCACCTTCAATTTTCCAGTCACAACCCTACCTACTGGTACTGTACCTACACCAGTTATGGAATAAACGTCCTGAATTGGAATCCTCAATGGTAAATCCACTGGTTGCTCTGGAAGCTCTAAGTTGTTAAGAGCCTCAAGCAAGGTTGGTCCTTTCCACCAAGGCATGTTTGGTGAAGTCTTTACCAAATTATCTCCTTTCAATCCGGAGATTGGAATTATTTGGACCTTCGATACATCGTAGCCAATTCCCTTCAAGAACTTCTCAACTTCTGCCTTAACTTCATTGAACTTCTTCTCATCATAATTTACTGCATCCATCTTACTTATTGCAACTATCAATTGCTTTATTCCAAGGACTTTACATAGGTATGCGTGCTCCCTTGTCTGAGGTTGAATTCCTTCACCTACATCTATTACCATTACTGCAGCATCTGCTTGGCTAGCTCCTGTAATCATGTTTTTAACGAAGTCTACATGTCCTGGGGCATCAATTATTGTGAAATAATATTTGTCTGTATCGAACCTCCTGTGAGCTAGATCAATAGTCATACCTCTCAATCTCTCATCCTTAGTTACGTCTAGGATGAAAGCCCATTCGAAAGTCGTTTTTCCTAGCGCTTGAACCTCCTTCTTGAACTTTTCTAGGTCTTGATCTGTTATTGCTCCAGTTTCGTAAAGCAATCTACCTACTGTAGTTGATTTTCCATGATCTACGTGGCCGACGAAGATTAGATTTAAGTGAGGTTTTTTAGCCATATTAACCCCCTATATTCCATAAAAGTGCTTATTTAAAAACGTTATCATACCATTCATTTTTACTCAACACTTAATCCCTTCCTCTCCCTAATTTTCTTAATTACTTCCTTCTGTAGCTCTGAAGGAAGTCTTTCAAATCTGGAATCAACTAAGAACCATGCTCCTCTCCCCTCGGTTGAACTCCTCAAAGTGTCGGTAAATCCGAACATCTCAGCTACGGGCAAATCACAAATGATAATGCTCCTTCCCTCTTCTTCCTTAACCTCTATCAATTGTCCTCTCCTACTCTGTACTATCCTTATGACATCACCAACATATTGAGGAGGAACATCGATTCTTATAGTTTGGATTGGTTCCATCAACACCGGATTAGCTTGGAGGAACGCTTCCCTAATAGCGCTCCTAACAGCAGGAATAACTTGAGCAGGGCCTCTATGGATAGAGTCCTCATGAAGGGTACAATCAACTAGCTTAACCTTAACTCCAAAGCACTTCTCATGAGCTAGTGGCCCCTTCTTCATAGCATCTTCGAATGCTGCAAAA
>CAYLRC010000009.1:0-18367 GCA_964386445.1 Candidatus Woesearchaeota archaeon
GTCGAGTAAATGTTTAGCTATGTTCAATTCTTTTCTTGCCTGTTCCATCTCAGGTTTTAGAAGGGCTTCCAGAGTTTTAAATTTATCTCAACTTTTACCTCTGGTATTTGAGTAAGTTCCCTAGCAAAAATTTATTCAAAAGCCTGATAGGAAAACTATTTAAGTAGTTCTAATCAATTAGTAGTAGGTGATTCCATGGCAAGATTAAGGCCAGCGAGGGTATATAGAAGGGTGAGAAGACCTTACGTTAGGGTTTCAAGGTTTAGGGAGAAGAGTTATGTGAGTGGAGTACCTCCCTGTAGGATAAGAGTATTTGAGATGGGAAATAAGAAGGGGGAATTTGAGAGGAAAATTGTGCTAATTTCTAAGAACTCCTTACAAATTAGGGAAAATGCACTAGAGGCTGCGAGGATAACTGCGAATAAATTTTTGGAGAAGAAAGTCGGGCCAGAGAATTATTATATGAAAATTAAAGTTTATCCTCATCACGTGATGAGAGAGCACGCATTAGCTACTGGTGCTGGAGCGGATAGATTTCAGAGAGGGATGACTAAAGCGTTTGGTAAGCCGATAGGGAGAGCAGCCCAAGTTGATGAAGGTCAGGAAATAATTGTGGTTAAGACGAATGACAAATTCGTCGAATTGGCAAAGGAAGCTGTCAAGAGGGCTTCGACTAAATTACCTGGAAGTTATAGAATTGTTGTCAATTAGAAAATTATTTATTGTTGTTGGATTTCTTTTCATTTTGAAATGCAAAAAAGTATCGAAGAGAAGTACATTGTTTGGAATAGAGAAGTTGGGAAGGATGACGTAAGGATCGCTGGGGGGAAGGGTGCTAATCTTGGAGAATTAATGAGAGCTGGATTACCAGTTCCAAACTTCTTCATCGTTACAGCGAAAGCATATAGGGATTTCCTTGAGAAAACTGGGCTCAAGAAAGAAATAACAAAGATACTCGAAGGCCTAAATGTCGATGATACGAAAGCCTTACAGGATGCTGCCTCTAAAATTCAAGATCTGATAAAGGAAGCTCCGATGCCTGAGGAAATAAAAAAAGAAATAGTCGAAGCTTATAGGGCCTTGGGAGCAGGAGGGCCTGAGAGATATAAGGCCTTAAGCATAAAAGCCCTCGACATTTTAAAGATGAGTAGGGAGATACCTTTCGTCGCTGTCCGAAGCTCAGCCACTGCTGAAGACTTACCAAATGCTTCATTTGCTGGTCAGCAAGCAACTTTTCTAAATGTTCATGGAGAAACTCAAGTTGTTGAAGCTGTACAGAAGTGCTGGGCTAGTCTATTCACAGCTAGAGCTATATTCTATAGAGCTAAGCATGGTTTCGAGCACATGAAGGTTGAGATAGCCGTCATCGTCCAAAAGATGGTTAATTCTGAGAAATCTGGAGTCGCATTCTCTTGTGATCCAGTAACTGGAGATTTGGATAAGATAGTAATTGAAGCTGGCTTTGGTTTAGGTGAAGCCATAGTTAGTGGTGAAATAAATCCAGATCTCTATGTAGTTGATAAGAAGACTTTCAAAATTTTGAAGAAGGAAATTAAGGAACAGAGGATTTTGAAAACTAGAGACCCTTACAGCGGTAGGAATGTTACTTTAGCTGTCCCCTCCGAAAAGACGAGAGCTCAAAAGCTAAGTGATAAAGAAATTGTTGAACTAGCTAAAGTTGTGAAGAGTATAGAGGATTACTATAAGTTCCCTCAGGATATAGAGTGGGCTATTGAGGAAGGTAGGATATTTATAGTTCAAACTAGGCCTGTGACGACAATAGAAAAAGTAAGGAAGGTTGAGGAAAAGAAGATTGAGGAAGAGGAGCTGAAGGGGAAGGAAATTCTCAAAGGCTTACCAGCCTCTCCAGGATTTGCAAGTGGAATTGTTAAGATAGTTCATGACCCCTCAGAGCTTAACAAAGTGAAGGAAGGCGACATATTGGTTACGAAAATGACGAATCCAGATTATGTACCTGCTATGAGGAGGGCAGCTGCAATAGTTACCGATGAAGGAGGTCTTACATGCCACGCAGCTATAGTCTCTAGAGAGCTTGGGATACCATGTATTGTTGGTACTGGAAATGCAACCCAAGTTTTGCATGAGGGCGAGGTTATCACTGTCGATGCTAGGAAGGGAGTTGTCTATAAAGGATTGTTGGAAGCTCCAGAAAGGAAAGCTGCTCTTGCTGCCCCTACAATCTCGCTAGAGGAAGCTAAGAAATTAAAGACTAAAACGAAAATCTACATGAACCTTGGAGTTCCGGAGAAAATAGACGATTACAAAGAATTGCCATTTGATGGTATAGGATTAATGAGGGTTGAGTTCATAATAGCAAGTTATATTGGAGAACATCCAAATTATTTGCTTGAGATCGGACAGGAGCAAAAATATGTTGATAAATTAGCTGAGGGTATCGCTAAGGTGGCCAAAGCTATTGAACCTAGGCCAGTAGTTGTCAGGTTCTCAGATTTCAAGACAAATGAGTATAGGGAATTGAAAGGAGGGGAAAAATATGAGCCTCATGAAGCAAATCCGATGATAGGTTGGAGAGGTGTTTCCAGATATATTTCTCCAGAGTTTGAGCAAGCATTTAGATTAGAATGCAAAGCCATTAAGAAAGTTCGGGAAGAGATGGGGTTAAAAAATGTTTGGGTAATGTTACCTTTTGTAAGAACGACTTCAGAAGTTGAGAAATGTATGAAAATCTTGGAGGAAGAAGGATTGAAGAGGAGCGAAGACTTCAAGGTCTGGTTAATGGCTGAAGTGCCAAGCATAATATTTCTAGCTGATGAATTCTCAAAGCTTTGCGATGGCTTCAGCATAGGTTCAAATGACTTAACCCAATTGATCCTAGGGGCTGATAGAGACTCTGGTTTGCTTGGAAGGATGGGTTACTTCGATGAAAGAAATCCAGCAGTGCTTAGAGCAATGAAGTATCTGATAGAGGTAGCTCATAGATTTGGAAAAACCGTTTCCATATGTGGTCAGAGCGTTAGTGTTTACCCGGAGATAACCGAATTCCTAGTTAGATGTGGAATCGATTCAATTTCGGTCAATCCGGATGTTGTAATTCAAGCTAGGAAAATTGTTTATGATGTGGAGAAGAAAATCCAAATGGAGAGGTTAGCTGAGGAATTCAGGCTCTAAGTCCTCCGAAAAATATCTCCATATACTCGTTAATTTCATCTCCTCCTATTGCACATCCATTCAACTTCAATAGTCTCAAAGCTCCAAGCAGGAAGTCCCTCCTCAATTTCCCATCCATTCCACAACCTCCCAAAAAATTCGCAAACACTCCTTTCTCGTAACCTAAAGCTAAGAGTTCAGTCGATCGAAGCACATTAAAATCTCCGTAATTCTCCATCAAGTTCCTTAAGTTCCTCTCATTCACTCTAATTTTCATATGTAACTTGCTCTCCAGCAAGCTTTTCAACTTCTCAGGATCCTCCAAAATAAGTCTCGTCGTCTTCTCATCTACTGCCAAATTCTTTACCCCTAGTACTTTACACAAACCAACTGCTTCAGCTTCCCCGTAGTGGATCAGTCTCAAATTCCTCCTCTTCGTGTAGAATAAGTTGTTAGCTAGGTTCAAGAATCTAGAAGCTTCCCTGTTAGTTTCCTTCAGATCTTCAACTTTTAATATGTTTTGACCTATGAGATTAAGAACTCTTACCCCTTCTAATTTATAATTCCAATTTCTGAGAGCTGCGACCACGACTTCTTCATAAACCTTCCTCGGAATTAGGAACTCTATCTCAGTAGCTTTTTTCAACTCCCTTAGGATCCAAGCTAAGCAACTAGTTACAAGGCTTATTATAGTGCTTGAGTCAAATACGATAGCTTTCATCTTTAACTAGCTGAATATGTCCTCTACTTTCTTTAATCTATCCCTCACGCTCATCGTCTTCGTGTCCTCCCTATCATGAATTCTAGTCTTCCCTGTGTATTGCATAACCTCCCACTTACTTAAGCCGAGTAATTCTGCAACTTTCCCCAAGCTTAATCCATGCTCATAAATTTTACTCGCTTTTTTCAATCTAGCTTTATGGAGAACATGTTCCAAATACTCCGAGAAATTCCTATCCACTAGGGATATTTCCCTCATCATCGACTTAATTATTCTCATAAAATCTTCTAAATTGTTAGCCTCAAGAGCTCTCGAAAGATCCCCTAACCCTTTCAAAACCTTCTCCACAAAAGTTTCGATCTCCTTACTCTCCCTAAACTTCCTCCTCTCAAGAACTTTTGAAATCGCATAAATTATTATAGCAGTGTTTATAGCGTATTTATCTTGGTAGATTGCGGCGCTGTGAATTATGTGATTACTACACTCCTTCAATTCATCGATCTTAAACTCTCTCAAGAGCTCTTCCGCTGCATGTAGAACATTTAGTATGTCTTTAACTTCCTCCTCTTCGATTTCCATAACCGTTAACAATTTCCTAAGGTAAAAATACTTTTCTGTGCTCATTAGCCCCTAAAATGTTTTTTAATCTAAGTTCCTCTTAATGAACATGCTAGAGAGTGAATATAGGAAACTTTTATTCCCATTTCCAACTGTCAGGAAAATCCAAGGAGATTTTCTCCTCAAGAGCAACGATATAATAGAGAACTCCCAAATCCTCATAGCTCACGCACCCACTGGAATAGGGAAAACCGCAGCCGTAATAGCTCCTGCCCTCAAAAATGCTCTTGAGAGCGATAACTTCGTACTCTTCGTAACCCCAAAACATACTCAACATTACATTGTAATCGAGACCCTCAAGAGGATAAAATCGAAGTATAAGGTAAATTTTGGGGTAAGCGATTTCATAGGGAAAAAGTGGATGTGCCCTCTGCCAGGTGTGGATAGGCTAAGCTCCAGAGATTTTAATGAATTATGTAAAGATCTCAAAAGGGATGAAAGGTGCAATTTCTTCAATAAGGTGAGGAAAGGGGATAAGCTTTCTAGGGAGGCTTCCTCACTCCTGAAAAAGCTAAGGAAGGGTATTTTTCATGTTGAGGAGATTTGTAAGTTCTGCAAGGAGAAGGAACTTTGCCCCTACGAAATATGTTGCGAACTTGGGAAGGAAGCTAAGGTAATTATAGCTGATTACTATCATGTCTTTGAACCAAATGTTAGAAAAGCATTCTTCATAAAAAATAAGAAGGAACTTGAAAATTGTATCTTAATTGTTGACGAGGCCCACGCTCTACCTAGTAGAGTAAGGAAGATCCTTAGCATGAATATTTCTAACTTAAGTTTGAGAAGGGCTGTGAAGGAAGCTGAGAGGTTCGGATTCGTTAAAGTCAGTAGAGATATAGGAAAGATTCTCGATCTCTTCCTCGAGCTTGTTAAAGATAAATTGAGGGACAAGGAAGAAGTTTTTGTGAGAAGGGAGGAGTTCATCAAGGGGATTGAGGAAAGATGTGAGGAATCGTTACAAGATTTGATCGATATGTTTAATTTGATCGGTGACGAAGTTAGGGAAGTAAAGAGGAGGAGTTATGTGGGCAAGCTCGGCAACTTCTTGGAAAGTTGGTATAATCAAATTGAGGGTTTTGCAAAGATATTGAGAAGGAGGGTTTCGCCGATGCTTGGGGAGTTCTTCTTACTTTCTAACAAATGCCTTGATCCGAGTTTAGCTACTAAAGAAGTTTTTGAAAGGGTTAAGAGCAGTATTCTAATGAGTGGTACTTTAACACCTACACGAATGTATGCTAAGCTGTTAGGAATTGAGGAAAGAGTTGAATTCGTTGAGTATCCAAGTCCCTTCCCAAAGGAAAATAGATTGGTTCTCATAGTTCCTGAAACAACTACCAAATTCAAGAGGAGGGGAGAAATAGAGTACAGGAGGATTGCTAGGAAATGTTGGGAGATTGTTAGAGAAATTCCTGGGAATGTTGCGATATTTTTCCCAAGTTATGAAGTTAAAGATGGTATTTTACAATTCTTCTCGAGACTTTGTGATAGGGAGATCCTCGTAGAGAAGAAGGGTATGAGTAAAGTTGAGAGAATGGAGCTTTATCATAGATTTAAAGAACTAGCCTCGAAGGGGGCCGTACTTTTTGGAGTTGCTGGAGCAAGTTTTGCGGAAGGTATTGATCTAAGTGGTAGGAACTTACTCTCAGTCATAGTTGTTGGTGTCCCTCTAGAGAAGCCGAATTTGGAAGTTCAAGCTCTAATAGATTATTATGAAGAGAAGTTTGGAGCTGGATGGAACTTTGGATACATTTTCCCAGCCATGATAAAAGTGGTGCAGGCTGCTGGAAGATTGATAAGATCTGAGAGAGATTTTGGTGCCGTAATTCTCCTAGACGAGAGATTTGTTTGGAGGAATTACTATAAGTGTCTCCCTAAAGACTGGAAGATTCAAGTAACGAAAAATCCTGAGAAGCTCGTGAAGAAATTCTTTGAAAGAAAACTTAAAGAACTCGAGGAATAGCTACTTCAATACTATTCTCATAAAATCGTAGGCTGCTTTCGTATTTGGGAAAATTTCCACAGCTTCCTTTATCAACTTACTAATATCTTTATACCTCTGGGAAAAGTGGAAGAGAATTAATTGCTTCGCCCCAGCCTCCTTTGCTACTCTCGCTATCTGCGATGCAGTTAAATGATAATACTCTTCTGCGAGCACCCCTTCGGATTCGCAGTAACATGATTCCGATATTATTAGATCAGCATCCTTACAAATCTCAACTAAGCCTTCGAAGAATTTTGTGTCTGAGATATAGACGATCTTCTTCCCAGCAACAATATAGGTTGCATCTTCAGCTTTGATCAACTTCCCTTTCCATTCTATGTCCTCACCTTTCTGCAACTTCTTCATTATTGGATGTCGAACCAGACCAAACTTCCTCGTGTATTCGAGATTTATCTTCCTCCTATCCTTCTCCTTAAAAACATAACCTAAGCATGGTATGATGTGTTTCAGGGGAAAAGCATATATCTCGAAATCCTTAGTCTCTAAGATTTTCTTGATCTTCCTTACCTTTATCTCATGAGTCAAGATTTCGAAGTTCTTGAAAAAGGAGAACGATTCCATAATGCTTTTAACTCTCTTAGCTGTAGTAACTGGCCCATAAATTTCAAGCTTCTCTTTCCTCCTACTAGCACTTAAACTCTGAATTATACCACCCAAACCTAGAGAATGGTCTCCATGCCAGTGAGAGATGAAAATCCTCTTTATCTTCGTTGGGCTTAAGCCGACTATTCTCATCTGTCTCTGAGTCCCCTCTCCACAATCAAACAACATTCTCTCTCCTTCATACCTGAGATAAATGCTTGGATGATTTCTCTCCTTAGTTGGAAACATACTGCTAGTTCCTAGAAAAATTATTTCTATCATGTTTTGACAAAGATTTTAGAAAATCAAAAATCTTTCGAAGTCCCCTTCAGGAAAACTTTCTCGAAATTCTTGAGAACTACTTTCCTCAACTCCTCCTCCCCTATTTGCTTTATTCTTGAAACCTCCCTCAGAACTATATGGATATTAGATGGTTCATTCCTCTCGGAAGGAGTTGGACCAAGGACTGGAGAATCAGTCTCGGTAAGGATTAGTTCTACAGGGGCTAGTTTAGCCAATAGTTGCTTCTGTTTGCTCCTACAAATGTTTGGAGCTATTGAGAAGTAGAAATTGTAATCAATTGCCTCCCTTATTTCCTTCTCGTTTCCAGGAAAGCTATGAAGAACCACTTTTCCATTAAAGTCTTTCAATACTTCCACCACTTTGGAAGGAGCAAATCTCGAATGGACAACAACTGGTAATCTCAGCTCTTCAGCTAATCTCAGGAATTTCTCAAAGAATTCTATTTGTTTCTCCCTCTCAATTTCCCTCCTAGCAACCTTGAAATCCAATCCTATTTCAGATATCCCAAAGATTAGAGAAGATTCTTCCTCCACTACTCTCCCTATGAACCTCATTTCCTCCTCTATTTCCTCACTCTTGAATTTCAGTATGAACTCTGGATGGAAACCCAAGCACGCACCAACATTTTTGTACTTCCTCGCCATCTCTAAAGAAGCTCTATTACTTCTCATTTCTTGTCCAGCATTCAGAATAAAAATATCTCTAGCCCTCTTTATCACTTCTTCCCTGTCTTCATCAAAGCTCTCATCATCCAGATGAGCGTGGACATCCACGTAGAGATAATCATGATCCATGAGCTGGTCCTCCATTTAAGGAAGAAGGAACTTCTTCATTAAAAAATTTTAGAAAAAATAAGAAAAATACCTTAGGGCTTGCTAAGGGCTATCTCTATCGTCGAGACTCTTATCTTCCTCCCCTCTGGAGAGTCGAATTCCTCACTGCCTATCTTGATGCTCTCCAATTTAACATCCTTCAAAAACTTGTTCCTTGTAACCTCTGCCACATCTACTGCTCTGCTAATGTATTTTCCTCTCGCCTTTATCAAAACCTTTTTAGCTCCAGAGTTAAACTGCAGGACAACACCTGTAACGTAGTTCATAAATGGTTTCTTTCCAACAAAGATCGTTGGAACACTCTCCTCCATGATCTCACCTCTCGTAAACTTTTGTTAATGAATGATAACATATTCTATACATCAAGGTTTTTTAAAAATTTAACTCAACCCATTTAATTGCTCAGCTTGAGACTAATCCTCCCAGAACAAGAAAATTATAAAAAATCACGCATTTTTTAATAATTATGCGAGAGCTGAGTATGTTTATGCTCATCCTCGGATTGCTCATCCTAATCGTCCTCATGATAATCTACCCTCCCTTTTTTTACTTACTCCTCTTCATTTTCCTTATCTGGGTATTCTTCGCCCTTTTCGTGAAGAAATACGATGAATATGAGAGGGCTGTGATTTTTAGATTGGGGAGATTCAACAGAATAGCTGGACCTGGATGGAGCATAGTAATACCTTTCTTTGAAAAGGAATTTGCAAGATTGGATGTAAGGACGAAGATGATGAACTTGAACGTCCCCCAAGCATTTACTAAAGATGATCTAAGACTATCAGTTCAAGGTTATATCTATTACAGGATTGTTGATCCAACGAAAGCGGTGCTTAAAGTTGAGGATTATAGAAGCGCGATAAGCAACCTCGTTCAATCAGAAACTAGGAATGTGATAGGTTCCCTCTACATGAGGGAAGTATTCGCAAATTTAGATAAGCTAAATGACATGCTTGCCGATAGAATTAGGTTAACCTCCTGGAAATGGGGTATAGATGTAAGCTCCGTACAAATAAGAGGGGTATCACCACCAGAGGAGATTGCTGTAGCAATGCAACAAAAGTTCATAAGTGCTCAAATGCTCCAAGCCCAAAGGTTCAGAGCTGAAGCTAGGAAAGTCGTGATAGAAGCCATTGGAGAAGCTGCTTCTAAATTAGATGATAGGGCTATAATGTATCTGTACATAAAAGCTTTGGAGGAAATAAGCAAAGGAGCATCTACGAAAATAATCTTCCCTTTACAATTTTTCGATGTTTTGAGGGGAATGGAGAAAGACATTGGTAAAGCACTTGCTGGGCTTAATGTTGGAGCTCTAGTGAATGCAATTAAAGATAAAATATTGGAATCATCAAAATAGAATTTCGAAAAACAATATAAAAAGAAAAGTTTTAGAAGGTTTTACTTCCTCTTTTTCTTTCTCTTTCTCTTCGTAGTTTTCTTCTTCTTTGCCTTCTTTTTCTTGGCCTTTTTCCTCCCCTTTTTCCTTGCCATTTTCATCACGAAACAAAACTTTTGGCTATATTTTTTAAAGCATTTTTGTGATTTAAACTTTTTGTTTTGAGTTCAAATCTAAAACTAAAAAATTTTAAGCTAAGTTTCCCTTAGTTAAAAAATGGAAATCAAATTTTTGTACTTCAAACCTCCACTGAACTTTTTAGGAATAGATTCATTTAACAAATTAGAAGAATCAAAATTCGTAGTGATACCGGTTCCATTCGATTCAACTGAAAGTTATAAGAGTGGTCAAAGGGAAGCGCCATTAGCCATAATAAAAGCATCTTATCATATAGATTCTCTTTTTGATCCAAGAACGGGAGAAGAAGCTTACAAAAAAGGAATTTACACAACTCCTGAAATTGAGGTCGTTAGGGGAGATGTTGAAAAAACGCTCAAGAGAATTGAAGAAGTTGTTAAAGAAGTTGTTTCTTTAAATAAAATTCCAATCTTACTTGGAGGGGAGCATACAATAAGCTTAGGAGCCCTAAGAGCTCTAAGTAAAGATGTTTGTTTCGTCTCCTTAGATGCTCATGCAGATCTCAGAGATGAGTTAGAAGGTTCTAAGGTAAATTATGGAACTTTTGTTAGGAGAATCGTTGAAGAGGGCAGAAAAGTTGTTGAGATTGGTGTGAGGAGCATAAGTAAGGGTGAATTTGAATTTTCGAAGAGAGTTGAGAACTTAAAAATTTTCTACAAGTGGAACTTTAATGAAGACTTTACTTCCGCTTTGAAGAAAGTAATAGAAGAAATCCGAGGGAAGAAAGTTTATTTGAGTATAGATTTTGATGTCCTTGACCCAAGTCTAGCAAAAAGTGTAGCTCATCCTGAACCAGACGGATTTAGCTGGAATGAGCTTATTCAAATCTTAAATAGCATAGCTTCCACTTCAAAGATCGTAGGGTTTGATGTAGTCGAAATAATTCCCGATGGTCTTGGAGAAGAACTTGCTGCTAAATTGATTTATAAATTGATTTCCTGGATATAAAACAAAAAACAAAAGGCAAGAAGGTTAGGCACCCCCTATTTGCGCTTCTTTTTCTTTGTCTTCTTCTTTGTTTTCTTCTTAGTGGCCTTTTTCTTTTTCTTGGCCATGGCGGGTCCCTTATTTTATTCTAATGATTCAAGTGAATTAAATACTTTTCCAAGCAAGAGTCTTGGAAAATCTTTGTCTTAATCATCGAAAATTCTTTAAATTCCCAAGAATCTAAGGGAAGTAATGGAAGAGAAAAGAGGAAAAAGCAAGGTAGAAGAGAAGAAAAAGAAATTCATCGAAAGAACTCTAGTTCTCCTAAAACCAGATGCTGTTGAGAGGGGGCTTACTGGGGAAATAATAAAGAGGTTTGAACAGAGGGGATTGAAAATCATTGCTCTCAAGATGTTGAAGCCTACAAGAGAGTTGGTTGAAAAACATTACGCCCCTCACAAAGGAAAGTCCTTCTATCCAGCTCTCGTAGATTATCTTTGCTCAGGAGTCGTTGTCGCTATGATAATAGAAGGAGTCAAGGCAGTAGAAGCCGTTAGGAAAATGGTTGGACCTACTGATCCTCTAGAAGCCCCTATGGGTACCATACGTGGAGACTTTTCCCATGTTCCTATGGAATATGCAGACACTTTAAGCATGAGTTTAAGGAATTTGGTTCATGCTTCTAGTTCTAGGGAAGAGGCTGAAAGGGAAATTAAGATTTGGTTCTCTCCAGAGGAGATCCAAGAGTATAGAAGGGTAGAAGAAGTTCACATATTTGGTTGGTGAAAAGTCGTGGTCTTCGTCGATCTCGTCCTCCTTGCATTCTCCTGCATCTCCCTAGCGTTAGGAGGATTTTTAGCTCAAGAATCCCTAAGCCGCTTAGCTCGACATTACGGATTTAAAGAGTTCTTCTTAGGCTTCACAGTGATGGCTCTCTCGACCTCCTTACCCGAGCTGATCGTAGGACTCTCTTCCGCTCTGAATAACATTTCTTCTCTTTCATTTGGCGATGTGATTGGATCCAATGTCGTGGACTTAACCCTCGTAATTGGTTCTGTCGCCCTTGCTGCTGGGAAAGTAAGAATAGAACGCAACCTCAGAAAAAATTGGCTCTTTACTCTCTTCCTCACCTCTATGCCCTTAATTCTCTTCTTAGATGGAGAATTGTCGATAATCGATGGTATAATACTTCTCCTAGGCTTCGGATTCTATATGTCTCAACTCATAAGGGAAAGGAAGGAAACGAAGAAACCTTTGGTCAAGCTTACGGAACAAGAATTAGTATCTACGGTCTTTTCCTTAGTAGTAGGAATTATCCTACTCATCCTAAGTGCTAGATGGATAATTCGATCTTCGATTCTCCTTCTACAGGATTTTAATATCCAACCAATTGTCATAGGAATTGTATTAGTTTCGATTGGAACTTCCCTACCAGAATTATCCTTTGAAATCCAGTCAATTAGGAGGGGGAAGGAAGGTCTCGTCTTAGGTGATCTATTTGGTAGTTTAGTCCTCAACTCCACGCTTATCTTAGGTTTAGTTTCAGTGATAAATCCTATTAAAGCTGGTTTCACTCCCTTCCTAACTACTTCCCTCTTCCTGATTCTAGCATCTCTTGTGTTCTTCTTCTCCGTAGAAGATGGGAAGATCACAAGAACTGAAGGGTTCTTACTCCTCTGCCTTTACGCAATTTTCCTAATTACTTCCATTTTAAGTGGGGTTCATCTCTTACAATACAAATGAAATGCGGGGGGTGGGATTCGAACCCACGAACCCACTAAGGGACAGGGTCCTAAGCCCTGCGCCTTTGACCTGGCTTGGCGACCCCCGCGATAACTCTATATGGAAGGTTTTTCCTTAAATTAATTTTCCTTAAAAGGGATGGCTTTAAAATGAAAACTTTTTAAAAGTTCAGATAATTAATTCTTCGAAGTTGCAAAATGAAGAGGAAAAAGTTGAGGAAAACTCATCCAAGGCTTTTGGAAACTATTAGGCTCTTGGAGAAAGGGAAGGCTAGAATTTGGAAAAGGTTAGCTTCGGACCTCAAAAGGCCTAGGAGGATCTGGAGGAGAGTAAATCTCGAGAGGATCAATAAATATACGAAGGAAGGTGATGTAGTAGTTGTTCCAGGTAAAGTACTTGGGGTCGGTTCTCTAGACCATAAGATTAAAATCTGGGCATTTTCCTTCTCAGAAGCTGCTCTCAGGAAATTGAAGGAAGCAAAGGCTGAGATTTTAGATATTAAAAAGCTTATGAAGGAAAATCCTCGTGGCTCTGGGGTGAAGTTGATTGGCTAGGATATTTGTAGATGCGAAGGATAAAGTACTTGGAAGATTAGCTAGTTTCGTGGCTAAGCAAGCGCTCCTCGGTAAAGAGGTGTATGTCGTGAATGTGGAGAAGTGCGTGATTTCTGGGAACAAGAGGTACCTAGTGGAGTTCTATGTTCAGAGGAGGCAAAGGGGAAGATCTCCTAGATGGGGGCCAAAATATCCGAAGAGGCCAGATCTAATCTTCAGGAGGGCTGTTAGGGGAATGCTGCCTTATAAGAAGGAGAAGGGAAGGAAAGCCCTTAAGAAGGTAAAGGTATTCATTGGGGTCCCAGATGAGTTTAAGAAAGTAAACTTCGTTGAGCTAAAGGAATTCGATGCTTCTAAATTCAAAATCCCGAAATATATTTATCTCGAAGACTTGTGTAAGGAACTAGGGTGGAAGCCTTGAAGAAGAAGCAGAAAGTGATAATCGCTGTTGGGAAGAGAAAAACTTCTATAGCTAAAGCCTATCTTAAGCCTGGAAAGGGAGTAGTTAGGATAAATTCTGTAAATCTGGAATGCCTTACACCAGAACTAGCAAAACTAAAAATCATGGAACCCATTATCCTGGCTGGTGAGAAATTGATGAGTAAAGTTAATATTTACGTGAAGGTTAAGGGAGGAGGTTGGCAATCTCAAGCCGAGGCTGCTAGGATGGCTATTGCTAGGGCATTGCTTAAGTATAGTAAAAGTGATAAGTTGAAGGAGAAGTTTTTAAATTATGATCGACATTTGCTTGTTGCTGATATTAGGAGGACAGAACCACAAAAACCATATTACTCAGCCGCTAGGAGGATGAGGCAAACTTCGAAGAGGTGAGCTTGGTGATAATTCCAATCCGATGTTTTGCTTGTGGAAAGCCTGTAGCTCATTTATGGGAGAAATTCAAGGAAGAAGTAGCTAAGGGTAGAAGCCCAAAGGAAGTTCTAGATGAACTCGGATTAAAGAGGTATTGTTGTAGAGCTTTATTTCTAGGTCATATAGATCTAATAGAGACTGTAGCAAAATACAAGAGATTTTGAAGATCAAACATCGGAAAAGTTTTATAGCTTAATCTATTCCTCTTTCTTGCTTGGGGAGGTAGTTTAGCTTGGTAGAATGCTGGCCTTGGGAGCCAGTGGTCCGGGGTTCAAATCCCCGCCTCCCCATGAATTCTTGGAGGAGTTGAAAAATAGGAAAAGTTTTAAAGCAATAAGTCGTGAAAGATATTTATGCCAAAAGGTAGAATTGGTAGTCTAGGACCAAGATATGGGCTCAGAATTAGGAGAAGGTTAGCTGAGATAGAAAGCAAGCTTAGGAGAAAATATAAATGTCCAGTTTGTGGTAAAAAAAGTTTGAAGAGGAAAGTTCATGGTATCTGGGAATGTAAAAGCTGTGGTGCTAAAATAGCTGGAGACGCTTTTTCGCCTTAAAAATGACGAAGTATGTTTGTTTTTATTGTGGTAGGGAAATAGACCCGAAGGAACTTGGGAAGAAAATTAGATGTCCCCAGTGTGGGGGGAAAGTGCTGTTCAAAGTTAGACCTAAGATAATTAAGAAGGTTAAGGCAGTTTGAGGTGTTGAAATGGCCGAGATTGTGGAAATCCCTGAAGAGGTTAGAGAAGATTTGATGAAGTTGCAGCAATTCCAACAGCAACATCAATCCCTACTTCTTCAGAAGCAGAATTTGGAACTACAGTTGAGTGAGGTTGAGAGCGCTATGAAAGAGGTTGATAAGAGTGTGGAGAACGAGATGTTTGAGATAGTTGGAAATATTATGATCAAAAAAGATAGGGTAACAATTTTAGACTCTTTAAAGGAGAGGAAGGAGCTCCTCGAATTAAGGATAAAATCTATAGACAAACAGATAGGTAATGTTGTTTCTAAACTTAATGAATTGCAATCGAAGATCTTGGAAAAGATGAAAAAAGAAGGACCAAAAGAGAAGAAGTAGGTGGTTGAGGTGAAGGAGTTGGAAGAAGCTATAAAAAATCTTTCTCAAATCCTGGAAGATAGAACGGTTCCAAGGAATATAAAGGAGGCTGTAGAAAGGGCGAAGAATGCATTGGAAGACGAGAGTAAGGAACTCAAGGTTAGGATTGACGCAGCTATCCACGCTTTAGAGGAAGTAAGCAACGATCCAAATATGCCCATCTATACTAGGACCCAAATTTGGAGCATTGTAAGCTTATTGGAATCGATCTGAAATCAAGAGAAACTTACTCAAAAAAGTTAAATATTAGGAAAGTGAGCATAATAACATGGTAAAGCAATTGATTGAGAAACTAAAAGGGATCAGGGGGAAAATCATGCAACCGAAAGAAGGTGGGAGTTCTGAAGAATTTGTTGAACTTGAGCCAATACCAAAGAAACCAGCAGCCAAGATCTACTGCGAGAAATATACGCTCGAGGAATTCGAAGACGTGAAGTACATTCTAAACGCTTTGAGGACAGGATATGTGATAACGATAATCAACATCAAGCCCCTGGCTGAGAAATCCAGGGTTGAATTACAGAGGGCTATTAACAAAATAAAGAAAACCACAGAGACGTTGGATGGTCAGGTGATAGCGATCGATGAGGATTGGGTAATTGCTGCACCAGGATTCGTCGAAATAAGGAAGGGTCAAAAGGGAAGCGTGGAGTAAATGGACATCTATCTCTTAAGCATATTGGCTGGATTAGTTTTAGGAGTATTGACTTCTCTCCGCTACCTAATAAAATTAGTTGAGAGGGTAGAGAAACTTACTCAAAGAACAGAGAGGCTTGAGGAAAAAATTCAGCTTGAGGTCATAGAACTCTTAAAAAGCGTTCGCTATGAGAAAGCTAAGAAGGCACGCAGACGTTAGGAAGGGCATGGCTGGATAAAATTTCTTCTTCTCACCAAAGATGCCGATCAGGAAGATAGTAAGAGCAGCGAGATATATGGATATTAATCCATAAGCAAAACTGTAGAACTTAGCCATTACAGCTGAGAAGAGCATGACGAAAACTACATCACCCCCTCCTAAAAAAGCCACCTCATCCTTATACCTCGTGAAAAGGCCAAGTAAAATCCCAAAGCCCTTCTGATACTCAAACATCTTTATCATATGTTTTGTTTTATAGACTGCTAGGAAATCGTAGATTGAAATTATAATCAAGAGGATTAAAATTGTAATTGGGGTGAAGAGTGGTAGGAAGATCGCAGTAACTCCAACGTAGGAGAGCATCTCACTTAAATTATGAATATAGATATCTCTTTCCTTAAACCTAAGGATGGTTAAAATTAATGCGATTCCAAGGGCATAGCTCTCAGGCAAGAACGAAGCTAACCCAACGCTCGAACACAGGAAGATCGCTAGGAAGAACCAAGCTCCTAAGAAGAACTTCACTCTCTTCCTAATTAAGAAAATCATTAGAGCAGTTGCTAACAACAGAATTACCATAAAAGCTATTGGAGCTACCTCTGGTTCCCATTTTGGAGCTTCTAAGCCATAGGGAAGCTCCCTCTTAAAATAATTTCCAGTAGCCCAAACACCAAAGACTTCAGCCACGAGAAATAAGGATACTAAAATAAGTAAATTCTCTATCCTATATTTCATACCTTTCTCATCTTTATGTCATATAAAGTCTGAGCGAGGAGAAGGATCATCCTTGGATTTCCCCTAGATTTCCTCCAAATTTGAGCTATGTCATGCTTGTCGAATGGTTCAATACTCTTTATCTTTTTTCCGTGAGCACTCTTAAGCTTAGAGAGGATGAATTCATAGATATCTTCTTCCCTTAGCCTTGGAACTTCAAAGACTTCCTCGTACTTCTTTAAATCCTTATTTATGCTTCTCAAGAACTCGAGAGTATCCCTCGAGGCCTCTAAGATAAAAGTGTTGCCTTTCTCAGTCCTCTCTATTATTTTCCTAAGCACTTCCTCCGCATCCTTCTTCTTCATAGCCTCTATCAAGTGAAAATTCTCTACGACAACTACTTCCTTATCCTTCAGATCTCGGAAATCTTGAAGTATTTTTGGGTTGAAGTTCAATAGCTTGAGCTTAGATTTCTTCAAATTCTGGCATACCTTCTTTATAATCAAGGATTTTCCACTTCCAGGTTCTCCAAGGATGAAAATTATCCTCTCCTTCCCCAAGAGCTTAGGTATTTCTTTCTTCAACTTATCTAAGAACTCCTTGAAGTCCTTTCCAATGACTTCCTCCTCACCACTGGCTACGATGTGGAGAAAGGGATTCTCCTCGCTCATACCTTAATTAAGGCTTGAGAACTTTAAAATTTTTACTCTACAATCCTTCCTACTAAGTAAGTTGGCTTTGCCTCACATATTCTAACTTTGATTACCTCACCCAACTCAACTCTTCGACTCCCCTCACTTCTGATGACAACTGGCTTATATGCAAAATTCCTCCCAATTAAGCTTCCTTCTTTCCCTTCCTCATCTACCAAGACTTCACCCTCCCACCCTAACCATCTTTGATTCCTCTCAAGGGATATGCTCTTGCAAAGTCTTGTAAGCAATCTACTCCTCCCCTTTATAATCCTTCCGTGAATTAGCTCCATCTCAGATGCTTCAGTTCCCGGCCTCGGGAAGAATCTAGAAATATTCACCACATCAGGCTTCACTCTCCTCAGAAAATCCAAGGTATGTTTAAACTCCTCTTCTCCCTCTCCAGGAAATCCGCAAATTACATCAGTCTCTAAGGTTAATTCCTTAAATTTCTTCCGAAATTCTGAAATCATCTCCTCTACCTCCTCAATTTTATACCTCCTATTCATCAGCTTCAGGATTCTATTATCCCCACTTTGGATAGGGAGGTGTAAGAATTTGAAAATACGTCTATCCTCGAAAACCTCTAGGAACTCATCGAAAATCCTCTTCAGATTCTCAGGATTCATCATTCCAATTCTCACATAAAAATCTCCATTAACTTCCAGTATTCTGGAGAGCAATGAGGGTAAATCGCTATCTATGTCTAAACCATAGGCGCCAGTGTCTTGGGATGTCAACCAAATTTCTTTCACCCCTTCTAGAATAGCTTTTCTTACCCTACCAACAATCTCCTCGGGCTTATAGCTCCTTAACTTCCCCCTAGCAAACCTCACACAACAATAACTACAGCTCCCTAAGCAACCGTAGGAGATCGGAATTATTTCAATTATTGGGTTCTTCCTTATCTTAGGTGCCTCAAGACTTGGCATAGAAGGCTCTACTTCTATGAAAGTTTCTCCCTTTCTAAGTTTCTCTAAGGCAAGGAGGATCTTCCCCCCGGGTGATGGTCCTAAGATTACTTTAACCTCAGTCTCTCTCCTCAGCCTTTCTAGATTAATGAGGGGTAAGCATCCAGAAACAATAACTTTCTTCGAAGCTAGCTTTTTGAGAAAATTGATCACTTTGTTCTCAGTTGGTTGCTTCACCGCACAAGTATTTACAACTACAACCTC
>CAYLRC010000010.1:0-16592 GCA_964386445.1 Candidatus Woesearchaeota archaeon
TCCTAAGCAACCACTTCCACAAGGGAATAAATTTTATTTTTTTCCTATCTATCCTCTCCTCGCTCTCATAATCCCATGTAATAACCAAGAGATTCTTGCATTTCAATTCCCTACTTGCTTTTAGTAGAGATTTTATTTCTCTCCTATCTATCTCATCCTTACTAGAAGCATAGGTTACTTGAATTAATTGTTTAACCCTGAGCCCTTCCCTTATTAGAAAATCGACTTCTCCATCATCACTCTCAAAATAGAATAGTTCTCTATTGGTCTCAAGATCTCTCTTTATCAATTCGCTAAAGACGAACCCCTCCATCATCTTCCCTATCTCCTCTCTCCTCTCAGCATATGTAAAAATGCCATTATCGACCAAAAAGGCTCGTGGAATTGAAAGCTCAATTTTTCTGTAACTTAAACTAAATTTCTTTAGGAAGAAACAAAAATTCACATCTTCTATATATTTTTGGAAGTTGTAGAGCAAATCCTTTCCTACTCTTATACCCTGCGATTTCATAGTGCTATAAATTTTGTTCACTGAGAATTGTTTTGTATGCGAAGATATAGCAGACTTTATGAAGAACTCGAGGGCAAACCTGTTTCTTACATTATACCTTTCCTCTATATCTTTATGAATAACTAAATCTATATATTCTGAGAAAAACTGACTCGGTACAATATTTTTTAATACTATATCTGGGAAAGTACCTCTTTTTAAACAATTAAGTAGTTCGTGTTTTATCTTAGATTCTGTATAGGAAGAAAATGGTTTTTTCTGTAAGCCCTTAATCTCCATAATTTCCCTGAAGCTAAAAGGAAAGATCTTTATACCTACACTCCTCCCCCTCAGTTGGGTAGCTATTTCTTTACTCAGTAACCTAGAGCTTGAACCAGTTATGAAAATGAAATATTTTTTCTTTTCGTAGAGACTATAAATAGCTCTTTCCCAACCTTTCATTTCCTGGATTTCGTCGAAAAATAAATACTTAGGAAAATTGCCGTAAATTTCATTATGAAGTAAAGGTATTCTTAGCAAGTCTTCTTTTGCTTCAGCAAAATTAACGAAAGCGAATTCTCTTGGTTTAAGTTTCTTGGATTTAATTATCCAATAAATGAAGTAAGTCTTTCCTGCTCTTCTTGGGCCTACTATCGAAGTAATAAAGTTTAAATCTTCTCTTACCTTCGCAGACCTCTTAACTACCCTTATATTTTTTATCTCTTCCTTTCTATCGACTAAATATTTCTTTATTTCCATTTACTTATTAATAAGGAAAGATTTTATAAATTTTTCCTTCTGAAGAAGTATAGAATTTAGCTATTGAGATGAACCTCCTATTTTTGGAAAGTTAATTACTATTCATATTATAAAGTCTCGAGAGAGAAGCAGTAGAAGGTGCAAGTTTCGTTTTCAAGTGAATTTTATGTTAAACCAAAAAGTTTTTAAATTATTTTTCGGTTTATAATAAACATGAAGGTAGTAGAGGAACTGATGGACTCTCTGGAGGAAGGGGTGGTAGACATTCTATGTAATTCTCAGGAGAAGAGAGTAGTCTTCTTACTCAAAGAGATAGATGACCTGGAGAAAGACATTCTCAAGAGATGGGAGAGGATGATTAGGCAGGAGTTGGGGAGATTTAAAGTAGAGTTTTTAGAAGTAGAAGAACTGTTTGGAGAGGATGTCTTCAAAAATTTCTTAGAGGCTAGAAGTTTGATTGATGAGAGACCATTCATTGATAAGTTGGGATTGAAGTTACTCGTAGAGTATCGTTATTCCTTAAGGCATTTACCTCAATCAAAGAAGATGATGTTTACTTATGCATTGGAAGGGAGGAGAGGTATGAAAGGTGTTCTTCACGAGTTGAATGGTATGAAACTAGCGAAGAGTGTTGTTTTAATTCCAAAGGAAAATTCCAGAGATTTTGAGAAGTTTTTAAATAGATGGGGAGTTAAGTATAAGAAGAGAAAAGTTGTATATGAGGAGATCTGAAAATGATGGAGAAGAAAAAAGAAGGTAAGGAAATAAAACTCAAGGTAGCCGAAGCAATGCAAGATGATGTGAATAAAGGAATAGTTAGGATTGATAGTAGAGCAATGAACGAGCTTGGAGTTAAGCCTGGGGATATAGTAGAGATTGAGGGGGAGAGGAAGACTGTAGCTATTGTTGATAGGGCATATCCAGCTGATGTTGGTTTGAGAATTGTGAGGATGGATGGGTTGACGAGGTATAATGCCAAGACAGGAATAGGAGAGGAAGTCATTTTAAGGAAAGCGGATGTTAAAGAAGCGAATAAGATATCCATTGCCCCTGCCCAGAAAGGAGTTTATATTCAAGTTCATCCAGAGACGATAAAGAGGAGTTTGCTCGGTAGACCAGTAGTCCAAGGGGATATAATTTCGATAGGTGCATCCAAGAGAAGAAGGAGATTTAGCGATGATTTATTGGCTTCTATATTTCAAGATTTAGATTTCTTCACCCTTGGGTTTGGTGAGATGAAATTCGTCGTAGTTAATACTCACCCAAAAGGACCGGTTGTAATAACTGAAATAACTAACATCCACGTATCTCCGGAAGCGGTAGAGGTGAGAGCTGAGAGAATACCGGAAGTAACCTATGAGGATGTTGGTGGCCTCAAGGAGGAAATTCAGAAAATAAGGGAGATGGTTGAACTACCTTTGAAGCATCCGGAGATTTTCGCAAGACTTGGAATTGAACCTCCAAAAGGTGTTCTGTTATATGGTCCTCCAGGTTGTGGTAAAACACTTTTAGCTAGAGCCGTAGCAAACGAGAGCGATGCTTACTTTATTTCCATTTCAGGACCAGAAGTAGTTAGTAAATGGGTAGGCGAGGCTGAGAAGAGGATTAGGGAGATCTTCGAAGAGGCCGAGAAGAATGCTCCAGCCATAATCTTCATTGATGAATTAGATGCTATAGCTCCAAAGAGAGAAGAAGCTACCGGAGAAGTAGAGAGGAGGATGGTTTCCCAATTGCTTACTTGTATGGATGGTCTGAAAAAGAGGGGGAGAGTCATAGTTATAGGTGCAACTAATAGGCCAAATGCCCTTGATCCAGCTTTAAGGAGACCAGGGAGATTTGATAGAGAGATAGAGATAGGAGTTCCCGACAGAGATGGGAGATTAGAAATCCTAAAAATCCACACCAGAAACATGCCCCTAGCCAAAGACGTAGATCTAGGGAAGCTTGCAGACATAACTTATGGATTTGTTGGAGCAGATTTAGAGGCTCTTTGTAAGGAAGCTGCAATGAATGTACTTAGAAAGGTCTTACCGGAGTTAAGGAAGATCGGGGAGGGGCCTGTTCCTAAGGAAATTTTGGAGAAATTAGTAGTTACGATGGACGACTTTAAAGAAGCTTTGAAAGTTGTTAGACCTTCTGCAATGAGAGAAGTCTTAGTCGAGATCCCTAAAGTTAAGTGGGAGGATGTTGGCGGTTTGGAAGAGGTTAAACAAAAATTGAAGGAAGCGGTTGAATGGCCATTGAAATTCCCTGAGGTTTATTCTAGAATGGGTATAAGACCTCCAAAAGGCATTTTACTCTATGGGCCAAGTGGCTGTGGTAAAACACTTTTAGCTAAAGCCGTAGCTACTGAGAGTCAAGCTAATTTTATAAGTGTTAGAGGCCCAGAGCTCTTTTCTAAATGGTTTGGTGAATCCGAGAAAGCAGTAAGGGAGATCTTTAGAAAAGCTAGGCAAGTATCACCTTGTATCATTTGTTTCGATGAGATCGACGCTATAGCTCCAAGGAGAGGGTTACAATATGGAACTCATGCGGTGGAGAGCGTGGTTAACCAACTGTTAGCTGAGATAGATGGACTACAAGAGCTAAGCGACGTAGTTGTTATTGGCTGTACTAATAGACCAGACATAATAGATCCTGCTCTTTTAAGACCAGGGAGGTTTGATAGGCTAATCCTCGTTCCTCCTCCAGATGAGAAAGCAAGATTAGAAATCCTAAAAATCCACACCAGAAACATGCCCCTAGCCAAAGATGTAGATCTGAAGAAAATAGCTCAACTAACGGAGAACTTCAGCGGAGCAGATTTAGAGGCGGTTTGTAGGGAAGCAGCGATGTTAGCACTTAGGGAAAACATAGAGGCAAAGGAGGTTCATATGAAGCATTTCGAGAAGGCTATAGAAGAGGTTGGACCAAGTCTGAGTAAAGAGGAAATGAAGATATATGAGAGTTTTGAGGAAAGGGCAAAGGCTGTTAAGGCTCAAGTACCTAGAGAGTTAACTTACCTAGGATAGGATATGTATGAAGATCGATTACTTGAACTCATAATTTCGGATAAAATAACATGGGAAGGGTTAATTAGAGATATAGTTAAGGAAGAGAGTATAAATCCTTGGGAAATAAATTTAGTAGTATTAGTGAGTAAATACGTGGCACTTGTGAAGAAATCCGGCAGTGTAGATTTAAGATCCTTTGGAAAGTTCATTCTGACGATTACAATTCTCCTTAGGATGAAATCGGATCTATTGTTAGCAGAGAAAATCGAGGACGAGGAATATAGGAAGTTGATTTCTGGAATAGATTTAAATGTGCTTTTCACCGATCTGGAGGGTTTTGAACTCTATGCTAGAGTTCCTCCAGTGAGGTATAGGAAAGTTACGGTAGAGGACCTAGTCGAGGCATTGAAGAAAGCTTTTGAGGTAGCGGAGAGGAGGAAGCGCAGGAGGGCAAAGAGTAAAGTTGACCTGAACATAGCTAGAATAAATTTAATGCAGAAGATAGAAGAAATGTATAGGAGAGTAAATGATTTTTTCCTGAAGATTGGAAGGGATTTCATAACTTTTAGCGAACTCGTTCCAAGTAGGGAGAGAGTTGATATAATCTGGACATTTATCCCCCTCCTCTACTTGGATAACGAGGGAAAGGTAAATTTAAGACAAGACATCCCATTTGGTGAAATATATGTCGAAAGAGGAAGTTAAGAGCAAAGTTGAGGCTCTTTTATTTGCATCTTCTAAGGGGCTTAGCATTAGAGAGATAGCTGAGAAGTTGAAATTGAAGGAAGAGGAAATCTCAGAAGCTTTGGAGGAACTTAAGGAGAAGTATAGTGATAGTGGGAGTATAGAGATTGTTGAGGAACTTGGAATTTGGAAGATGCGTGTAAAACCGAGGATAGCAAAGTACTTGAAAGGCATCGTAAAGCCTGAGATCCCTAAGAGCATTTTGGAAACTTTAGCTTATATTGCCTATAAGAACCCCATAAAGCAGAGCGAAGTAGTAAAATTTAGAGGAAATAAAGCATACAAACATATTAAGGATTTAGTCGAGATGGGTTTCATTAGTTCTAGAAAGTTTGGAAGGACTTTGCTGCTTGAGTTAACTCCCAAATTTTATGAGTATTTTGATATTAGGAGTGGAGAGGAAAAGTATTTATTTCGAGAAGTAGATATAAAGAAAGAAGGTGAAGGTCATGCTTAAGCTGAAAAAGGCGACAAAACTCTATGGAATGAAAGTTTACACAGATGGTGGTGAGTATTTCGGTGACGTGGAGGAAATTCTAATCAAGGATAATAAGATAGCAGGATGGAAGATAAGGGCAACAAAGGATTCGTATTTGAGTAGGGCAGTGGCAGGGGCTAAGGGTGTTATTATACCTCATGAGTTAGTAAGAGCTGTAGGGGACATAATAATCGTTTCCAAAGCAGTTCTACCTACCGAGGAGGAGAAGCCCGCCTAACCTTTTATTTAGATAATTTTGATCTAAGAAGAAGTCTTGATCAAGATGAAAGAGTTCAAGGAATTGGATTTTAAAACTACAGAGGAAATAAAAGTTCCTGAAAGGTTGTGTGATCAAGTCATTGGGCAGGATCACGCCATCGAGATAATAAAGAAGGCAGCGATCCAGAGGAGGAACGTTTTGTTAGTTGGGGAACCCGGGACAGGGAAGTCGATGATAGGTCAAGCATTAGCGGAGCTATTACCAAAAGAGAAATTAGTAGACATTCTATGTTTCCCAAATCCAGAAGATGAACACAATCCATTAATAAAAGTAGTCCCAGCCGGGAAGGGGAAGGAGATAGTTAGGGAGTATAAATTAAAAGCACTCACCCAAACAAAAGAAAATCCAATGCTTTCCCTCCTAGCGATATTCTTCATATTCACTTTGGTAACTTTCATAACAGATTTCATAATCTCAACTGAGAAGTCCGAAATTCTCCAAGCTGCAGATAGGATATCCTCAACCCTCTTCTTAATAACATTTCTATTTGTTTTCATGCTTTACTTTAGTTTAACTAAGCTAAGAGTAGAAAGAAGACCATCCCTTTTAGCCCCAAAATTACTTGTAGACAATTCCGGTAGGGAAACTGCCCCGTTTGTAGATGCTACAGGGGCTCATGAAGGTGCTTTACTTGGTGACGTACTCCATGATCCGTTCCAGACAGGAGGTTTGGGAACACCACCTCATGAGAGAGTAGTTGCTGGGGCAATCCACAAAGCAAACGGTGGTGTTCTTTTCTTTGACGAAATAGCAACAATAAAGCCTGAGATGCAAGTCGAGTTGCTAACAGCAATGCAAGAGAAGAAATATCCAATAACTGGGAGGAGTGAAAGGAGTGCTGGAGCAATGACAAGAACTCAGCCAGTTCCATGCGATTTTATCTTAGTTGCAGCTGGTACACCAGAGACGATAAAGTATATGCATCCGGCTTTAAGGTCGAGGATAAGGGGTTATGGATATGAAATTTATATGAATGATATGATGGAAGATACTCCAGAGAACAGGAAGAAGCTAGCGAGGTTTGTTGCCCAAGAAGTTCATAAGGAGAAAGGGAGGATACCCCACTTTACTAGGGAGGCTGTAATTGAGATAATAAGAGAAGCTAGGAGAAGGGCTGGGAGGAAAGGGTACCTAACTTTAAAATTGAGAGATTTAGGAGGTTTGGTTAGGGTAGCCGGGGACATAGCAAGAGAAGAAGGTTCGAAATATGTTGAGCCTAGACATGTAGAAAAGGCGAAGAAGGTTGCGGTTCATTTGGAACATCAAATAGCTGAGAAGTACACAAGGGAAAAGAAAGAGTATCAAGTCATAGAAGTAGAGGGAAAGAAGATAGGTAAAGTCAATGGACTGGCTGTCATTCAGAATACCGATGTGGGGATTGTCTTACCAATAGAAGCAAGTGTAGTCCCGAGTATGGAGAAGGAGAGGGGAAAGATGATAGCAACGGGAAAGCTTGGAGAGATTGCGAGGGAAGCTGTCGAGAATGTTTCAGCAATAATTAAAAGATGTTTTGGGAAGGACTTGAGGAATTACGACATTCATATCCAGTTCTTGCAAACCTACGAGGGAGTAGAAGGGGACTCAGCTAGTATTTCAGTAGCAACAGCAGTAATAAGCTCACTCGAGAATTTACCAGTACGCCAGGATATAGGCATGACAGGGAGCTTGAGCATAAGAGGGGAAGTCCTTCCAGTAGGTGGAATTAACGGAAAACTCGAAGCAGCAAAGGAAGTTGGAATAAAGAAGGTTATAATTCCAAAGATGAACGAGAAAGATGTGATAGTTAAAGGTGTGGATATAATCCCAGTTTCGAACATAGTTGAGGTTCTGGAGAACGCAATAGTTTGGAAAGACAAGAAAAAGTTGAGGAGGATCAAGAAAGCATTGAAGGCACTGTAGTTAGTGATTAGGATGGATTTCTTACAAAAGTTGAAAAAATATGAGGAGGAAGTTGAGTACATAGATGTTAGAATCCTCGAGGAGAAGAGACAAAATTTGAGATTAGAGAATGGGGAGCTAACGGAAGATTCAATAAGTGAGAGTTTTTCTTTTGGAGTTAGGGTTCTAGTGGATGGGAAGTTGGGATTTGCTGGATCCACAGATCCGGAACTTTTCGATGAGGTTGTTAGGAAAGCAATCAAGCTCGCGAGAATTTCGGAGAAAAAAATTAAATTTCCTTTCTTAAGCAATAGAGCAATAGTAAAAGCGAATTTTAAGATAGATCCCTTTACTATTGATGAGAGGGAGAAAATCAAGTTCCTATTAGATTTTTCCAAACGCTTAGAGGGAAAAGATTTTATAAAGTCGACTAGCTTGAATCTTAATTTCTCTAGAGGTACGGAGGAGTTTTATTCTAGCTTCGGTTCTGAAATCAAACAGGAGTTTATTAGAAGCGGATTTAGAGCATATTGTGTCGGGAGAATAAATGGAGAGCTCCAATATTCAAGTTTCTCCTATTACAGGAATAGGGGATACGAATTTCTAAGAAGTATTAATGTAGAGAAAGAAACCAAGGGGTTGAGCGAAAAGTTACTTAAGTTGTTAAAAGGAAAGAGGCTGAAAGGGGGAAGATACGATGTAATCTGTGATAATAAGTTGACTGGTGTTTTCTTTCATGAAGCAGTTGGTCATGCATGCGAAGCAGATCTCGTTTTGAAAGGGGAGAGCATTCTTAGGAATAAGTTTGGGAAGAAAATTGCTATAAGCGATCTGAATTTAGTAGATAATCCACTTGTTGAAGAATATGGTAAATATAGATTTGATCATGAAGGTGTGAAGGGGAGGAAGAAATATTTAATCAAGGGAGGAAAGTTAGTGAATTTCCTACATTCACTGGAAACTGCTGCTCAAATGGGACACGAACCAACAGGTAATGGAAGGGCAGAGAGCCCACTTTTCCTACCCCTTCCTAGAATGTCGAACATAGTTATCGAGCCAGGTGACTGGAAGAAGGATGAGATTATCGAAGAAACGAAGATTGGAGTTTATGCTGTAGATTCTAGGGGAGGGGAAGTAAATACTTCTACTGGAGATTTTGTCTTCAACGCCAAGGAAGCGTACTTAATAAAAAATGGAGAGATAAGGGAATGCATTAAAGATTTTTCAATCTTAGGGAACATTCTAAACACTCTTCAAAATATTGTAGCAATCGGAAGAGACGTTAAGCATCCCCATACGGGAGGCTGGTGCGGAAAAGATGGACAACATGTGAATGTTGGAGAAGTAGCACCTCATGTTAAGATAAGGGGTGTGATAGTTGGGTCCGGATAAAGTACTGAGATTCGCTAGCAGATTTGGTGAAGTGGAAATAGCAATCACAACAATGCAGTTATTGAACTGCAACTTCGAGAGAAAGAAATTTAAGAATTTCTCTGACATAGTTACGAAAAGTCTTTCATGTAGAGTATCTATAAGTAAGAAGAGTGGGTTCTCTTCCACGACTAACTTGGAAAGGTGGAAAGATTGTGTGGAGAGAGCTGTTAAAATCGCAGAGACTTCTAAAGAAGAGGATTTCTATCCAGGATTACCTGGGAAACAAAATTACAAAGAGGTTAAGAATTTCTCCAATAGGATTGAGAAATTAAAGGAGAAGGAGATGATAGATTTTTGCAAGGACGGCATAGAGATAGTGGAGGATGTAAGTAAGAGGATAAAAATCCCGAAAATTTCGATTTTTAAGTCCCAAAGTCAAGTTACTTTTCTGAACTCCAACGGAATTAGAGTAGAAGATGAAGGTAATATGTTCGGATTCGAAATAAGCTTAACTTTAGGGAAGAATTCCTTCTCCGAGTTCAAATGCTCAAGGGAGATAGATTTTGATCCGCTAGAGGTCTGTAGAGGAGCAGCAGAAGTTGTATCTAAGCTAAGGGGAAAGAGGAGAGCACCTTCGGGGAAATGTGATGTGATATTTGAATACTTTCCAGCTACAGGCTTAGTTAGTAATATTTTAATACCAAGTATATGTGCAGATAATGTTCAAAAGAGGAGGAGCTTTTTCTACGGAAAAATCGGAACGAGAGTTGCTGAGGAGGGCTTAAATATTATAGACGATGGAACTTTCCCAGGAGGTTTTGCTACGGCTAAATTCGATGCGGAAGGTGTGAAAACAACTAAGAAATTTGTTATAAAGAACGGTATTCTCAAGAATTTCCTTTACGATTTCTATACAGCAAAAAAAGAAGGAAGAGAAAGTACTGGAAATTGTAGTTCTTTAGCTAGAAAGCCAGCAGTATGGGCGACTAATTTCATTATCCAGAGTTGGAAAGATGATGTAAAGGAAAATTTTACAGGAATTTTGGTGAAATCAATAGGGGGAGCCCATATGGTAAATCCACTAAGTGGAGATTTCTCAATAAGCGTGGATGTGGGATTTTACTATGAGAGAGGTGAGATGAAATACCCTGTGAAGAGCTGTATGCTAGTTGGGAATCTTTTTGAATGCCTAAAAAACCTGGAAGTGGGGAATGATTCGAGGCAAGATAGTGAAGTAATGACACCATCTCTCAAGTTTAAAAATCTCAAAATTTTGAGTTAAAATACGAAAAGTATAAAAGCCCTTCATAGAATAGAATAAATTGGATGATCCGTAGCGGGGTGGACTAGCCTGGGCGTGGTCGCCGGGCTCATAACTCAGTGGGAGACCCGGAGATCGGCGGAAGGTTCGAGCTTTGCTCGACCTGTCGAGTTCAAAAGGTTATCAAAAATATTTGATAACCTGAACGTCCGCCCCCCGCTACTGAGACATTTTTATATTCTCAAAACCTTCGATCTCCTATGAAAGTAATAATTGAAGAGAGGCTGATAAAAACAGTTCTTGAGGCAGCGAAGAAAGTCTACCCTAAAGAGATCTTATTCTTGCTTAGGGGAAAGAAAAAAGGAGAGGAAATAAGAGTGAAGGAATTAATCCTACCTCCTAAAGTAATTTTTGGAGAAGGATTTGCCTCCTTCTCTCATTATGATTTGCCAATAGACCTTTCTATAGTAGGATCGATTCATTCTCATCCTTCCCCCTCCAATAAGCCATCGACAGAAGACCTAAACAACATGTACGGGCTCTTTATGATAATAGTAAGGTACCCATTTGATGATCTAAAAGATCTGAAAGCATATGATAGGGAAGGGAGGGAGTTAAAGCTAGAGATCATCTAATCTAAATACCTTTACTAGCTCTCCTAAATTTTTCTCTTTGAACTCACGAGCTTTCTTACTCAACTTTCCACTTATTATAAGTAAGATAGGAAGCTTTCTCTTCAAAATCTCAGTATGGAGGAGAGACATATCCCTCTCATCGATAGATTTCTTGTCCTTGAACTTTACTAAGAGCCTAGAGGTCCCAAATTTCCCTGGAACTTCAACCAAGTACTCCTTTTCCTTTCTCTTTGAGGAAGATTCGATAATTCTAGCTCCAATCTTAGTAAGGAATTCCCTGATCTTCTCTTCAGGATCGATAGGAGTTTCTTTGACCTTAGCTTTACTCTCAACACTTTCCCTTACCTGCTTTAACTCTTCTAACACCTTAGCAATTTTTTCCCTTACCTCATCTTCGGTAGCAGAGTAGTACTTCCACGCTAGATAACTTCCACTTTCCGTACGTACCTCTATGGGTTCGACAAAATCAAGGAGGTCCTCTATTAGAAAACGTTCTTCCTTTGATAGATGTTGATCAAAAATTACTCTGTTTCTCCTGATCTTATCTACAAGAGCCTTTTCTTTCTCACTCAGACTTTCATAGATTCTTCTTCTCGCAGCTTCTTCCTGACCTTTTAGATAGTAAATGTATGAAGAACCAATTTTTTTGTGAGTTCTTAAGATAACCTTACTCTTCACCAAACTAGAAAGAATAGCATTCGATGTCAAAGTATCAACACCCATGACTTTGGTCAGTTCTACAGGTAAAGAAGGACCTTTCGCTGTTAAGTAACTCACCACTTTAATTCGCGCTTCTTTGATGCTATTCATCATGAAAAATAGAACTGGAGAAGAATTTTCTAATTTTCTATTTCTGAGATAAACAATAAAAAGATAGAGTTATCAGATATAATGATATGGAAATAGAGGAGGAGGCTGGAGAAAAGCTAGTGAAGCTGGCACGAACCGCAGTTGAGAATCATTTCAAAAATTTGAAAACAGAACCACCAGCTGAATTTAGTGAGAGGAGAGGAGTATTTGTAACCATTCATAAGTATCCCTCAATGGACCTCAGGGGTTGTATAGGTTTTGTAGAACCAATTTTTCCTCTAGGGGAGGCAGTAATTAAAGCAGCTTTAAATGCTGCATTTAACGATCCTAGATTTCTCCCACTTGAACAAGACGAGCTAGAGGTCGTAGTTTTTGAAGTTTCAGTACTTTCTAAACCGCAGCTAATAGAAGTTGAGAATCCAAAAGAGTATTTAGAGAAAATTAAAGAAGGAGACGGATTAATTTTGAGAAAAGGCCTTTTTTCTGGAGTTTTCCTCCCTCAAGTTTGGGAGTTAATAAAGGGAAAAGAGGATTTCTTAAATGCCCTTTGTGAGAAAGCTGGATTACCCCATGGAAGCTGGTTAGATAAAGATGTAAAAATCTACAAATTCAATGTTGTGGCGTTTGCAGAGGAAAGACCTTATGGAAAGGTACGTAGAGTTATTTAGAGCGTTTCAGAAACACGATCCAGAGGAGGATTACAACTATCAATAAGAACTCTCTCCAAAGGAGACCATGAACGATATCTAAATATTCTTCGCCAAAATTCAAAGCGAACAAGATAGTCAAAAAAATTCGTAAGACGTTAATTACAAACAAAATGAGTAATCCACCTATCAAGAACAAAACCCTTTGCTTGAATTTTTTCCTTGGAGTTGAAAAAATTAACCCTGTAAGGGCTAACATCGCGATGTATCCTGTACAAGAGTTATCTATTGCGAAGGAAAGGTTGAAATTCTCTAGGTGAATGGCAGGAATTTCTGCTAGAGTCTCTGGACTGAGAGTATAGAATACTTGAGATTTTATAGATACTAGGTTGAGTAAGTAGGCCAATATGAAAGCGTGAATTTGTTGGAGTGGAAGGAGATTCAAATTTAGGAATTTTATGATGTAAATAGGTATAGAAAAGAGGGAAAATTTGATTAGAAAAAGCACAACATCAACGAGCAGTTTTTCTCTCTTTCCTATAGTCTTCAATAATTTCTTTAAAGACCTCCTTGACTTTTTTCTTCTTCTCAACTTCATCTCTTTTCACACACAATAAACCTGAGATCCTTTCCAATTTTATGTATTTTTCCAGGACCACTAGAATCTTGTGATCGGACAAAATCTTTTCACTTTCAACATCTATGGAGCTCGTTATAATTAGCGGAGGTCTCTTTAGAACATCTAGGAACTTTTCATCTAAATCCTTGATTTTCTTAATGAAAAGGACGTCTCCCTCGAACTTCTTTACATCCTCAGAAAGTTCATCGAATTCTCTTACTATGAGATAACCCTTCTTCAAAATCCCAATCTCTTTTTTATATCTGTTAATTTCTTCCCTCGAAACATCTAATGCTTCTAATAACTCCTTAACTTTCCTCCTCAAATAATTGATTTCGGATTTTAGTTCTTTTACGTCTTTACTAGGCTTTGGAATTCTTACTACTAAGTTTCTCAACTTTCTGTTTTCTTCCTCCAACTCCTCAACTCTTAGTTGGAGGGATCTTAACTCAGCTTTTAGTGAAGCTATGAGTTTCTCAACTTCAGGTGCCTTTTTTCTCTTCCTAGGTTTCCTCTCTTCCTCAACCTTTTCCTTCTCTTCGATATAAGCTTTGACGGAGGGGATTTCCCCAAGCAGGAGCTTCTTCTTCACGAGATCTCTTTCCGCCTTATCGAGATGTGACAGTTCTTTCTCAACTTTTTCAAACAAACTTCTATTTCTCCTGAAAGCCAAAAAGGCACTTGCAATAGCATCCCTCTCATGATCATTTTTTATTTTCATCCCTCGAGTTAATGTCTTCTTTAACTTTATGCTTAAATCTTCAACTGGTGTAAAAATTTTAGCTTGAAATTTTGCTGCTATTCTTTCAACTAGCTTAGGAGCCTGGCTAACATCACATGCAATGAGGACAGGGACCCCATGTTGAGAAATTTTCTTTATAATCTCCTTAACGTCTAAATTCCTAGAACTTTCAGAGTGGATGAGATTTCCATCTAAATCGAGGATACATAAACCGGTAGTTACCCCGGGATCTAATCCAACAATTAAAAATTTATTTGCTTTCATCTTTGAGTATCTTCTTAAACTCTACAGCCTTCTTCTTCCCCAACCCAGCTTTGACTAGTTCTGGAACAGATGCTGAGAAAATCTTTTCCAAACTACCAAATTTTTCCAGAAGTTTTCTAGCAGTTCTAAGTCCTATACCTGGAAATGAAGCCAAGATGAACTCTTTAGTTCCCTTCTTCCCTATTAGTTTCTTAACCATCACAAAGCTAAGAGCAACTCTGTTAGTTAATTGCTCCTTCTTTGCGACTCCAACTATCAATCTAACAGTGTCCTCTAAAGAATCGGTGAAGATGATAGACACATTACTTTTTGATATCAGGAAAGCAATGGCTCCAAGGAGAACGTTCTTGTTCATCCTACTTTCCTCGAAATCAAAACCTTCAATTACCAATACTGGCTTTTCAAAAGATTTTTCCATCTTGGAGACTTGTTCAAATAACCTTTTATCAATAATACTCCTAACAAAATCGCGAAAACTCTTTCTCTCGAAACAAACCCTTTCAGATACTATAATGTCACCAACATCTAAATTCTTCTCCACAACCTTTACACCAAACCCTTTCAGTTTATCTTTAAGAAGAGAATCCTCACGTGCATCTACTATCACGACCGGCTTCTCAATTTTCAAGACCCTCTGTCTTTTTATAGATACCATGTCAACTTTCTCTGCTCCTCAAATGTCTTAGATTTCCTCAAAAATCCGAGGACCTTTTTCATTTTTTTCTCTCTTCTCGTGGAAACCCAGAAGTACCCTTCATCAATCGTCTTCCTCATGACTAGCACGTAAATCTTCCCGAACTTCGTTCTCCCAACCCTTCCTCTCCTCTGAATGGTCCTCAAAGCAGATGGGATAGGCTCGAAGAAAATTGCTACATCAACTTCTGGGATATGTAATCCTTCTTCACCAATTGTTGTGCATACTAATACATTGTAAATACCTTCTTCAAATTCCCTTATCTTTTGGATTTGCTCTTCCTGTTTCATCCCATCACTACCAGCTTGTCCTACAAACTTCGCAACTCTAATAGACTCAATATTCTTCAGAAAGTCGATGATAGCATTCACACTTTTTCTATAGGAGCTAAATACTATAAACTTAGCCCCAGGATTCTTCTGCAATTCCATCAGAATGATCTCTTTAAGTTTCTCAAATTTTGGCAAGTCTATACCCTTACTCAAAAGTTCCAAAGTTCTTAAGTAAGCCTCTTTAAAGTTTTCATCTGAAAATAATCTCTTATTGCTTCTCTTCTTCTCCTCAATGAGTTTTTCGAAATATTCTCTTAACGAGCTCAGGCCTTGAGTTTGTAATAACTCGAGCGCATGATATATTTTCACCGCTTCTGCTAGTTTCAAGAATTGAGGGAAAAGACTTTTATTATTCTTAACTTCCTCCAAAAGCTTCTTAGATTTTTCTAGAAGGTAACTCTTAGTTACTTTGGATGGTGGTTTATCGATTAAACCACTCTCTTTTAACTCTAAAATCCTTGCTCGGAAACTTTCTTTCAAAAGATTGAGGATGTATAGAAGTTCTCTAGGAAGATCCAATTGAATGACATTCACAACTTTCTTAAAGATATATGGCTTTACGTCCTCATCTTCTTCCGTCCTCATTTCTATTCTCTTGATGTCCAAGTTCCTACAAATTTCCCTTATATCCTCTTCGCTATGGCCTGGCGATGCTGTTAATCCTAAGACGAGGGGGTTATTTGACTCAGAAACATATTTTCTAGCTACGTAAGTATAAGAGTAATTCTTGACACTTCTATGACACTCATCTACGATTAAAAGACAAACATCTCTAAGATTTATCCTACCCTCCTTCAAATCATTTTCAATAGTCTGAGGGGTAGCAAAGATGACTAAGCTATCCATCCAAATCTTTTTCCTCTTTTCCCCTCTTAACTTACCCGTTAAAACACTTACGAATGTCTCGTCTAAGTTACTGTATTTCAGGAAGAAGTTGTAATGTTGATTTACTAATGGCCTAGTTGGAGCTAAGAATAAAATTTTTTGGTCTTTGAACTTGTTTAATCTCTCAAGCGACAGGGCAAGAGCTATTACTGTCTTCCCAAGACCAGTAGGTAGGACTACTAATGTATTTTTTTCTCTAGCCGTAGCTAATATATTCTTCTGATACTCTCTAAGCTCTATACCTTTTAGTTTATACATTTAATAGTCACTCCCCCACCGTTAGGTTTTTCGAAATATCGGAATTCTTCCCCTTCAGTTCCACAATTACAAAAGAATCCCCTAAAGTTAAATTTTTCTCAATATTTGGGTAATAATCTTTTAAGAAATTGACGAACTTAATATAAGTAGTCACGTCGCTGCTATTCTCTATAGTTTCTAAGTTTTCCACTATATTCTTCTCAACCCAAACAAGATCATCCAGATCTAGAATTTGTTCTTCCTCTACTTCAAATACTTGGGGGGAGAGGAATAGTAAGATGATTAAAATTATTAGGTTGATGACTAACAAAGTGAGACTTGCAGTTATGATCACACCCTTCTTAAAGCTTGACATTTTATTCACCTAAATTGATCTGTTTCACACTCATTAACTTACCACTTGAATCGTAAACCACTATCTTCCATGCACCAATAGCATCGTTTTCTTC
>CAYLRC010000011.1:0-15374 GCA_964386445.1 Candidatus Woesearchaeota archaeon
TGAGGGAGCTACTGGAGCCCTGATCCACATAACTGGAGGAGAAGACCTAACCCTAGAGGAAGTTAATAAAGTTGGGGAATTGGTGACAGCAAACATAGATCCAAATGCTACTGTAATCTGGGGGGCAAGAATTCAGGATGACATGACTGGAAAGCTAAGGGTAATGACAATCATAACTGGGGTTAAGTCTCCATACATCCTAGGACCAGTAGAAACAAAGAGGACAGAAGAGAAAGTAGGG
Source organism: Candidatus Woesearchaeota archaeon (assembly GCA_964386445.1). GTDB lineage: Archaea > Nanobdellota > Nanobdellia > JAPDLS01 > Haiyanarchaeaceae > Haiyanarchaeum. Next base: position 242 of record CAYLRC010000011.1, read on the forward strand.
TTCGATGAGGATTTGGGGATTACGGTGATTCGCTAAGTTCATGCTCATTCTAGGCACCCCCACCTCCTTTTTTCTTTTTTATTTTTTCTAAAAGGAATTGATATCCAATTTTAATCCTTAGATTTTTTCCCAAATTCGTTGTAAAAAACCACTTCCTCTAAAGGAATCCTCCTCGGCATCGGCGGTTTCTCAGCAGGATAGCCAACTGGAATTAGTGCATGCACATCTATATCAGGTGGTATCTTCAAGATCCTCTTAACAGCATCTTCCTCAAATGCTCCAACCCAACAAGTACCTAAACCTAAGTCGTTCGCAGCAAGCAGGATGTTTTGAATCGCTGCAGCGCAATTCTGGATTGCATAGAGATTACCTCTCTCACCATACCTTAACATTACCCTACTTGTTTTCGAACAAACAACAATTATCACATCCGCGGTTGCTATCCACATCTGACCAAGTGCCGCTTCAGCTAACTGTAATTTCTTAGTTTGATCTCTAACAACAATAAACAACCAATTCTGCAGATTCCCTGAGCTCGGTGCGTGGATTGCAGCTTCTAATAGTTTAGTTATCTCCGTATCACTAACCACCCTTCTCAAGAAATTCCTAACGCTCCTTCTGGAGAGGATGCACTCAAACGTCTCCATAGATTTGGAAGACTACTTGGAAATTTATAAAATTTAGGAGAATAGGAGCAAACTTTTTTATCTCCTTCGAAATTAAATATTCTTATGGAACTTTTCATCCTCCTGATGCTTGTTTATTTGGCTGGGCTTACTTTAGGCGTGATCCTCGAGAAACTCAAAATCCCTTGGATCTTCGCAGCTCTCTTCCTCGGCATAATACTAAATGAATTCCATATCTTCTCAACTTCACTTAGCTCAAGTACCTTTTACGTCCTCTCAAATTTAGGCATGTTATTCATGTTATTCATAATAGGATTCGAAATTAACGTTAGGGAGATACTTAGATCAAGTAAGTTTATCTTTACTTCTACATTCTTCATAATCCTAACTGAATGCTTCTTCGGAACTTTACTCCTACATTTCATTTTTTCCTATCCCCTCATTGTCTCAATCATCGTCGCGCTTTCATTCGCAACAGTTGGAGAAGCTGTACTTCTGCCAATTTTAGATGAGTTAAAGCTAGTGAAAAAGAAGATCGGGGAATTAATAATAAGCATAGGCGCTATGGACGATGCTTTCGAAGTGCTTGCACTAGTACTAGTTTCTGTATTTCTTGGAGTTAAAAGTGAAGTTAATGTAAGTAATGTTATCCTTTCTCTCCTTCTCCTCTTCCTATTGACTGGAATTTTAATCAAGATGAGAAAGTGGATAAGAAAAGAGTTCAAGATAAGAACCTTAAAATATCATTTACTAGCTATCTCCCTCTTCTTTTTCTTCGTTTTCTTGGCCATAGGGAAATACGGGGAACTGATGGCGATAGCAGCCCTGCTTTCAGGTATAACTATATCGAACTTCCTCCCAAGACAATTGCTCAAGGAAATAGAAAGCGAGATAAGGGTATTAGCTTATGGCTTCTTTGCCCCCATATTCTTCCTCTGGGTTGGGGCCACTACGAGCTTAGATTCCGTGTTTAATTTCCCAATTTTAACTATCTTAATTTTCATCGTAGCATCACTCTCGAAAATTCTGAGCTCTTTAGCTGTAGGATCTAGGGAAATAGGAAAGAAGGCTTCCCTATTGCTTGGGATTGGCCTTTGCGTTAGATTCAGCACGAGTTTGGTAATAGTTAAAATGTTATATGAAGCATCTATTATAGGCACTTCTCTCTACAGCGCATTGGTCACGGTCTCCGCAGTTTCTACAATTTTAGTTCCATTTGTCTTCACTTATCTCGCAAGAAAGTGGGCGAAGGAAGTTCGGTAACTGAAATTCAGTTAGAAAAATTAAAATAAACTCTCAGCTTACTTCATTTCATGAAATTTTCAGAAGTTGCTGATATTTACGAAAAATTAGAGAAGACTACTAAGAGATTAGAGCTCACTGCAATAATTAGGGACTTCATAAAGAGAGTTGATAGTGAACACTTACCAAAGGTCCTTCTCCTCCTTTGTGGGGAGATATTTCCGAAGTATAGTGATAAAGAGGTTGGGATAGCTTCTCAGCTAATGATAAAGGCAATAAGCTTGGCAACTGGTCTAAGCGAGGCTGAGGTTGAGAATTCTTGGAAGGAACTTGGCGATCTGGGGCTGGCTGCTGAAAAAGCATTGAAGGAAAGGAAGCAGTTTACTCTCTTAAGAAAGGAGATTACAGTGGAGAAGATCTTTCAAAATCTTGAAAAATGTGCTGAACTAACTGGACCTGGTACTGTAGATAAGAAAATTTCGTTGGTTGCTGAACTGATTTCAAATGCTTCACCAAAGGAAGCTAAGTACATTGTGAGATTGATCCTTGGAGAATTGAGGGTTGGGGTTGCTGAGGGAATAATAAGAGATGCTATCGCCCAAGCATTTTTGATTAAAGACCTCTCAAACAGGAAGGAGGTTGAAGAGGCTACGAAAGCTGTTGAATATGCTTGGAATATATTATCAGATTTTGGAGAAGTTGCTAGGATTGCTAAGGAAGAGGGAATAAAGGGGTTGAGGAAAGTTAAACCGGTTCTTGGAAAACCCATTCAACTCATGCTCGGAGAAAAAGCTCCAAGCATTCAAGAAGTTTTAAAGGAATTTGGGAAATTGGCTGCTGAGTGGAAGTACGATGGGATGAGGGCGCAATGTCATAAGAAGGGGGATAAGGTATGGATCTTTACTAGACGCTTGGAAGATGTGACTAAGCAATTCCCAGATCTAGTAAAGTTGTGTAAGGAATGCTTGATACCAAATGAGTGCATAGTCGAAGGTGAAGTTCTTGGGATAGATCCGAAGACTGGTTATCCTTTACCTTTCCAAGTCCTCAGTCAAAGGATCCATAGGAAGTATGAGATTGAGAGAATGGTTAAGGAGATCCCTATTCAAATGAATTTATTCGATGTGGTTTATGTAGATGGGGAAACGTTCTTCGACAAACCATTCAAAGAAAGGAGGAAAATCTTGGAGAAAATTGTGAAAGTAAAGAAAGGTAAGTTCCAGCTAGCTAAACAAATAGTAACTGATAGCTTAGAAGAATTGGAAAAATTCTACCATGAAGCCTTAAATGCTAAACAAGAAGGAATTTTCCTAAAAGTCTTGAATTCTCCTTACATGTTTGGTAGAAGGGTTGGAGGTTGGTATAAGATAAAACCGGTTATGGAAACTTTAGACCTAGTCATCGTCGGGGCTACTTGGGGAACAGGTAAAAGAGCAGGCTGGCTAGGATCATTTGTGTTAGCTTGTAGGGACGAAAGCACTGGAAAATTCTTGAGGTGTGGGATGCTTGGAACGGGAATTAAAGAAAAGAAGGAAAATCCTGAAGATGTAACTTTCGAAGATCTAACTGAGTTATTGAAGCCCCATATCATAAAGGAAAGTGGGACTCATGTGGAGATTGCTCCTTACTTAGTTGTTGAGGTCGCCTATCAAGAAATTCAGAAATCGCCAAATTACGAAAGTGGCTTTGCTTTGAGATTTCCAAGATTAGTAAGGATAAGATTTGATAAATCTCCTGATGAATGTGACACGGTTGAAAGAGTCAAGAAATTGTATGAGATGCAAAAGAAGTAAATCTCGCTTTTTATTGGGAAAACCTAAAGGCATAAAATTTACGAATCTCCTGCTTAAGGGTGTTTATTCCCAGAGATTTGAATTAGAGGAAAATTTATAAGGAAATAAATCTTTCAAATATTATTACCAAAGAGTATTGAAAATAAATGGTGTAGGAAAAATGGTAGTAAGCGAAGATTTGCTCGCAAGACTTAGGAAAATCTTCAACTTGAATTTGTACGAAGTAAAAATTTGGACGAGCTTACTGAGTAGAGGAGTCAGCACGGCTGGGGAATTGAGCGAAATATCCGGAGTTCCTAGATCGAGGACTTACGATATCCTGGAAAGTCTGGAGAGGAAAGGATTTGTAGTAATGAAATTGGGAAAACCAACCAAATTCATAGCAGTACCTCCAGCTGAGGTACTGGAAAGAGTAAAGAGAATCATAAAGGAAGATGCTGAAAGAAGGATAAAGTTAATCGATAAAATAAAGAAAACAGAGGTGTTCAAGGAATTAAATAGGATCTATGAGAAAGGTGAGGAGTACATCGACACATCTGAGATAAGTGCAATGCTCAGGGGAAGTTTAAATGTATATGGACAACTTGAGAATTTGATAAAAAAAGCTCAGAAGAAGGTATACATCGTTAGTTCTGAAGAAGGGATAATTAGGAAAGTTGAGAAACTCCTACCAGTCCTCGAAAAAGCTAAGAATAAGGGAGTGAAGATTAAGATCGCATTCCCCGTAACCGAAAAGAACAGAGATGTAGTCAGTGAGTTAAAGAGGACTGCTGAAGTCAAGGATTTAAAGGATGTGAATGCAAGGTTCTGTGTCATCGACGGCAAGTATGTAGTTTTCTTCCCAACTTCTGATAGGGTAAATCCGAATTTCGAATCTGCAATCTGGGTAAACAGCGAAAACTTTGGAAAGGCAATGGACTACATGTTCGAACACGTTTGGGAGCACTTGAAGAAGCCTTAAACCGTAATCCTTATTTTTTCAATTGGTAGGAACTGACTTCGACCAAAAAGTGAGAGCAATTCTAAGATATTTATCTTTTTCCCGAACTCCTTAAATTTAACCTCTTTCAATCCGGTTAACTCCTTTACAGCTTCCTTTACCTCCTTCTCCCCTCCAAGCTCATCTACTAATTTCAATTCCAATGCCTTTCTCCCGGAGAAAATCGAACCATCTGAAATGTTTCTAACAAAGCTCTCGTTCAATCCTCTATTCTTAGCTACAATTTCAACAAACCTATCATAAACCTCTTTTATCATCTCCTTGAATATCTCAAGTTCTTCTTCTGTAGGTTTTTTAAATGGAGACCCCATATCCTTCTTTTCTCCTGAGACTAATCTGACATAACTTATATTATACCTCTGTAAAAATCCAGAGAATTCTAAATAGCTTGCCGTGACCCCTATGCTTCCAGTCATGCTGAATTCGTCAGCAATTATCTTATCGCAAAAAGTTGCTATCCAATACGCTCCAGAAGTTCCCATTTCTCTTATCCAAGCTACCTTCGGTTTATTTATTTCAGCTAATTTCCTAGAAATTTCATTAACTGCAACTACACTCCCACCTGGGGAATTTATCTCAAGTACTATTGCTTTAATAGATGGATCTTCAGCAGCTTTCTCTAGCTCTTCTACAATTTCTGAGCTGCTTACACCCGAAGCTAAAATGCTTTCCTCGCTCCCTATATCGCCAATTATCTTTATTAAAGCTACATTCCCCTCTAGGGGAAAGAAGCCAGAAGACCAGAGGATTACAGAAGTTAAGCCAACACCGAGGATTATGATCACAACGATTAAGATAAGGAGCGCCCTGTCTCTTTTCTCCTTTCTTCGCTCATAACTTCTTGAATTCTTCCTCGGCATATAGGATTATTAATTCTCGGAGTTAATAAAAATTGTGAAGCTAAATAACATGGGTCTCCATTGCTACTTTCTCGGCCTCCTCTTCGTTCAGATTCAACTTATGTAAAATTGTATATCTATCAATCCTCAAGTTCTTACACTTAACGATCCCATTTATTAAACTCTCCTTAGATATCCTAAGAGCTCTAGCTGTGGTCTTTAAGCCGACGAACTCCATCACTTCCCTAATCTTCTTCCACTTCAGTTTGTGTAGTTTGCTCATTATTATCGTAGCTAGGGCACATTTCTCCCCATGTAATGCATTACTCCTCGAGTAGAGATCCAGATAATGAGCGAGCAGGTGTTCACTTCCAGAGCATGGTCTCGATGAATTTACATATGCCATTGCTACCCCACAGTTTATCAATGACTCTACCTCAACCTTCAACCCTTTCTCAGTCCCATCCCTCACATCCTTCTTCGCCTTAAGAACCCTCTTCAGGCTCTCCTTTACTAAATTAGCTGTATACTCACAGTAATATTCATTGAATTCCTTCTTCCCAAGCTTCCAATCGGCTAAGGAAGTATATTTCGCTAATATATCTCCAAAACCAGCAAGCCTAAGCCTCCTTGGGGCTTTGCTTATTATAGAAAGATCTACGAAAATAGCAACTGGTTGTTTGGTGAGGACAGAAAGCTTTGTAGAATTCGTCCTCAGAGAAACTATCGGAGATGCTATTCCATCATGGGAAAGGGTTGTCGGGAATGCGACAAACCTCTTCCCATTCCTGAAACTACTGAACTTAGCTAAGTCTATTACGCTTCCCCCTCCTACAGCTAGTTCGAAATCAAATCTTTTTGAGATCTTAATCAAATTCCTCAAGTTCTCCAGAGTAAACTTAGGGGCTATGAAAGTCTTTACCTTAAACTCCTTCTCTAACTCCTCCTCAATTTTAGAAGCAGCTATTCTGTAAGTCTTGGGCCCGGAAACAATCAAGCACTTTTTCCCTAGCTTCAATTCCTTTAAGTTCCTCGCTAAGTCGTCGACTTTCCTACTTATTTCAATGAACTCAAGTTCATTTGCGTGAATCCTCCCGCATTCACACTTAAATTTCACGTAAAATACGCGAAAATTAGGGTTTATAATAGTTCCTAAACTAAGAGATTAAATCACATCGTTAGACCTTCTTCTCTCCTTTTTGCCCTAACAAGCTCAAGTATCCTCTTTTGCGTCTCCTCGGGATTTGGGATTGCCAGCAGTTGGCCCTCACTACCTAGCATCGAATATCTGCGAAAGCTAATCTGACCAGCTAAGCTTTGGATATGCAAACTAGCAATTCCAAAGAGCCTTTCAAGGAATGTTCTGGAGATTACTATATCTGAAATCCTCTCATAGGGAATCGATATAATCTGATATCCTAAAATCCCTCTCTTCGTAACAATCCTCTTATTTGTAATCCAATAATGAAATTTATTGTACGACACATTGCTTAGAGCCCATGCCAACCCGAAATAAACGATGAAGAATAGTACGACTGACATAATGAGGAATTGGGGTCCCAAAAACGCGGAGAACATAAATATGTAAATGAAAAGAAATGGGATAACAAGTAAACTAATCAACCATTTCACAAAGAAGTACCACTTTAAAGCTGGCAATGGCTTTATTTCTTCTATTATCTCCTCACCTTCAAGTAAACTGAATTCCCTCATATTTAGTATAGTAGAAATCAATCCCTATTTATTAACGTTATCCTTAAGATGGGTTTAAAAGAAACCTATACCACTAGTTAAGCTTTTAAAATTTCTCCTTCTTTTTCCCTCTATGCTCGCTGAGGACGTGATGAATAGAGGAGTGATAACGATAAGAAAAGGTGAGAGCCTGAGAAAAGCAATTTCGCTGATGGAGGAAAATGACATAAAGGAGCTACCTGTCGTTGAAGATTCTAAACTCGTTGGCATGATAACCCTCTACGATTTCCTTTATCTAGGAAAAATAAGTGGAAAAGTTGAAAACTTCATGTTTTTCCCACCTACAGTTGGTCCAAAGGATTCGATTTCCAAAGTTTTAGATCTAATTTTGATGAGTGGTGTCGAAGCAATACCTGTAGTGGATAAGAAAAGAAGGGTTGTTGGGATAATTTCAGAGTACGATATATTGAAGTCGTTTAAAGAGTCGCTTAAGTTCAGGAAGCTCAGAGCGAGGGATGTCATGCGGAAATCCATTACTCCAGTGAAACCGAAAGATAGGATTGGAAAAGCTTTGAGACTTATGCAGTTCCATAGGATAGATAGATTACCTGTGGTCGATAGAAGTGGTAAAGTCATCGGGATTGTGTTACTTATTGATATCCTCAGGATCCTAAGCCTCAAGGAATTCACTAAACTGAAATTTAGAGCAGATAGATTAAGTGAGTTCGAAGTTAAAGGAATTTTGAGGAGAGTTCCTTTCCAAATAAGAGGAGGTACTCGAATATCCGAAGTAATAGATTTCATGTTGAAACATAATCTCAAAGGAGTATGCGTTCTCGATAGGGAAGAGAGGCCCATTGGTATTGTACTTAGGAAAGATTTGTTAGAAATGCTGAAAATTAGGGAGAGACTAGAAGTGAGGTTCTCCGGAATTAAGGAGATACCGCTCGATCTTTCCGAGAAAGTTAGGAACCCTCTGAGGAAGATAAAGCACTTATTGCCTGAGTTAGAAAAATTGGAGATCAACCTCAAGAAAATTGGAAAGAGTAAATTCCAAGCAAAGCTCCATCTCAAGGAACTTGGGAGAACATCCATCCAAGCGGTTGGCTTTTCCATTGAGGAAGTTGTTAGAGAAGCTCTCGAAAAGCTCTACGAGCTTCTGAGGAGGAGGAAGGAATAATTTTTAAAACCCGATTATAAGATTAAGAATATAGCCCGGTCGTCTAGCGGTCAAGGATGCAGGGCTTTGGACTTCGGTCTAAAGCTCTGAACTCGGATGAAGAAGGAAACCCTGCGACGGCGGTTCGAATCCGCCCCGGGCTATGCATACTTCCTCTCTAATTCCTCTATCTTAGCTATTTCCCTCTTCAATCTATCTCTTAAGATCTCCAAATTAACAGCCTTTAAGGGAACACCACAATTTGGACAAGTAAACATATTTTCCAATGCCTTCTCATACAGCATTTTAAGCTCGCATCTTGGGCATTCGAAGATCTCCACAGACCCATTCTTTTTGATCCTCTCTTCAATTAACTCAAGTCTTCTAAGCTTCTCCTTCTTTACAAGATAAAACACCCTCGGGAGATCGACCCACCAAGAATAGATCCACCAACCCCTCTTCCTATCTCTCTTTCTAGAGAAGGAGACTAGCTTATGCATGTAAAGCTTGTAGAGAAGGGATCTCACATCATTAACTTCTTTCTCCATTAGCTCAGCCAGCTTAAATTCATCAACAATTCTCTTCTCCAAAAGGATCTCAACGAGCTTAATGCCTTCTAGCCCAACTATCTTCCTAAAAAGTGAATAAATGTCCTCATTCTTTAGAATTTCGGTAGCTTTCTTCCTTCTTACTCTCTTTTTAACCTTTTTCTTCTTCTTTTCCTTCTTTTTTCCTTTTTTCTTCTTCTTTTTAGCTTTCTTACTCTTAGATTTCTTCCTCCGAGAGCGCATATCTTATTTTAAAGCTTTCGAAGAATAAAAATGTTTTTTCAGAATTTCCAAAATCTTTTGTCACTAGAGCAAGGTTACTCCAGTTGAGAACATAGAAAGGAAGAGGAGGGCGATGAAGAGGAAGATTGTGAAGGAATTTATGAAATTGAAGAGGTATAGCTTCACTTTTTGGTTTGGAGAGATGTAATCCAGGAAATCGTAGAGGAGCTTGGAGCCATCTGTTATCAAGAGTGGTAGTAGGTTGACTAAGCCTACTAGGAGGTTTAGGTTAGCCGCGTAGAGTAAGAAGCTCGCAAACCAAGAGAAGAAATCCACCAGAATACCAAATCTCTCCCTAGCACCTTCTCTCACATCGTAGTAGTCGGAAAGTGAGACTCCAAGATAAGCCTTATTCGGATCTTGAGGGTGTTGGGTAGTCTTCACGACGAATTCACCTTTACTGGTTTGTAAAACTACATTCTCTCCAGGCTTAACCTTGCTAAGCGCTTCCCTAAACTCGCTGAGATTACGAACTGAAAAGTTATTGATTGAGTGGATTATTGCTCCCTTAGTCACATTAGCCTTAGCAGCAGGCATCCCTTGAAACACATCTAAGATCATGACTCCCTTTGCTTCCATCACTTGGTTTAGGAGAAATGGATAATAGAGGTTTGAGAGGAATAAGCTAAAGGCAAAGAATGCTAGGATATTTGCAAAAGATCCCATGCAAAAAATTCTCATCCTATCCAATCTGCTTATCCTCTTCAGGTCCTCATCATCAACCTCCACAAATGCCAAGGGGAGGAAAGTTAGGACTCCAACTCCAATAGATTTTATCCTAACCCCTTTCACCCTAGCCACGATCCCATGGGAAAACTCATGGATTATTATTAGGAGTATGAGGGAGAAGAGGATTGGCGACTTATAAGGAAGAATTACAGCAGCCTGAGCATTTGGAACTTCACCACTCATAATTGGGCCAAAGAAGGAGTAAGACAGCATGAAGAGGGTGGCAAATACTAAGAAGATTGAGAGGACTACACCTATTGTCGAGAGTACGTCCCAAATTACTGGGATCTTTGCAAGCTTATCGATTATCTTAATCCCTCTCCTCGTCTTGAGAACAAACCCTACTTTCCAAAGGACCTCTATCCTCTTCCTATTTAGGATAAGGATGAGGGCGAAGATTGCATAAAATGTCGCAACTATAATCCAATCTAACATCTAAGTTCAAATAGCGAGCCTCACTTTTAAATCCTTCTATATACAAAATTACTAGCTTTCCAAGAAACAAAGAAATCCACTGGCTGAGGATCAGAATTTGGAAAACTTCTTAAGAAAGTTCCTCCTAATTGAGAGTTATGATAAAATCTTGGAAAGGGCTTGAGGAGGAAATTACGAAGCTTTCTAAGTTAGTTGAAGAGATGAAGAAGATAGATAGGGATGAGCTCATAGAAAAGCATTTAGAGCTAGTAATTGCTGGAAAGAAGTTAGTGAAAGATTTGTCTGAGAAATTCCATGAGATCTTCAAAGTTTTGGAGTTCTTGAAGACGTCGGAGCAGAACTTGGAAGAGATAGGAAAGATTGAGGCAATGGTAAAGGAAAAATATGGATGGTTCGAAGGAGTGAAGAGGGAATTCGAGACGACTGTAGTGGAAATAGAAACAGAGTGAGTTCAACCTTTTATTTCTCTATGCTTTAATCTCAAAGCCTTAGAGCCGCACTTCCTACACTTCACCTTTCCCGCCTTAACTTTATCCGGGTCAGCTCTAATCGTAGCCTTACACCTCTTGCATACATAAACATTCTTAAACAACCTTGCTTCTGCTTCCTTAAACTTTGCCATCTCAGAAGATTAAATCTTATTTCTTTTTAAGCCTTTTCCTCAATCTCTCAACTTCTTCTCGTAATAAGCTGACTTCCGCACTTAGAGATTCTATGCTCTTACTTATGCTCTCCACATCCTCCCTAAGCTCCTTGACCTCCTTACATTTCCCAAAGATGCACATGAATTTTGGGAGGAAGATGGAAAATTAAAGTTTTTATATGCTGAAACTCTAGATTTAGATAATGGAGGAGGGTGGGGGAAAGAAAGTAATTAGATGGAAGGACTTGGAAACAATAGTCTTAAGGGTAACTGGGAAGTGGGTCCTCGGTGCTGTAGTTCAGGAAAACGAGGAAGGGAAAAGGAGGCTGAAGCTCTTTAAAGGTAGGATTAAGGAAGATGGTAATAGGGAAATTGAATACAAGGGGAAGAAGTTGAGGATTTCTATGATCCAAAGATTCAATATACCCAGCAGGAAGTACTGGTACAAGTTGAATAGGGAAATCTTGAAAATCTTCTCCAAGTATTTCAGAGAGGAGCAGAAATCCCTAATTGAATTTTAACATTTCTCAACTTCCTCAAATCTCGAGAAGATCCCAAGGGTTAGATTTAACTCTTCTCCACAGGGAGTAGTGAGGATTATTTTACTGAGGGTAATTCTCTCTAAACAGATGCTTGGCTTATAGGAATAAAGGAGCAGTTGTTCCTTCCCAGAATTAATATCTAGGATGTAATCGAAATCTCCTCTTACTTTATCAAAAGCTGATTGGAGCTCGGAAATAACCTCTGTTTTGCTCGGCTTACCTTCACAAAAATATCTCTCTATCGCTTCGGCTGAACTCATATTTCCAAATCTCCTAATCTTATACTGGAGAACAGAAGAAAGCATCCTAAAGCTATATTCCTTCCTCACCCTATTCTCTATTAATTTAAGTTCATCTCCCCCGAATTTGTAGTAAGTAGTAACTAAAATTGAAGTCAGGAGCATTAGAAATAGGGAAATGTCAATTAACTTCCCAACTCCTTTCTTCTCAAACACAAATCCTCTTGAGTTCATTCTTGGACCTGTTATAAAATGGGAGGCAGACTTGAGGAGCTGAACCCATTTCTAAAACTACGCTCTCATTGCCTCTTTCGGATTCAATTAAGAAAATCGACAATCTATTCAACTTCCTCCTATATTTAGAGATTTCTTGGAGCAACTCGAAATCCTGAAAGAGTAAAATTAGGATGGAAGCTAAGATAATGCAAAGAGCTAGGGAAGTGAAGATAGTAATTAATAAATCATTCATTTTCCAACACCACCTCCTCACCAATTTTTCTTATCCTCAATCTATGGGAGAGGTTTAGTTCAGCGTTTACTGAGCTAAAATTGAAATATCTCTCACAACTATAGGAGGTTGAGTGGAACTCTAGTTTTCCCTCACTTATCCGAATTTTTCCAGGAGGGGAACTTAAGCTTAAGGAGAGATTAGTTGGTGAGTAGCGGAGGAGCTCTAAGTTAGAAATTAGGTTATCGCAGAAATTCTCAATTTTCCAAATAGTTAGGAAATCTTTCAAGCTCAGGAAGAAGAAGTTGAGGATACTTAGAATTAAGATTACTGAGATCAAGAGTTCCAGATTTTCCAAGATTTGCTTGATCATTTGAAGATCAGGGTTAAATTATCTTTCTCTTCCTTCTCCTTCGCTCCAAAATAGAGCTCTATTTCGTTCATGCCTCCGCTAACCTTAAGATCGTAAATTATGTCCCCTGGAAACTTTAAGAATTCCACATTCTCCCCTTGATGAATTTCTATCCTATCTTCCTTCGAATCGAAGAAGATGAAACAATCCTCTGGGACGAATACTCTCACTCTATCAAAACTCCCCTCACTCGAGTATCTAAGAATCCTTGCTTTCTCCTTCAATTCAGCTAGGGAAGAAAAGAGATCACTCCTCTCAGCAAATCTTTTAACTTCAAGTACTTGAGCCGATAGAATAGAAATTAGGAAAATGCTGGAGATAATTGAGACTAGCAAACTCAATGTATGATCCATCTCTCTCCCCTCACTTCGTTAAGTTCATAGTCAAGTTTCTCACATATTCGCCAAGGAAGGAAGTAGCATTCTTTATGTCAGCCCCTAGACTGTTGTAAGTCGTTATTATTAAAATTGTTGCGAGTACCGACGCCACAACTAACACTAAATACTTCAAAGGTAAGCCCTCAATACCTTTCCTATTCATAATCTCACCCTAATATTAACACGCTCAAAATCGAGGTGATCATGAAAATTGAGAAGCTTATGGGCAGTAGCTTACAAATTCTCGATTCGAATTTCAACCTATTTGGACCGAATTCTAAGAAAGTCGATATTTTGAGGAGAAGAAGCGATAAGATTATCAAATAGATCCCTAGAATGAATTGAAGGATTTCCACACCAACTGAAAATGGATTCATGGAAATAAGGAAGAGAGGTACTTGGGTTGAGACCATTCTCAAAAAGGTAGTTTGGAGTAAATGATACATCCCAATAACTAAACCACATGTAAGTGGTGCAAAAAGCACTGCTGTTAATCTCATAACTGAAATTGTTTGTCTAAGCATCAACTTACCCTCCTCCTCAATTCGCTTCAACTCCTCAAAATAACTAGTTATTGTAAATAATATATCTGCCAAAACCTCGGAATTCTTCCATTCCATACTCAGGATCCTGAAGGAAGTTCTCACCTTTTCTGAAAAAATTTCGCTCAAAATTCCATACTTTTTATCCCTTATCCCCTCCTCTAGACTTAGGCCAAGCTTTCTAATTCTTCTAAGCAACTTGGAAACCAATTTGGACAATTGAGATTCCTTACAATTCTTCAACCAAAAGGATAGAGCTTCCTCAATACTTTTCCTCTCCCTTATCATGGAAGCAATACTATAATTAAATCCTATAATTTCCTCTTCCATCCTTTCATTCTCTATCAACTTCTTAACTCTACCCCTGCTTTTTAACCAAAACCCGAGGGAGATTGTAGCAACTATGGAAGTAGGGAGAAAGAGGAAAAGCCATCCGTTACCCAAATTCCCTGTCCCAAAGAAGTTCAAGAAGGGAATTGCGGAAGGGAAGGAAATCGAGAAGAATATCAGGAATAAATAGGAGTGGTTTACTTCTTGGGTTTCTGGAATTTCGATGGATGAGGAGGAAACTTCAGGTCTTCTCTCAATCAACCTATTAAAGCAGACCCAAACCCCAATTAAGCTTAAGAAGGGAAGTATGAAAAAATAAGCGTGGTTCAGTTCCACTCTAAAGAAGATGAGTACTATGGGAAAAAATGAAATTAAGATAAGAGGGAGAACTGTACCGAGGGAGAAGATTAGGAGAGTTGGAAGATACAAGGAATGGGAGAATTCTTTAAATCTCCTCAGTAAGTTATCGAGAGCCAAGTTCAGGCCTCTATCTAAGATCTCTTTCCTCCTCTCCTCAACACTCTCCGATAGACTTAGGATCAGATAATAGAACTCTTTACTCAACCCCTCGTCTAGCTCCCTAACTAGATTTACCAATCTTTCCTTTAGGTTACCTTCAAGTAAACTCCTCCTTAGGATTGATCTCAATCTCTTAGACAACTTTCCTCTTATATTCTGAGTAGTAAAATCGACAGCCCTTTCCAGATTTGGATTTACTTTGAGATAACTTGAGAGATAGATCAACATCTCTGGGTAATTCCTCAGTTCCTCGATTCTCATCAACCTAGCCCTTCTTCCCGGATATTCAACTAAAAAGTAAATCAAGAGGCAGAGTATCGAAAAGGCTAGGAGCGCTTCAATAATGTGGTGAAGGATAATTAAGATGATTGAAATTGAGAGGCCCAGAAAAAGGATGTTCAGGCAAGATTTCCCAACTTCTTCATATTTCACACCTAAATCTGAAAGCTTGAGGGGTCGCTCCAACTTTCTAAAATAGCTCTTGTCTATTTTACCCCAAAGTGGAGAGTATTTACCAAGGGTTCTACATATCCTCCTATAGATTTTTGATTCAATCGAATTCATACATGGATTTCTGAAGGGGGATATTATAAAGTAAGAGTTGAAGTCGTTGGAAAGTTTGCAGGGAAAGTTTTAATTAAGGAAAATTTTTCTATATCTGGTTGGGCCCGTGGTCTAGGGGTATGACGTCGCCCTGACGCGGCGAAGGTCCTGGGTTCAAATCCCAGCGGGCCCA
>CAYLRC010000012.1:0-10859 GCA_964386445.1 Candidatus Woesearchaeota archaeon
GTTGTAGGGAATTATACTTGGTTCTCCCTTGGTATTTGGGCAACCATCAGTATTTGTACAGATATAAGCTTGCCCAGGCTTCTTACCCTCACAAGCTTTAGATGCTCCACAAGCTGCATAACAATGGCTAGGCTCGCATTCTATGGAAGATAGGCTCACTGTAGGCTCAGGATCTGTAAATTTTCTGACTCTCACAAAGTAAATATAGAGATAGCTACGACTTTGCTGGCCGGTCCAAGACCTCAAGTAAAAGTAAACTCTTGCAGTGTTTGGGCTACAATCTTTGCTGGCTTTAAGCACATAATTCCTATATAATCTTGCTTTTCCATTTACTGTGGCCACACCCCAAGTAGCTCCAGATACATCGTACGAAACCTTCAAGGAACCATCACAATTCAAGTACATAGCCTTACTACTGGATCCACAATACGCATAAATTTCCCCATAAGACTGAAAACCTCTATACAAAAGAGTTTCAGATGATAGAGAGGCATAAGAGTAGAATTCTACAATGTTAGAAGTACTGAAAAAGGAAGTCGTTTTTATACTGATACTCCCCCCAGGATCATTCCACATGACTAGACGACCAGAACTTACAGAATATCCAGCAGGATCAGTTATAGAGACGCTCCACTTACTAGTATTTAGTGAGGTTCCATCAAAATCGTCGAAGAAAATGAAAGTTTTATCTGCATTACTTAAAGAACTTGCCGAAGAATTCCCAAAGTACATGTAAATCTTCTTCGTCGAACTTCCTGGAATGCTTGGTACTTTAACCCAAATTTCAGTATTATATGTGTTACAAGTTCCTGGCTTAATCCAGTAGTCAAATCCAGTAGTTAACGTATTCCAAGCATTTGGATTATCTGTAAATCTTATGTCCCCACAATCATTCCTCATATAACCATTTGAGATCAGAGAAGTTGTGTCAACAACAACTCTAATCTGATAATCAGTTAAATCATTTGGATTTTGAGTATTGTTTATTGTTATCGTATAACGATAGTTGAAGACATAAGCATACGAGACGTCAATTAAGAGAGGAATAAAATTTAGGAGAAGGGAGATAATTGCAATCTTAGTTAAAAGCTTCATCATAACAATAAATAGTCTCATGTCTTAGGATTTAAATTTTTTTGCCGCTAAACTTTAAATAAGAAACTTTTTTTATTTTCCCTATGAAAAACCCAAGGGTCTCCATTTGCATTCCATGTTATAATGCTGAGAGAGAAATGTTGAAATGTTATCAAAAATTAAGTGGTGTCCTCAGACAATCTAATTTTTCCTATGAAATTATATTTGCCCAGGATGGGAGTACTGATAGAACAGAGGAAATAGGCTTAAAACTAGCTCAACGGGATAGGAAAGTTATATTTATAAGCTTTCCTAGGCGAATGGGGAAAGGGTTCGGATTGAGAAATTGTTTCAAGGTTGCTAGGGGGAAGTATTTAATTGTTTATGATGTGGATTGCCCGGTTGCTCCAGAAGCGATAATCGAGATGATAAAATCTGCAGAAAAAGAGCGTTACGACATTATCCTCTGTAGGAGAAAGATCTTGAACTACCCCCTCCTTCGAAGGGTAGCAAGTAAGGGGTATTTAATTCTAACTAGAATCCTCTTTCATCATAAGTTCAAGGATTTGCAAGCAGGATTTAAACTGATCAGGAGAGAGGTAGTTGAGAAGCTAAAGCTAGAGTCCAACGGATTTGTAATAGATACGGAGCTCGTAGTGAAAGCTCTCAGAAGAGGATTCAAAATCGGGGAAATGGAGTTTGAGTGGAGGTTTTCTAAAGAAAGTAGTTCAATTTCTCCACGAATTGTAAAGACATCTCTCAGAATGTTTTTTGATTTGCTTAGATTGTGGCTTAACTCGCTCCGCGCTTCATAACTTTTCCATACTTAGCGAGCATGAACTCAACGCTTTTATTTGGAAATCTATTAGCACAAGAATCACAGATTTTCAACATCATCTTAGAATCCTCATCGAAGATTATCCTAACAGCTCTCTTTCTTCCACAAACATCACAAATACCATCTTCATAACATAGAGTTATCCCTATTGCCATGCATTTACTAGACGAGCTCGGTATAAAAAGGTTTTTAACGAAGAGTTAACTTTCCCAATAAGTGAGAGAATTAAAGCTAGAAAAGGACGAAAGGATAGTGGAGGAAATTGATCCAGCCCCAGAGTTCAAGATTTACCTTTTCCTCTCTTCCCTGATAGCTCTTTTCATGACCCTAGGTATAGTAACCCTCATTTTCACCGTCCTCTCACTTCTCGTGAGAAACCCCTTGCTCTTCCTTACTTCTTTAGCTTTCTATCCCCTAATCTTCTTGATCAGTTCCATCTTAGCGAACAGAATTTACAAACACAAGCATTACTGGATAACCAATAAGAGAATTATAGAGAGATGTGGTTTGAGTGGAAATTCCTTTAATTCCATGCCTCTAAAAAGCGTTTCAGAGCTCCTCGAATCACAGAACTTCTTAGAGAAGATGTTGGGAATATCTACCATTCATGTGCTTACAGTTGGTAGCAGATTTCCAGTAACCTACGCTGGGGCAAGGATCTCAATCCAAGGCTTGAGGGATGCGGAAAAAGTTAGGAAGAAGATTTGGAGTTTAGTTAAGAAATCTCATGGTTAAGGGAGTGTTTCTAGAAGATTTTCAAGGTTATATTTCTTAAGCTTCTCAAAGGCTATTCTGAACCAAGGGGTATACCTATCTTCATTCGTTATTTCTTCCTCTAATTCCTTTAAGTTAACGAATTTCCATTCCGCAACTTCCTTGGGGTTTGGCTTCACATCACCATCATATTTTCCGACTAGTACTGCGCAGACCTCATTCTCAGAACCAACATCTTTATAAGGAGCTTGGTAGACGAATTTGAAGAGATATTTTAAATTGCATTTGAACCCAAGTTCTTGAGGCAATCTCCTCTCAGCTGCAGATTTATAATCCTCATTTGGGTAAACATGGGAAGCACAGGAGAGATCCCAATAATTTGGCCAAAGCTTCTTGAATTCGCTTCTTTTAGCAATAAGTAACTCGTTGTTCGAATTGAAGATGAAGACAACGAAGGCACGATGTCTTATTCCAGAACCCTCATGACACTTCTCCCTACTTTCATAACCTATTACTTGATCATTTTCATCTACAACTACCAAAGTTTCCATAATGGAAGAGTGAGAAATGAGGCTTTTAAAGGATTTCTATACTTCGATCAGCTTCCCGGCAGAGAAGGAATAAACTTTCTGAAATCCTAAATTCTCGAGAAGACTTAGAGCTTCTTTGATCCCCGTGTTGAAGTGCTTCGGTGAGTGGGAATCAGAACCTATAGTAATTTTTATTCCTTTTTCCCTACACATATTCAATATTTGATTATTTGGATAGAACTCATCAAACCCATCTCTCAAAGCGGAAGTATTAATCTCGACAATCAGGTTCTTCTTCCTCAAAACTTCAAGAATCTCCTCCACAATTCCTTTAACCTCTGGATTTTCATTTAAGTTCAATTTTTTCTTGTAGAAGATTGAGGCAGTCCTCCTTATGTAATCGAAGTGAGCCACACCATCGAATAAATTGCTCTCCACAGCTTTCTTCAGCTTTAAGAAATATTCCTTACAAGCTTCCCAATAACTCATGTTCCTATAGCACTCCTTAAATTCATAATTCATAGGATCAGAGATTACACAGCCATGGAGGAAATGAATAGCACAGAGTATGTAGTCAAATTTGAAATTCTCCTTCAACTTTTCAATTTCTTCTTCCTTATCTTCGAAATAATCCATCTCAGCTCCAATCCTTAGGTTTACTCCAAACCTTTCCCTATGCCACTCAACCTCGGAAAAGAAGCTCTCAAGGATTTTTGGATCAACTGTTGAGGAAAATCTATCAATGACAATCGTATGTTTAATAAATCCTAATTCTTTGTAACCTAGAGAAGCTGCCAACTTACAGTATTCCTCTACTTCTCCTACAGCATCTTCATCGAACTTCGTATGCACATGTAGATCAATCATTTCCAATTATGGAACAACAGAGATTAAAAAGCTTTGTTGAGAGCCTTGAGTTTAAGTAAGGAAGCTCGAGAGATCTTTTACCTTAACTACACTTAGAGTTCTCTCCATAACTTGATCAAAGAGCCTTAGGTAATAATCCCAATCGAGATCCTCCTCGCTGAAGAACTGGACTGGTCTGGCCCTGTAATTTATAGGACCAGAACCCTTTATGATGATGATTTCGAGGTTCATACCCCTGTGTAGCTCTACTTTCCTCTCCTTCAACAACCATTCAGCACAACTCTTTATCTTACTAGTCCTTTCATACATTTCTATTTTCTTAGCTAGCTGCTCAACAAGGACCAGATCTTCCTTCCTCAACCTTTTCTTTACCAACTTCTCCCTCATCCCCTCCATGAATTTTCTGGCCTTTCTAACATCTTTCTCCTTTAAGAGGATTTCAATTATACCCTTCTGAACTTCTTTTATGAATTTTGGGTAATCTCTCCTTATGAACTCTACTCCCTTAGCTTCGATCCGCCCATCAACTAAGTGGCAGTACTTCTTCTTAGCAAAGAAAATACCCCTTTTAGCTACATATCTCAGCTCTACATTTAAGGGAAGTTCCTTATTGAGCTTCTCCAAGAACTTCATAGGATCTATGGACTTTTTCCCAAGGACTTGAATACCATCTGTATCCAAGTAGATCGGCTCTAGTCCATTTCTTTCACAAAATTCCTTGATTCTCCTAATGAAATTCCTACCTAAAGCTGTTATAGTCTCAGCAAGTTCCCTCCTATAAAGCCTAGAGGTAGTCCAACCAGTGTAGCCATAGACAGCATTAGATATTATCCTAAGAGCGTATTGCTGGGTGTAGAGGACTTCATAATCGCTCCCCTTAGCCTTTTTCATTTGCTCCTTAATCTTCATCCTCTTTTCTATCAAATTGCTTACGATCTCGGCAAGCAACCCCTTCCTCTTTTGGCATATCCAATGCTTTATTTTCTTCCCCTTCTCCTCTACTTCAATTAGTTTTTTACCCTTACAACAACTACAATCTAAGACCTCTGGAGAGAGACCATAAAGTTTGATTATCGACGGATACATAGACCTTATGTCGTAGTAAATAATATTTTCGTAGATCCCTGGGGCCTTTAGCCAGACTTCTCCACCCATATAATAACCTCCTTCAGCTGAAGTACCCCTATCCCTAAAAATCCAATTTCTGAACTTTCCCTCCTTTAAAATCAAGGAATCAACTAGTTCTCCGATAGTTAACCTCGTTACCTTATTTGGGATCACATAGCAAAGCTTGGAGAGCTCGAACTGAAAACCAAGGAGCTTATCCGAGACCTTTTTTATAGCTTTTAACTTTTCTCTCGCATATTCCTCAATTTTCCTCATAGTCAACTTTTTTACCTCATAAGCTGGAATTTCCTCAAATTCGCCAAGCTCCAATTCCTCATATATTTCATTAAGTCTTTTCGTAGGCAATTGGGGAAAATCCCTATAGATCACTGGAAGTAAATCGATGTTTATTCTTCCTCTTATCTTAGTCTCCTTTATTATCATCCCCCTGAAATATTTCCCAGTTTCCTCAACTATCTCTCCTTCTTTTCCCAAGTCCAGTTTAAGCTTGTGAACTCTAGCTCTACCAATTAAATACGGGAAATCTTCTGTATCCTGGCCATAGCCTACTAGGAGGTCAGGATCATATTCCTTGAAGAATTTGATGAAATCCGCAAGCATCTTCTTATCATTTTTGCCTGAAGCTTTGAAGATTTTCATTTTTCCCTCATTTGTTAAACAACCAATCAGGAGGATTGGGTCCTTCTCAACCTTAGGAAAACCATCCTCACTATAGACAACGCAATCTAGGTAGAGGAACTTCAGATCTTCAATAGAACCTCTACCAACACTTCTAACATCCTTACATTCAACTTTGACAATACTCCCCTTTTCCTCTATTATTTCTCCCTCTAGCTCAAGGATGGAGAAAGGCTCTATTTTCTTGTCTAGAATGAATCTCTGCCAAGGTTCTACCCTAACCTCCCTGAACTCAAATTTACCTCCAAGCTTCTTCTCAATTACCTTACCATCACCTACATGAGGGACAAATACCTTTAGGAGCTTCCTCTCAACCCCGTCTACTATTCCAGAGACCTCCTCAATCTTCGTTACCCTAATTTCCCTGCCTTTTTCCCTAGCCCTGAATTTCCTGAGTTCTTCCTTAGCTACTTCTAAGTCCTTTGGGATGACGAAGAAATAGGGAGAGAAATCTAACTTACCAATTATTGTTTTACCTTTAGCTTTCAAGTAGAGATATAACTTAGAATTTTCCTCATCGAACTCACAGTGATAAAAAGTCCCTCTGAGTTTCATATCTAGAACATTACTTCCTCTTCTCTTAAATCCTTCGCTAGAACGCTGTGAAGAGTTGGAAGATGAAGTACAAATCTTCCTTATCTAAGGATCTTATGAATTCTTTACTTATCTTTATCTCGAGCTCGTTTCTGAGCTTTGGATCAGTTATTTCCAACACTTCCCCCTTGCCTTTTAATTCGTAGACCCTCTTTCCATTACTGTCCCTTTCCCTCCTTAGACCTTTGGATTCCATTAAATAATCTAGGACTTCTAGCAAGGAGAGGAGTGTATCCCCATCTAGTTTCTTTGGGAGTTTGAGAATTACTCTCCCATCTTCCACAATACTATTCACCTTCAGTCCTTTTAGCTTCTCTTCCACCAAGTCCCTTTGCTTTTCAGCTAAGTTCTCAATTTCCAAGACGAACTCTTCAGGAAGTCCATCTACTTCCAAGAACCTCCCAGAGAGCTTTAAGATATCTAAGTAGCTCCACAACTTTTCTAATTCGGAGAGGGCATTCACAATCTTCCCAGGATCTTCAAGGTTCCTTAACCAAACCCTATTTTGAGCTACCATCTCAAAAGTAAGGAGAAAGCAAGGTATATTAATATCATTCTTCATAATATGTAATATCACGATTTGTGTATGTATTATGAGCTATGAAATAACCTTAATTAAAGCTTGAAGCTTCCGAATATGAAAATGAATTTGGGAGAACTGGTTAAGAAGCTTAAGAGTTTGGATAGAGTTGAGAAATTAATGATCCTAGAGTTAATAGCGAGGGAGGGAGCAAAATCTATTACGGATGTGAAGAAGAGGTTAAAGCTCAGTTTTTCCACAACCTATAAATACCTAAACGAGCTCGAGAAAGCAGGCTTTCTTACTTCTAAGGAAGTCATGGAAGGGGGGAGAAAAAAGAGGCTCTTTTCATTAGTACCGTTTAAAATAGAGCTTAGTCAAGAAAGCTTGAGGGGGATAGAGAGCTTAGAGAAGGGTAAGAAAAAGTATTGGTTAGTCGACTGGGAGAGTAAATTGGTCGAGTTGGACCTACAAGAGCTAGAAAATGTCTTATTGCGAAGTGGAGCCCCTGGATGGATCGTGAGAAATGTGTTAAGGAAGCTCAAGAAGGAGGTTTACGATGGGATAACTTCTCTCGAGCTGAGGAGGCTTTTCATGAACATCCTTAAAGAGGAAGAAGAGGGCTTAAAGAGAGTGATTGAGTGCATGGAGAGCGTGGATTTCTTAAGTAGGAGGAGGAACTTCCTTACCTTACTTGAAGAAAAAGGACTTGGAGAAATTGCTAGGCACCATTTAGATGGCGATTACCACATTAGAAATATAGGCAAACCGTACCCACTTGGTTTTCAGCATGATTTCAGCTTGATCCTAAAGCACGGTTTGAGGATAATTGGGATAGAAACTAGACCAGCGAAATATTGGACCTCAGCAATTTCTCACCTAGTAGATGCGGCTCAAGCGGTGCAGAAAGATCTAGCTGATTTTAAGCAATCTTTCGATTATTTGAACTTGTTTTTAGCCCCTTTCGTTCGCGATCTAACTCACGAGGAAATAAGGCAGGGAGTAGAGAGGATAATGTACTCTTTCTACAAGCTATTCACCATAAATGGGATTCAAACAACCTTAAACTTGGAACTTTCAGTTCCTAAACATATGAAAAGCTATCCAGCATGGGTAGGTGGGAAAGAAGTGGGAACTCTCAGCGATTTTGAGGCAGAAGCTCACGAGATTCTAGAGGCATTCTTCGAGGTCCTTGAGAGGGAGAAACTTCAATACCCTAAATTAATCCTGAAATTCAGGAATCTTAAGGAAATAGACGAGATTCCTTCTAAGATCCTAGATAAAGTTTATGTGGCTAACCTAACTCCGAGGTGGCAAAGAGATAATGCTAACTATCTAAGGGATTGGTGCAGATTCGATTCTGCTTGGAAAGGGCCAAAGAGGAGTTTGAGAACCGCGGAAATACAAATGATAACCCTAAACTTGCCTAGGCTTTATTACTTGGGGAGAGATGAGAAGGGAGTACTCGAAGCCTTAAGGGAGAAACTTGAGGAGGTTGAGAAATGCTTTTCCCTTTCTATGGTGTATCTTCAGTCTGAGCTCTTTGGTAAGAAGACATTCCTCCTCAGGAAGTATAAAGAGGATAAGTATTGTCATTTGGATGATAGCATCTTCCTAGTAGGCATAGTTGGGATGAAAGATTTGATGGAAAATTTAGGGATAAAGCTGAGTGAGGATCAAAGTTTAGCGATTAAGATCTTAAAACTTATTAGGGAGAGGTTCAAGGAGATTGGGATGAGGGTAGGTATAATTGAGAATAATTTCTTCCCAGTCAAGAGGAGGTTTGCGAAACAAGATAGCCTTTCATTTGGCTCGAGGAAAAGAATATATAAAGGTGGGATAGAAGTAGAGCTGGCTGACGAAGAGAAGATAAAATATTGTGAGAAGCTACACCCTCTTCTGAATGGTGGCCACATGTGTAAGCTTAGGAAGATGAATAAGCAAATACTGAGGAAGGTACTGAACTCGAATGTTGGATTAGCATGTTGTGAAAAGGCACTCTTAAAACCCTAGTTTGGAAAATATATGAAAAACCATAGCAATGGTTTTAAGGTAAGGGGAAATCTCCCTTACTGAGGGGTGCTAAAATGTCTAAGCTAGATGAGAGGAATTTAGAATGGTATTTGGAAAGAGAGGAGGAAAGGAAGAAGGATATAATTAGTAGCATGTTGGATTCTGCGGATGATCTAGCTTCTTCCATTGCCAATAAGGTACTGAAAGTGGCTTCTACATTTCAAAAATACCCAGCTGTTAGGAATGTTACGATTTCTGGTCCCCCATTAAACGGGTCCTTAGTTGGTGGAAGAGACCTGTATGTACTGGTTACGGTTGATAAGGCTATTTTTGGGATGAGGATGCGCAAGAGCCTACAGGAAGATCTAAGCGAGTTAGAGGGAGTAAGGGAAGGAGAGAGGAAAAATTATCTCAAGGTACCCCATGAGCTGAGGTTCAACCCCAGGCTAAAGTTGGCATTTTGCCAGTCTAAGGAGAAGTTAATTAAGGATGCTAGGAACTATAGACAAGGTGATTACCTATATAAATCCCTTGGCAACCTCGGCCCATTAATGATTGCTAGTGGTGTAAATCTCAGTGATAAAGATAAGATATCCATTACTGTACTGAAAGAGCTAGCGAGGAGATTCGACTCCTTCTCCGATTTCAAACTCGAAATTAGGAATTTTGAGGAATTACTGAGGGAGAGGGAACTGAAAGGCACTACTTTTTATCAGCCAGTTTTTGAGCTCCGTGCAGCCTATACGCCTTGATTTTTACATTAGATAAGCAAAGTTCAATTAAGCTTTATTAGCTCAATAGAAGCCTTATTTCCTTAAGGAAAGAGATATAAACTTAGGAGTTCTAATTTTAACCTATGCCGATTATAGGATCGCATTTTAATAAGATCTGTTTGAAGAGAGAAAGATTGGAAGCGGAGATAAAGCTTAGTAGAGTGAATCTAAACGTCACGATCACAGATGTGAGGAAAAAGGAATTCGTCCTAGGAAAGGAGAAAAAGAGTGTAGCTATTTTTGCTTACGAATTTAGAGCAGATTATATCTTAGAGAAGCCGAAGGGTAAAAAGTTGGGGGAAATTGTTATAGAGGGAGAGATTGTGTATTTGGACGAGGAAGAAAAAATAAAGGGTATTGTCCAGAAGTGGAAGGAAGAAAGAAAGATCGAAGAGGAGGTATTTAAACCGATCTTACAACTAGCCATAGAGGAATCCCAGATAGAGGCGATCTATCTATCAAAGAAGGTCCTCCTACCACCACCAGTAGCCCTTCCGAGAGCCAAGATAGAGAGACCTTCTTATATAGGGTGAGGGAATGCTAAAGAATCTACTCCGTGCTCGAGGAAGCATGATAAGAAAAACGGTCGAAATGAACTTTTCTAACTCTCACTTTTTTCAACTTTTTTCGACCAAAAGCGAGTCGAAATTGACCTTTTTCAACTTTTCACCTAAAATCGACACCTTAGGCCTTCGGAACTAGTTCGGAACGTTCCGGAACTAGTTCCGTTCTAATGAAAACTTCGGAACTAGTTCCGAGGAACGGAACGGAACTTAGTTCCTTTTGTTCCCTTCTTATGGAAACCTGTGATTTCGCCTTCTTTTCTTCAGTTAGTACCACTTTTCCTCTTTTTAGTGAGCTTTAAAGGGTCACTAAAAGTAGATTTCTCTCACTTTTTCAATTTTTCAATATGGAAAATAACACTTTTCCCAGATCCTTCGGCTTTCTTAGAGAAATTGGAACTTCAGTTAAGTACCGGTTACTCTCCAAGCACTTTCCAGTTATGTAACGGGTACGTAACGAATTTTTCGACACTTACCCGTTACGTAACGAATTACATTATACTTTTTAAAGATAACTACAGTACAAAAATCTTTTTATATTTTGGATGCCTATCTTCTTCTTCAATG
>CAYLRC010000012.1:10869-15145 GCA_964386445.1 Candidatus Woesearchaeota archaeon
AATGGGCCTCCGAGATCTCTTAAAAAGATTAATTGGTTCGAGGAAAAAAGAGAAGAGTGAGAAGGGGATTGAATTAGAAGAA
This sequence comes from Candidatus Woesearchaeota archaeon, assembly GCA_964386445.1. Taxonomy (GTDB): domain Archaea; phylum Nanobdellota; class Nanobdellia; order JAPDLS01; family Haiyanarchaeaceae; genus Haiyanarchaeum. Next base: position 10,952 of record CAYLRC010000012.1, read on the forward strand.
TGGGAGGCAGAAGTGAGGAGGATTACAAATCACCCACTATCCCAAGTTAAAGTAATAAATACCGCAATTTTGGAGAGTTTGACAGACGTACTGAGGAATATTGACTATAAGTTAGATAATTTAGAAAAGTTAGACAGAATCCTTGAAATTTTAGAGAAAAAGGAATTTTTTGATAAAGGAATAGAGAAAAGAAAGTTAGAGGCAAAAAATCTTTCCGAAAAAGATTTTATGATTCTTAGAATAGTAAAAAATAAAAAATCGGTTACAATAACCGAACTAATGAAGCTCGCCCAAGTCTCGAGAAGTACTGCTTCTTACAGGCTCAATAAGTTAGTTTACTTAGGGCTGATCGAGAAGAAGATGGTCGGGAAAAAGGCAGTATTTGTTCCTAAGGCTGAGGAAACTAGAGCTGAAGAAGGGCAAATGTCCTAGAGAAAGTATTATTTATCAGGAAGTTTTCTAGTTATGTTATGAGTGAGAGAATTCGAAAGCTTGAAGATTTTGTGAGGAATCTAGCCACCAGAGCGCCTGAGTCACATGATCTGAGTCATTTCTTGGAGGTTAAGGAAATTGCTACAGAACTGGCTCTCCGGGAGAAAGGGGTAAATTTAGACGTCCTTCAAGCAGCAGCCTTGCTTCACGATATTAATAGGAGTAACGAGAAATATCATGCTATAAGGTCGGCTGAGGAAGCTAAGATTATACTACCTCAATTCGGATTCTCTGCTGAGGAAATAAAGGAAATATGTCATGCCATCAGAGCGCACTCGAGGTCTTCTTTAAGGGAAGAGCCGAGGACTTTAGAAGCTAAGATCCTTTACGATGCTGACAAGCTTGCTGGATTTGGACCTAGTGGTGTTAAGAGAGCAATAGCCTATGGTAAGGAAAGAGGCTGGAGTGAGTGGAGAACCGCACATTGGTATTTCCAGAGGATCAAAGATGTGATAGAGAATGAACCGTTTTATACCAAGGAAGCTTACCCGCTGCTCGAGCTTAGATTAAAACCAGCACTAGCCTTTTGTGAGCCTTACGTGGGTAAAGAAGCGGTCGAGAGCCTACTTACGAAGATCGAGGTGTTGAAGGAAAGTGTCGGGAAAAAGTAAAAATGTTTTTTCTTAGAAAGAAAGTTTTTTAATAAGGTTTTCTAGATTTAGTTACTTATGATAAGTATCTATCTTGAACTACCGGGTTCTCCGCCACGGAGAAAAGTAAGTTGGGAACATGTACTTTTTCCAGTGTACCTTTTAAAAGGTAACCTCGGTAAATAACCAAGATCATTTGAGCATTTTTCAATCCAAAATGTGCTTTTTTACCTTACATAAGTAACTTAGATACACTTAAATAGGGATTCTCTGTAGTTTTTATTAGTATACTAATAACTCTTTAATGCGAACTTCAGTTACCTATTATATGTCAACTATGTGTCAATTGCAAGGCAGGAGAAAGTTCCGAAGTGAGAATATCAACTAAGGACTTCCTTCTTTTCCTTTTGCGCCACTCTCTTAATTCATAGAGTGCCCTCTTCCCTGTAAGTATATAATTTTTGAAGTCTTCCTTAAATTCCTCATAAATCTCTTTAGAGAGTTGGGAAATTGTATTTATTGGTCTTCTTAGCTGACCTAACTGTTCTTCAAAAGCTCTTCGAAGTTTCTGCTCTTCCGCATCGAGCGATGTCTCAATCGCGTAGACGATTGTATTTTCCTTTATTTCATCAAAACCATTTATGTAAAATAGAACTCTTCCTGGCTCTCCTTCCCTCTTTTCAGGTCCTATTATCTTCAACTTTTCCTTCAACTCTGAGTAACCTTTTATCACTTTTGATCTTTCTATAAGAGCGGAAAGTTCGTAGATGTTCTGGCAGACGAAGGCTAAAGGTAGCATTTCATAGGCGGAGAAGCCGATCCTAATCCTATTGTTTCTTAGGAAATCACCAAGGTTTCTCCCACAAGCGTAGCGGAGTTGCACTTCGAGTCTATCTCTTGGAAGGAAATAATTATCCTCACTCGTTAGGTTATCTATCTTCAAGTGGAAAAGCGGGAAGTTCCTCCTAAGGTCCCTATTTATTTCTTCCTCACTCATAAGTAGTTTATACATCCTTATGGTTAGAAAGCTCTTCAAGATATTTAATTTTTATGCATTATTGGAACTGTTTCCTTATTGTTGGGGATTACGGAGGACTTCCAGGAATGGAAGTACAGCGGAGAGTAGCAGGATAAGATTTAAAATTTTTAATTACTACTAAATGGTTATGAGTTTGCCGCTCCAAGATATAAAGTTTCTGAAGAGCTTACCGAAAAGCCATGTAGCGCTCCGAATAAGGTATCAATTATCCCCTACAGAGGAGATCATGGAAACCCACATATTTTCGACAAATGACGGAACGAAAATAATGGCCTATGCCTTCTGTGTTCCACGAAGGGGTCTCCTCAGTAAACTGAAGAGAAGGAAAAGTGGTATTAAATTAATTGACGATCAAGTTCCCAAGGAGTTCGAGGTGGAGTACTATACATGTTCAGCAGTTTTCCCACGAATCGGGATTGCCTTCAAAAGTAGATACCCACTAACCGAGAGAGGTAGAATCATGGTAAATGCGCTGGGCGATAATGAGAGATTAAGCATTTCCTACGGACGCTTGCCCTTCATCGATAAGGAAGTGAAGGAGGACATAAATTTAGCAATTTTTCCCCTTCAAGACTTGAAGTCTAGGGTGGACTTTATTTTTCGGAGTGTTTCAATTTGGATGGAAGGGCCTATAGAAGAGAACTTAGAGAAGATCTTACTCCAACTAAATCAAGTTGAGGGAGTTCTCGGGAAAATTGAAGAAGAATGCGTTAAAAGTCTTAAGGGGAAGTCATCTGAGCATAGATAATCTTTGGAAGATGAGCATTTCCTGTACTTCTCTTGATTCAAAGATAGAAGGTCTCCTCCCATTCCCCCAGTCTTTCATAAAATTGTAGGGGTCAGGTTTTTCCGTTTGGTTCTCAAAATCTCTTATGAATCTATCGAATAAGTTTTTGCTTATTTCAGAGATTCTATCTACAAGCCTTTTATAAGGAGAAAGTTCTTTTTGGAATTCTCGAAGGATCCCACGAATTTCACTTTCCTCTAGACCATAAGAATTTGAGATATATTTCCTTAGTCCTTTACCAATTTCACTAAAGTTCTTCACGTAATGAATTGTCCTCCTCTTAAGGAGACCTAACCGCTTAGCTTTAATTATACCCATCCTTTGTAAGTCCTCGATCCCTTGAGCTGCTTTGTCTCTCCCTACTAGGTTTGAAAGGGCAGGAAAACTATAAACGACGAAGGCGATCCCACTTATCTCATATGGACTCCAACGAATAAGTCTTCTCTCTAGACAAAATTCACTTAGTTTCCTTCCTGCCGTATACCCGGCTAAAACGTCCTCTAAACATGGAGCATAGAATTGATTCTTCTCATCAATTAGGTCTTCTGCAGTTAGTCCGAGGCCAGGGAAATTTCTCTTGAGATCCTCATTTATCTCTTTCTCACTTAGAAGTGGTATATACATTTCGATGAAAGAAAAATTCTACGAATATTTATTTTTTACGCTGAGAACACCGTGGAATAAGAGTAGAATTCATACTTCATAGACGAAGACATGAAAGCAGTTATCCTCAAATTTTTTCAACAAAGTGAAGTTGGAGAATAAAGTTTGATTTTTCGCGTAATCTGGCCATCCGTATTCCGTAGAGGTTACAATGTAAGTCACATTTTCTTGCCTTATGAAATCGTGCAGATCCTTTACATCAGAGGGGAAAGCCCTTACTCTCTTATTACTGTAGTAGGCTATCTCAGGCCAGAACATAGAGAGAACTAGACCATCTGGCTTTTCTTTGAGGAATAACCCAGCTCTCACAATTGCTTCGCCGCTACACCTATACTCCAGAGTTTTTAGATAAATCGGATAAATAGAAATGAGTGGAGTAAGGATTAGAAGGAGGTAAAAAACATTCTTATTTAATTTTATTGAGAAAGCACCGAAAAGGCAGCATAAGGGGAGTACTGTTAACCAGTACCTGTTTTCCTTGTGAGGGAACGCAGAAAAGAATAGGAAGAAAATTAAAAGGGCCAAGAGAATGTAAGATTCATACCGTTCTTTATTCCTAAGGACCCAACAAACACTTAAAACTATAAAAATTAAGGCAGAGGAGAATATTTGGAAAGAGTTGA
>CAYLRC010000013.1:0-8090 GCA_964386445.1 Candidatus Woesearchaeota archaeon
TCTCAATTTTCTCTTTCATAGTTACAAGTTTTTTATAGGCAGAAACCCTCACTCCGGTGTTCAGATTCGAGACATCATGAGTAAACTTTAATCCTAAGTATTCATTTTTGTTAACTTTCTCTATCAGCCTTGGGATCCTAACTGATGTAGGAGATGCGAATTCCTGACTCTTCTCATAAAATTCTAATGGGTATCTATCGACAATATCTAAATTATAAACCTCTTTATCCACCTCAGTGAGAATTATTTTTGTAGTTAGGACTAGGGGGGCGTCCATACTTCCTCCCCTCTTCTGAGGTAAGTACTCCCTTGAGAAATTGAGGAAGGCATCCATCAAGAGTATTATACACGACTCGTCCCCATCACAGTTCCTCCTCATAGCTGCATGGAAGAGAGGATGAGCAAAATAGCCTTGAGTTTTAGAAAATCCAATTATCCTCCCTACTACTCCCACACTTGTATGAGGAGCTAATCCTACAACTAACTTGCCAATTAAATCTTTCTTTTTTCTTACTTGGTAATATGGTTTTTTCTTATAAAATTTCACCAATAACTCGTCGATGAACTTAGCAACCCTCATCAAATCTTCTGCTGCACTCGCTTCACCCCACTCCTTACAATCTGGAAGTATGATATCTTGGGGGAACAACTCTACTAGTTGATCTTCACTCTCTATCTCGTTCCCAAAGATATCATATTTGTAACCCAGCGCCTTGACTTCCTCAACGCTCAACCCTATTTCCTTAGGTCTAAAATGGGTAATCGGAACTTCTATGCAATCGAATCTTATAGTCCCGTCCTTATTCACATAAACTCTATTCTTTGCTCTTAGGATTCCCTTCTCAATCGGTTCTGCAATCTTACCTTTAGAAGATGTTCCTTTAACTCCTTTCACTAAAGGGGGTAACTTAACTCCTAAATCTTTCGTCGCTATGGAAGTCAGTAATTTGATGTCAACCTTCCTCTTCTCGAATGGTCTTGTCTTTGCCCCACAATGTATCTTCTTCCTAGTATATTTACCGCAGTTCTGACAGACCCTGTATGGCTGAGTTCTACTCCCACAAACCCTACATATCCTGTACATCCTCTTAGAGTTGCATTTAGGACAAAAGAATATTGGAACTTCAACCTCAACATAGCCTTTCTTCAGAGCTTCATTCAAACTCCTCATCCTTCCCCCTTGAGAACCGAGGGGAAAAAGCATGTGAGGCCTTGTCTTAAGTCGCCTCATCTTAGCTTTCTCCGGTCTTCCTAACCTCGCACCTATAGTAAATGGGATTTTATTTCTCAGCTTAAGGACACTCACTTTATTCAAGAACTCTAAAGGATCCCTAAAATCCTCTAGAGCCTTTAACTTCTCCTCTTCGAATTTTGGGAGAATCCCTAGAGAATATAGAAATGGAAGTGCCTCATTCTCCTCAATTATTATCGAATTTTTCTCAACTTTGTGAGGAATGCATATCTTCTCTAAAATTTCCTTGAATTTCTCATCCATCTCAAGGACAAGTGGGAACTCTATCTTCCTCCCTTTTAATTTTGAATAGAGATACTTGAAATCCTCTACCCCTAAATAATTCCAATGATAAGTGTATCTAGGATGTAAAGGTATTCCCAACTTTAGACTAATATCTATAGCTCTCCTTGCGTCTATTTCCTTGAAAGGATTTTCCAAAACGTCTCTAAAATCTTCCTTGTTTAACCCTTTCTCCTCTAGTAGTTTCTCCAATTCTTGTACCCACCATTCCTCTACCCATCCACTTGGCAGGAGAATATGATTTTGTTCTACAAAATCTCCGTAGGAGATTAAAATGTCCCCTAGGAAAAGTACTTTCTCAACCTTATCCTTTATCCTCTTTGCCTCCTCTTCCGTATTTACCCTAATCACAGTCCCTCCTTTTAGTCTAACTACAGGACCTTCTATCAGGTCACAAGGAGTTACAGCCGCTGCCTTTCCTGGTCTCTCTAGCTTTAGTTGCGAACCTGTAGCTATAAATTCGTCTAAGATATACATTGTTGCTGGGTTTAGAGAACATGCTGCTAGACCGCTCAACCTACTCCTCCCGTATCTTAACCTAAAACCATTCGGAGCCATTGGATGAGAAAAAATTGGCCTTCCAGCTACCGTCTCCTCTATATACCTATAATCAGGTGTTACTTTTCCGCTTTCTTTTTCCTCCCTTGTTGTATGTGCTCTCTGCTGGATCTTTAAGTACTCGTTTAAGAACTTCCAATCTTCTAACCCGAATTCATCCCCCCACTCCTTTATATATTTTAATATTTTCTTCGCTTTCTGAGCAATTCCCTCACACAAAACTAGGCACATCCCTCCCCTTATCTTATTTGTCTCTACTCTCTCTAGGTCCTTATAAGCCAGAACCTCCCTCTCCGTTGTCGCATCACCAGTAATCTCTATAGGTATGTGCTCGATCAAAAAAGTCAATTCTTCCTTAGTTGGGAAAAATTGCAATCTCTGAACATTTACATGATAGCTCTCAACCTCAATAAGATATCTTTGTATCTCCCTTTCATCTGGATCATAGGGATATAAGTTAAACTTCCTCCTCAAGAAATCAGCAATTAACAGAGTTAGAGCTGCTGCAGTTCCTCCAGCTCCTCTAATTGGACCACCAAAATAACATGCAAGATAATCTTTACCATCTCTCCTTTTCTTAATCCTAACCCCTACAAATCCCTCTACTGGAGCAGAAACTATTCCCAAAGTAAGATAAGCCAATCCTACTCTTATACCAAATTCTATCGCTTCTCTCTTATCTTCAAACTCAATATATTTATTAGTTGCTACTTCTAAAGCTATCTCCAAAGCTACTCTCGGGTCACCGAACTGATATTTTTTCTCCAATTCCTTTATCCTCTTCCCCAAACCTTTCCCAACTATCTCTGGCTTAATTACTGAAAGTATACCTTCTACCCTTTCCCCTATATCCTTAGCGAGGAATATCTCAACCTTATCAGAAGGATCATAGCCTTGAGCCCTACACTCGTTAGCAATCTTGTAAGCTTTCTTAACTTCTTCCTCAATCGCATTAAAGTAATCCTCCAACATTCTGTATTGGAAATCGGAAACTCCTTATAATAAAATTTCTATAAGGGAGGAAATAATTCTGAACTAATGCTCCACATCATCGGGTTGAAGTGCAAACTCATACATGGAGAAGCAAGGTACTCCCTCCTCTCGTTGACAGAGAAAGGTAACTTCAAAAACCTGTTGTTAAAGCCGAATTCCAACATATCTTTAAAGCTGGTGAGGAAAACATGTATTGGTTATTGGGATGTTAGGAAACGAAGATATGAAAGGTGTGATAAGCCGATAAATCAAGGGACTCAATGCACGAGTTGCAAACTTAAAGACCTAAGAAATATCTGCTTCTCTTGCAGTGGTATAAAGTGTTCCCTCCCTAAAGATTTAGCTCCCACTTTCTCTACTAGAAAATTCATAATTTATCTAGCTCAATTTGGCAAAATCAAAAAAGTGGGGGTGTGTAGGAAAGAGAGATTTTTGGAGAGGTTATTAGAACAAGGTGCAGATTCTGGAATGATCCTCGGAGTTAAGCATTGTCTAGAAGCAAGGAGATTGGAAAAGGAGCTCAGTAGGAAATATAAAGAAGTAGTTTCATCTGTTGAAAAAATTGATAATTTATTTCTTGGTGAGATTGCCTTTCCCATAAATTTAAGGAAGTTTTACTCAACGAACTTAAGAAAAATATCAGGTAGGAGGTTAATCCCACTTTCTCCTTTACCTCGGAAGATCTCTGGGAGATTGCTACTCGTGAAAGGTCCCCTTCTCTTCCTTAAAAAAATGGATAAGATCTATTGGTTAAATCTTAGGGAACTATTTGGTTGGAAGATATTTTTCAATATAGAAAAGTAAATTAATCTTAAGTTCAAACTTCTTTGGGTATGAGATCTAAATCTTTGGTGAGGGAGAGAATCTTACAAATTTTATATTACGTTGGTTATTCTTACCCCTATGAAATCTACAAGATCTACAAATCTCTATACGGAAAAGTCTGCCTGAGGAACGTATATTATAATATCCGAAAGGGTATCGAAGCTGGAGATATCAAAGTATTAAAAGTGGAAACGGTTGACGGTAATTTTACTTGGGGGGATAAAACTAAGAGGATTTATTTGATCCCTAACCCTTTAAGGCCAGTACAACCATTGCCTCAGGATTACTTGAAGAAGCTCAATGGCCTTAAGAAAAAATTTACAGAGGTTGAGAAAGAAGAAATAATTAAAAAATTGGGAAAAGAAGAGGAAGTAATTAAATGGGTTAACTCATTCTCAGATTGAGACCCCTTCATTTCTTATGGAAAGTGTTATTAAAATAGTGATTTTTTCCATAGGAAATAAAGGTAGTGGAAAAATTCTTAGAATACTGGTGACTAACTTCGAGTTAGTAAACATTTATTTCTTCTGGAAATTCTAATATAAAATAAAAATAATTGGGTTTTCAATATTGAAAAACAATACATTTCACTTCTAACTTTAAATCTTTTATATTTCCACAAGAAATAAAGGTGATGCTCCACTCGAAATGATTCTTGCACTAAATCACAAAAAATTATATAAGGTTTATTTCCATTGAAAAAAAGCACGGGGGTGTTTTTGATGCAAGAACTAGTAAATATATTTGAGGCCTACTTGTCAAAGAGCACTAGAATATTCTCAAATAAAGAAGCTCTAACTTCAAAATTCACCCCAGGAAAAATTCTACATAGAGAAGAGGAAATAACTGCTCTAGCTCAAATACTTTCCCCTTCACTAAAGATGGAGAAACCTAGCAATGTTTTCATTTATGGTAAAAGTGGCACTGGGAAGACGCTTGTTACTACTTTTGTCTGTAATCAATTAGAGAACTTCTCAAAGAAGAAAGGTAAAGGAGTTAAAGTCCTCTATACAAATTGTAAGATGAGGAAAGTAGCGGATACTGAGTATAGGTTGATTGCTTCGTTATGTAGGAAGCTTGGAAGAAACTTGCCAGCTACTGGCTTACCAACTTATGAAATTTATAAAAATTTTTTCGAGCTTCTTGATAGAGAAGAGAGGATCTATATTCTGATTCTAGACGAGATCGATAGATTGGTGAAGAAATGTGGGGATGAAGTACTCTATAATTTAGTAAGGGTGAACTCGGAGCTAAAGAAAGCCAAAGTCTCGATTGTTGGTATATCTAATGATATCACTTTTAAAACAAGACTAGATTCTAGAGTTTTGAGTTCACTAGGTGAGGAAGAGATAATATTTCCTCCATATGATGCTATCCAGCTTACTGAAATTCTATCTGAGAGGGCTAAGATAGCTTTTAGAGAAGGAGTTTTAGAAGAAGGTGTAATTCAAAAATGTGCTGCTTATGCAGCAAGAGAGCACGGAGATGCTAGGAGAGCATTGGAATTGCTTAGGATAGCAGGTGAAATAGCTGAAAGGGAAGGAAGTTTAAAAGTATTGGAGAGACATGTAGACCTGGCAAATGAGAAGATGGAGAGGGAAGCAGTAATAGAAGTCGTCAAGAAACAACCACTCCAAAGCAAGATTCTACTATTTTCTTTAATAAAAAGCAACAGGAAGAAACAAAAAGTGTATTCTGGGGATTTGTATGATGAGTATGTCAACTTTTGCAAAATGATTGGAATAAAACCACTCACTCAAAGGAGAGTTTCCGATCTTCTAAATGAATTTGATGTATTGGGCTTAATCAACAATAAAGTAATAAGCCTTGGTCGATATGGAAGAACGAGGGAAATAAATCTCTCAATACCACAAAATTTAGTTGAAGAGGTCGAGAAAATCTTAAAAGTTGGGTTGGGAATATGATTTGAATGGAGAGAATTAAAAAGTTTATAAAGAGTGGTTTTCTCGTTTCTCCAGAACTCAGTATAGACTTGATTGAGGACATCGATGATTTCATAAACTTCTTGAAGGAAAATTACAAGAAAGGGATTGTAGTTACTAATGAAGTTCTCAATTCGTATCTATCTTTTCTAAGTAGGAGAAAGAGGAGGAAAGAGATAAGAATCTTGAAGAACTTCGAACCTAAACATAAGAAAGTAAGTGTGAAAGATTTTGTTTCTTTATACAACGATAGATACAACAAAATAAAAGAGATAATGTTGCAAAGGATAGAAGCAAAATCCGCAATATCCATAGCGAGAGCCCTAAAATCCCCTTCCAAAGACTTCTTCCTAATAGCAATGGTAAGGGAAATTAACAGAGGGAAATGGGTTAGGCTTAAAGTAGAAGATCCTAGTGGTGTAGCTAGAGTTTTGGTAAAACAAAATGGTAAAGTAGAGGAATTAGTTGAGGACGAGGTTATAGGCATTTCGTGTACGAAAAAGGATAAGACCTTTTTCTCGGAGGAGATTCACTTTCCAGATGTCCCTGAGAGAGGAAAGAAGAAGTTCGATGAGGAGGTGAATCTCTGCTTCATAGCTGATATCCATTATGGCTCCAAAATGTTTCTAAAAGAAGAATTCTCGAGATTTCTGAAGTGGATAAATGGGAAGATCGGAGATCAGAAGCAGAAGGAGCTAGCAGAGAAAGTGAAATACATCTTCGTTGTTGGAGATTTGGTTGATGGAGTTGGTGTATATCCGGAGCAAGAGAAAGAATTGGAAGTTAAAGATATTTATCAACAATATGAAGGTGTGGCAGAACTCCTCAAGGAAATTCCAGAAGAAAAGAAAATAATAATTATCCCAGGAAATCACGACGCATTGAGGATAGCTGAGCCGCAACCCCCTCTTTACGTTGATTTAGCAAAACCGATCTATGAGCTTAAGAATGTAATTTCATTATCGAATCCAACAATGGTTAATATCGAGGCCACGGAGAATTTTGAGGGTTTTAACATCTTGCTGTATCATGGATACAGTTTAGATTATTTTGTTGCAAATGTTCCAAAGTTGAAGAAATTTGGTTATGAGAGGCCAGATTTGCTTATGGAATTCTTGTTGAAGAAAAGACATCTAGCTCCGACCCATGGATCTACCCTCCTTGCACCCTTACCAGAAGATTTTCTAGTGATAGATAAAGTTCCAGACATCTTCGTTACAGCTCATATCCATAAGTCTGGAGTTAGCATCTATCGAAATGTGTTGAATATTTGTTGCTCCTGCTGGCAAGGAAGAACTGTGTTTCAAGAGAAAGTTGGACATGTACCAGAACCGGCGAGAGTTCCTGTAGTCAATCTGAAAAACTTAAGCGTTAGGTTATTGAAATTCATTTAAGGCTTTAGGAAGAAGTTCAAAATAGTTGAAAAAAATCCCTCTAATTTTCTCGGTATTTCTTCAGTTCCTAATCCGAGATTCATTAGGTAGAAGAGCACGATAATGAAGGAGAAGAATAATATTGCAAAGGAAAAGAGTTTTAAGTAGCTCAACACAATTCTCCTACTCCTCTGGTCGAATAGTGAATTTGCAAAAGCTCCAAAGAAGAAACAAATGAAGAGAGGAGAAAGTGGAACATAAATTTCATCAGAAGTTATGATTCCTAAGAAAATGAGAGTGAGGAGCGAGCAAATATAAAATAAGATCAAGGAGTAAATGAGTATGGAGCGTGGATCGAACCTTCTCGATTTGAATCGCAGAAGTTTTTCCTTATATCCAAATTTCATAACTATCGGTACTTCAATTGGCCTCTTGAGAGGGAATAAGAACAGGGAAAAACCGAAGAGATAGAAGAGGAAAGAAGTTGAAGTGAAGATGAAGTCCTTGAAAAATAGGGAAGTTACCCAAACCCCTAGGTAATAAATAGGAAAAAATTGAAGAAATTTTTTTCTACCTATTTCAACCTCGACATAATAAAGGGTTAGGAAAATGACAATTGAGTTCAAGACGAATTGTACATCTTTCAGATTTAAAAACAAGGAGAATAGGATTTTGTAAGCTTCATCCACTTTTAGGAATTCTCCATAAGTGTAAGCAAAGGCCTTCCCATGCTCTGGGAGGAAGAAGTAAAATATAGTGGAGATGAGGAGGAAGATTATGCCAAGTAAAGGGATATGCTCATAAATTCTCTTCAACTTAGATTTCCTCATTACCTAAGAAAGAAAGTACTACCTCTTTTTAATT
>CAYLRC010000013.1:8190-14475 GCA_964386445.1 Candidatus Woesearchaeota archaeon
TGCAAATAAAGAACTTAATTCCTGGATTAAAGAAGGCAAACATACTTGGTAGGGTAATTAAAATTTATCCTGTAAGGAGATTTGAGAAAGGGAAGATTAGGGGTGAGGTTGGAAGCATGCTTATCGGCGATGAGACAGGGAAAGTCCGAGTCGTGATATGGGATGAGAGGGTCAAATTGATTAAAGAAGGGAAGATAAAGGTTGGGGATTTGATTAGAGTAGTAAATGGGTCTGTTAAAGAGAGTTCACTAGGTTTAAAGGAAGTGCACTTAAGGAGAAACAGTAAGTTGGAAATAAATCCGGAGACAACGGTGAAAATTCCAGAATTAGATAAGTTAGAGAAGAAAAGTGAATATTCAGAGATATGTAGGTTGGAGGAAGGGGTAGATTACCAAATAAGAGGAGCAATAGTTGATATTCTAGGTTTAAATTTCTTTGAAATTTGTCCCTATTGTGAAAAACCTCTCAAGGGAGGTGTATGTGAAATTCACGGGAAAGTTATTCCAAGCTATGGGATGGCGCTCCCATTGATAATTGATGATGGTACTGGCAATTTAAGGGTAGTTCTCTTTGGTAAGAGAGCGGAAAGACTATTGGAAATAGAAAGTAGGAAAGCGAGAAAGGCGATAAGAACGAGGAGGGATTTGATTGAACTGGCTAAGGAGAGGAATTTGTTGGGGAGGGAGATAGTTGTCTCTGGGAAAGTCGTTAGGAAGAGAGGGAATTTAGAGATGATTGCTAGTAGAGTTATCGAGAGGCCTTCCCCAACAATAGAAGCTTATAGATTGTTAAGGTTATTGAAACAAACAGGAGTTTAAGATGATTGAAATAAGGACTAAAGTGTATGAGACGGAGGATGCGGATAAACTTAAAAAACATTTAGAAGAAGCTTTTGGAATTCGGTTTGAGATTTCGGGTTCAGAGCTAATCGGGAAAGACGAGAAATTAGATTGTCTATCTAAAATGAGAGAGCAAATTAAATCGAGAGGTATAGAACCTACGGTGAGGGAGGTTATCCTAGCCCTTTCCAAAGGAGAACAAGGAACTAAGATAAAATTAAACAAGCAAGCGATTTGCAAAGGTATTTTCAATTTTATAGAAGAGGATTTACCTCTAGGAGCTATAGAGATAAATATAGATCTACCACCAGAAGAAGTTTTAAACTTCTTAGGTATTTAACTTCTCACGTCCTTGAGTAACTTGTACCCCATGACTTCCCAATAGATAACTTGGGCACCTTCATACAATTTGTCTTTTAGTTCTTCAGGAACCTTCAGTTCAAAGGTCTCGAAACTTTCGAGATCCATTACATCAGCGTACTCTCCTCTCAAATGGATTACTTGCCCATCTCTCTTATTTATTATTGGAACACTAATCTTTTCATGAGTTGGGGCTACTATAACCCTTTTCTTCCCATCAATTATCCCAACAGCTTCAACCCTAGCTTTTGCATGACCATGCTTCCCAGTACTAGAAGTTTTGATGTCAGTAACCCTACATGGGGCATCGTCTATAATTACGAAGCTGCCAACCTTTAGGGAACCAACATCAACAGTCTTCCTCTCATATTCCATGACTAATCACTTCTTCAGAGCTAGCTTTATGTCTTCACCTCTTACCGTAGCTCTCCCACCATGCCTAGCCAATAGCACAGCCTGGGAGGCAATTTGAAATGCATACTCCTCAAGTACCTCTCTAAGTACGATCTTAGCGGATTCTCCAACCCTTTTGGCTCCAGCTTTTTTCAAGATCCTTTCCATAGCAGATAAACTCAATTCAGCCATATTTATGTTTAATTACTCAAATTTTAAATAATTTCTCAAGAAACGGGGAACTTCAGCAAAGCCCCAACTCCACAAAATTCCTTAAATTGTTTACCTTCTTGAGTTCCAGTTGAGATAAGGAAGACCTCAGCTCTCTGCCTCTTTCCAAGCTTATATAACTCTTCCAAAACCTTCTTATCAATTTCTTCAGATATCAATAACTTATCAACAGCCCCACTTAAGAGAGCGTTTTTAACCTCTTCTATTCCATAGGTAACTAACTCGCTCCCTTTCCCAATCCTTTCAAAAAAAGTCTTCAGTATGTTCAGCTCAGTATAGATCTCCTCCTTCCTCAAACTATCCAAACTCTTCTCAACGAGTTCTCTTAGTCCATATTCATCACTATATCCTGTGTCCCTTATAGCAATTATTTTCTTCTTTAAATCTGGATGGAGATACTCTAAGAAGGTTTCCTTAGTTGGTCCGGGTCCACCTAAAAGGATACCTTTTATCTCATACTTCTTGAAAATTTCCCTCACATCTTCAGCAACAGACTTATACCAATCCCTAGCCAAATTCTCCCTAACCCTCTCAAACCTAACAGCACTTTGTCCTCCTTTCCTAGTTTTTCCAGGGACAATAGATTTTCTTTCTTTAATACATTCTATATTCTTTCCCCTTAGTATGCCAATCGCACAACCAGAGTTATCTATCACTATTAGTCCATAATTATATTTCACTTCAAGCATCTCTTTCAAAGGCTTGAGGACGAATTCTTGATCACACCTATAGAGCTTTACACTTAACTTTTCAGGAGGTTCAATTACCCATATCTTATAATCAGCTCTCCCTTCCTCTTGAGACACATTCCCACAGAAGATGACCATGCCATTTGGTGGAGTTTTCCTATATAATTTCAATTCTTGAAGGATTTTCTCGAGGGCAGCAAGCACATTTTTCCGTGTAGTTTTGCTCTTTATGTTCTGAGCTGTACTTATTTCTTGGAACACCTGCTCCCTTACTTTCTCGATACTATAATCAGCTGGAACATAAATGCTGATGAGTTCTGTATGCTTACCTCTAATCTTTTCAAGTTCCTCGATTAACTTCTTCAATCTGATCTTCTCTATTTCCTCCATTCTAGAACCTAAGCAAACTTCCACTTAAAAATCTCTCTATATCAATAACTAAACCATCTTTTGCCGCTATAACATTCTTCCCGGTTGAGGCTTTAATTGTATTTGCCTCTCTCTCCGGGCCGCTCCTCAGCATTTTCATTCCAAAGTGCTGGAGGATGACGTTCTCAACCTTACAATCATTAATAAATTCAATCACTTCCTGAGTGCACATATGCATTGGCCATCTTGCATCGTCGGGTCTAAGGACGTTTAAAATAAGGAGATCACATCCTCTATATTGCATAGCCACTTCCTTACTATATTCTGTGTCAGAGGTATATCCTATTTTCTTTCCACCGAATTTAAAGATCACGCCAATTGAGTTCGGATCCTCATGGATTGCCTTGCAACCTTCGATCTTAATTCCATTGAACTCGATTACTTTCCCAGCCTCTAATGTTCTTATCTCTAGGAGATTGTACCAGTAATCCTGCACCACTCTCGAAAATTTCTCAACCTTACCTCCAATTTTCCTTTCAACATTTCCCTCAATACAACTCTTATTTCCAACCAGCATTTTCTTACCCTTCCTCAATCCACCTCCAGTCATAGCCTCAACTATCTCCCAAGCACCAGCGACATGATCAAAATGGTCGTGAGATAGAAACAAGATATTTGTATTTCTTGGGTTTATTTTGTGTTGAATGCATCTGAGCAAAGCTCCAGGGCCGGGGTCCACATGAACTTGGTTGTTACCCAACTCGAGTATGAATCCTCCGGTAGCTCTCGCTTGGGTGTAGGTCACAATCCTACCTCCACCAGTCCCAAGAAAGATGATTTTCATGTTTTATCAGATAAACTCAAGAATTAAAAACCTTCACCTAAAATAGGGAGAGCTTCCCCTCAACGATTTGGTTTCGGATTTGTAGAAGCTTTTCCTTGCTTAACCATTCGGCAATTATTTCCTTCACTAGTCCTCTTACTTCTCCAATTTTAACTTTACCAAGAAGTTGGAGGTGGATTAGGGCGGGCTTATCGATCCTCTTCCCAATTTGGGAGACCAATCTCACGTAAACTTCATCCACAGAGGTCTTCTCGTAGATAGCTTTAGCTATCTCGTAAGCCAAGACATTGTAGACCTTACCAACATGGTTAACTGGATTTTTTCCGGAAACGCACTCTAAACTTACAGGTCTGTTAAAAGGAATAACACCATTTACTCTGTTTCCTCTCCCATTTGCCCCATCATCCCCATGCTCTGCTGAAGTACCAGTAACAGTGAGATAACAACCATCAATACCCCTCTTCTCATTGTCTGCAGTGTTTAGCCAAACTTCAAACTTGTTAGATAACCTACCCTTTAAGTACTCCTCCGCTTCAGCGATTACTTCTTTCTTTTTCCTCTTATAATCTTCTACACTCTCTACGAACTTATCAACGAAGCTCATCGCAATAGTAAAGTGGAACTTTTCCCTCATCCTCCATCCGAGGACTTTTACATCCTCTCCACTAAATGGAAACTCTGACTTAAATTTTTCAGAATTTAAGAATCTCTCAAGGTAGAAAACTACTTCCTCCAGCTTTGTTGGAGGATAATACCCTAAGCCAACGGAAGTATCATTAGCCCCAATGATACCTTTCTTCCTCCTATAAATATCGACTAAGTTCCCAGCCCCACTCTTGGTTTCCACTAAGTAAGCGACATGCTCCTCTGGATCTAAGAATCTAAAGTTCTTTTGAATGAATTCTTTAGCAGAGGAAATCGCGATTTCCTCAACATTTATTTTCTCCTTTCCTACTTGATTTGTAGCCCTTCCTGAGAAGAAGATCAAAATTTTTTTGAGTACTTCCCCACCACCAAATTTTGGTTTAGTTTCACCCCCAACGACTTGAAGTTTGTCAACATTATGATGGAGAATAGTTCCAAACTTCTCTAGGTAGAGCTTGCAAAGTTTCCTCGAGAAATTTTCAGCAATACTATCTGCTATATAATCGGGATGCCCTAACCCCTTCCTCTCAACTACTTCGACTTTTTCTCTCCCCGTTGGAGTCTTCTTTAACTTCTCTAAAATTATCATCGAGATAACTAAAAATAGGAAAAGATATAAAATTGATGGAAACTAAGAATAACTGAAAGAAAAGGGCCCGTAGCTTAGCCTGGTGGAGCGTTCGGCTGATAACCGAAAGGTCCTGGGTTCAAATCCCAGCGGGCCCATTTTTACCACTCTCCAAGAAGAAATCTTTATAAGTTCAAATCCGTTCTTGAATAGGGTGAAAAAGGAGACGAGATTCAAAGTCCTTAAGGAGGGAGTTGGGGTTTATAGGATTGATATTTCTGATTCAGATGGTTTTATAGATATAAATGTAAATCTTAAGGAAGGGAAGGTCGGCATAGCTTACAAGAGGAAAAATGAGGGAGGAGGCGAGATATTCCAAAATGTTGATTTAGATCTGCGTGGAGGCTTTGCCTTAGAATCTTCTGAGTATGTGCCTTCTCTAGAAAATGAAGTACGTCAAAGCGAAGCAATTCCAGGAGGAGCCTCAAGAAATCTCGAAACTCAGGTTTTAACCTCATTAAAAAGGGAACAAAAGGGGTTCAGGTTAACACCTTCAAAGAGAGCTTACTTAAAGATTATAGAGGGTTTAGTTGAGGAGAGCAATATCTTGAGATATGAGGATATTTGGAGGGAAATTAAAGAATGTGGTACAAGGATATGGGTGATACGTACACTTAATGAACTAGCAACTTCTGGAATAGCGGAGAGAATTGAGAGTGAAAGTGGAATTATCTATAAAATTAGAGTTGAGAAGCTGAGATCGTTGTTGAGCAAACCCATTACGAGCCCCCAAAAGTAGAAAGTTCAATCAATTTCAGATTAAATGAGTCTTGAATGCACCTTAAAGGAAGAAGGTAGTAAGCTGATAATTAATTTGAGTTATCCTCAAGATTCCAAGATAGACTTCCTATTCCTCTCAAGAGCAGATTTTGAGGAGTTAGACATTCAAGACACGACGCTCATAGCGAAACTGAATAAGGATGAAAAACTTGAAGAGATCTTGAGGGAGGGTGTTGTAATTAATTCTAGACAGGTTCCTTTAGAGATTGAACATGAACTAGAGCCAGAGGAAATAAAGCCACTTCAGGAGGAAATTTTAGAGATAGAGAAAAGATTAAGGATGAAGGGCATCTTACCCCCTCCAAAGGAAATTGAGAAACCACTGCCAGCTTATGAACCAACCTATACCCAATGTCCGGAATGTGGAAGTAAGGAGTTAATAGAAGATCCAAATACTGCGGAGATCATTTGTTCAAGTTGTGGTTTAGTAATAGATTACAAGTTAGTTAGTAGGGAGCCTGAGTGGAGGGTATTTGATGAAGAGCAGAGGAAGAGGAAGACAAGAGT
>CAYLRC010000014.1:0-12391 GCA_964386445.1 Candidatus Woesearchaeota archaeon
CAAGCTTTATTTATAAATGTTTGGGTTTCCAACAAAATGTTCAATGCCCCCGCCGGGATTTGAACCCGGGTCTACGGCTCGAGAGGCCGTCATCCTTAGCCGGGCTAGACTACGGGGGCTTAATTAAAAATCGTTTCAAAAGTTTAAAAGCTTTAAGATTTCAAGATTCTCCTCCAATTTTTTAAGTACCACTTATACTTCTTGTCGAATTCCTTTTTCGGTGTTGGACTTATCCCAAGTTTCTCAAATTTCTTCTTCAAAATCTTAAGCGCTCTTTCTTTTCTCTTCGGATCTCTTATTACCTTCTCCAATTCAATTATGTAACCATAACCTTTGGTGTAATCTAACATCACATTAACGCCTTCCCATCTGAACTTCCTCCTCTTCCTATACCACTTCGCCTTTATCTTATAACCGAGCAAAATGAAGAGTTTTTCCAATTTCGAAAAGTCATCTCTCTTACAAAAAATTTCAATTTCTTCCCTTTTCTCCTCGTGAATTTTCCCACTCTTCATCCATATTTTAGCGTAAGTTCTTCCCTTTTGAATCCTCAAATCGAGAGGTGCATCGAAGTAGTAAGTCACTTGGTAATCCTCGCCTAGAAATTTTGCATTTCTCTTGAAAAATCTCAACAACTTCAAAAACTGGCTCTTAGTCAAGAAGCTTCTAAGTTCAACCTCGATCTGTTCCATCTTCTTTTCAAAGAAGATAAAAGCTTATAATTTTATTCAATTACGAGATCCTCAATAGTCTTCGTCCTCAGCCTACTAATAATCTCTTCCCTACTCAATTTCGTCCACTCATGCCTTATTGGACATTTAGCTTTTGGTGACTCCCAACATTCCTTGAGAGTTATGCATCTTGGTCCAACTTCAGCTAAGCCCTCGAGTTCTTTGAAGCTTTTATAGCCAATCCTTTCACGTATCTCCCACTGAGCAGTTCCACAGAACCTATGGGTTATCATGTAGGGTGCATTAGCAGCTACCATATGAAATTTTGCTCTAGCTTTTTGCCCCATTAACATGTTGTAAGGAAAAGTCGGGTCTCCATTTTCGAGTTTATTTATCTGAATCTCTGTCGCAAGCTTCGCGATTTTCTTGTACTCCTTCTTTGCTTGTCTATCAAAAGTCTTTGGAATAACGTAAGTTGCTCTCCTAGCAATTGATTCAACTGGCTCCAATTCAACTAATCCTTGCCTTTGCCTGACCGCCTGAGCATACATCGACAGACTACCGTCTAAATCTAGATTAACTACCCAAGAGAATAAGTTCCTATCTCCTTGCTCTCCTCTCTTTCCGTAACCTACCTTTTCCCTCCACCTCTCAAATTCTCCATAGAAATCCCAAGTTGATGTTCCTTCCTCGTTCGGTATGAAGCCTAGTTCCTCTTTAACCAGTTTCCTCATTCCCTTAGTAATTTTCTGCATCCTCTCAAGTTGAGACCAACCAGGTTTCTCGAAGAAAGAGTTAGCAAGCTTTGCCACATATCTCAATTGATTATCTGAAGCATCGAAAATTATTGTTGTGATTAGCCCCTCAGGAAGTAAATACCTCGCATCCTCCTCCGGTACGCCCCTCTTCAGAAGTTCTTCATAGATAGGTAATGCTTCATCCTGCTGCTCCTTGCTTTCCTTATCTATAGTTGCGAAAGGTGGTCTCTGAATCCTAAGCGATCTCTCTAGTCCGGAAAGTCTAATTCCATTAAATGTATTAACTTTGTCCCAGAGAGCTAAGGCCTCAAATCTGGTTGGCTTCACAATTAATATCCTCGGTGTTACCATCTCTCCACCCATCCTATGACCAAATCCTTTCTTAACTCCCTCACTTACTTCATCTCTAGGCCCACTCGAAATCCTTTGGACATAAGCCTTGCATTTATCCACACCTTCCTCCTCGCAACGTGCAATTATCTCCTCTACTGGACCACCAAATCTAGTTATTCTCAAGGAAATTGCCCCATTTATCCAAGGATTTGAATCATAGGAATACGCTACATTTTCCTCCAAGCTCCTCAATCTCCCAACCATTTTCCCATACCACCTCTTTCCTTAATTCTTAAAGATTTTTCAACATCATCCGAAAGATTTTCGGCCTTTCTCAATTCAGGTAATATATTTTCAATCAATCCCTCAAGCTTACCTTCAACTACTTTTCTGCTGAAAATAGATATCGTTTCCCTAGCATCTTGAGGTAGAGTATCCAATCCTGAAAACCTCTTGCTTAATAGTCCTAGATAGTTTCTTAACCCTACATCGAAGAAATATCTCAACAATTCTTCCTCCTCGATCTTCTTCCCGAACCTCGCTCTCCTAGAGATCTCGTCAGAATAAGAGAAGACGTAAGGTCTCCTTGAGAAATGTCGCTTTACATTTAGCCCCTTCTTCCTCAAATCCCAAAATATGGGTGTGTGAAATGCTCCAAGGAGGGCTAGGATATTGTTATTTTCGTTTTCTTCTTGAAGCTTGGAGAGCTTCTCAACTAGTTTTTCTTCCCTAGCCTTTTGGATCTCAGCCGAGGTGAGGAGGTACTCCTCTAAGTAATCCTTAGCTCCTATGAAATCTCCATCCAAAAATGCTTCGTAGCCCTTAATAGCTAAGAGTTCGGAACTGCAAAAGAAGTCTGCGGAGATCGGAGACTCCTCGATCTCTATTCTCTTTCCAGAATTCTTGAGAAGTTCTCCGATGCTCTTGAGATAATTTATTGAATATGGGTGAAGGTACTTCAAAACCTCTGGAGTAGCTTCGTTTTTGCTGAATTTGATCTTCGGTTTGCCAGAAGTTGATAGGTTCCTAAAATGTTCCAAAAATTCCTCCACACCTTCCCTAATTCCAAATTCTAGGAAAACTATCTCAGAGGAAGGTAAGAATTCTCTTGCTCCTTCGATTTCGTCAGGGAGGTGGTGATGCATGTATAAAATTATTACCATAAAACAGTGGTAAATGTTCATCTTAAAAAACTTTTCTTTACCAACTCGAGGGAAAGTTTTATGGGGAATTTGAATTATCTTCAGAATGGAAGTATGGAAAGTGCTCCTGTTCGAACTCAGCTTACTTCTATTTCCTTTACTTTAGATGCAACGCTCAAACCTCCCTCAGACAAAAAGAAATCGACAGCATCTGGGCAACCATACTGTAAAGCCCTAAACACATAAATTCCATATCTCCCAGCGGTTGATGGCAATTCCAAAGTGAAGTTTCTTTTTATCAATTCACCTGGATAGGTGCCTGGTACACCACTGTAAATGCAAACTGGATTAGTTGGATCCCACTCAGGGATTATGAGGAACTGTTGAACACATGTCGGACAACCGATCTCGTTCCAAAGTTGAAGACTTATGCTACCATCTACTTTCGTTCCTGCCTGAAGCTCAGAGGGTAGTTCTAGGGAAAAAATTTTATAGCCATGGCCTTCCTCCGTCCCCTGTTGGTAGAGGGGAGCAGAGGACAATGCTTGAAAACCAAAGATTATTACCAAGCTCAAAATTACCAAGCTCAAAAGCGCGAAAATGAGCAACTTCTTAGGTACTTTCCTCATCTAAATCCAAAAATCTCCTGAGCTATTTAAGGATTTCGAAGCAAACTTAACTAAATGTTAATCTCCGAGGATCAACCTTCCTAGGTTCTTGTATCCTTGTCTCAAGAATTAATTGAATCTTCTCCCTTAACTCCCAGGAGTCTCCTATACACTCTTACTTCATCACTCATTTCTCCTCCACCAGAATTTCAATAGATCTTCCATCTCGTCTTCCTCAACTACCTTCCTAGCAACCCATGAGATACCATCCTCTGGATTACTTATATCCTCTGGTATCCTATAACCTGTATTTATCTCCCCAAATTCTTCAAATTCCTTCCTCAAAATGTACTCGAGTTGGGAGCTTGTCAAGGCCTTCACTATAATCTCTAAAGAGAGGGGTTTCCCAAATCTATGTCTCCTGAAAGCCTCGCTAACGTAGCTAAACCTGAGAGGGTTAGAATGAAGGATTTGTTTCACTTTCATTCCTCTCTCCCGTAGCTTCCAGTAGAGTGGGCCATGAGATGCTCCAATGAGTACTAATATCTCCTTTTCCCCAACTTCCTCTTGAAGTTTTGAAAGTTGATCAACTATCTGATTTTCCCTCTTCTCATTCATGAAATTAAACCATCTCGCGCATTCTAGGAACCAATCTCTAGCATCTTCTAGCTTCCCTTCCCTCAAGCAGAGGACAGCATTCTTTATCGGTTGTTCTACATATAGATTAAAGAACTCTTTGGAAAATGGGGAATCCTCAACCACTATTCTCTTTCCGGAACCCCTAACTAACTTCTCCAAAAATTCGGTATACTCGAGGGATTTTAAGGGTAAGGTTGAAACATTTTTCCCTTGAGATAATCCATTTAAGTACTCCTCTACTCTCTTCTTGTAATTGTTTGTACCTAGCTCGACGAATAAAATATCGCAACTCTTGAAAAGTTCCGGAAATTTCTTTAATCCGCTCACTCTGTGAGGATGTCGATAAATTGTTATCATCGAACTCACCAAATCTCAGAAATGCTCTCTAATTCTATCTATAGTTCTACTAAATGCATTTTTCTTATAGCGCTTACCAATCTCAAGGATCGACTCAAGACTTTCTAATACCCTCGGATTGCTTGGAGACGTAGTCAAATAACTCACCATCTCAGGGGAGATCCTAAGCAACATTACCCTCTTTCTAGGGCTCAGATCTCCAAGAATGACTTCTAAGAATGTTTCCCCCTTTCTCTCCTTATCTTCAACGAGTTTCACTCTCCATCCATCAAAACTACCACTTGAATAGTCTATTCTTATTTTCTCCCTAAGCTCTTCAAGATCTTCCCTTACGAGAACAGGTTCCTCTATGAGGTCTAGAGATCTGGGGTGTTGGTCTTCGATGCTCATCGCATATCTAATTTTATCTAAATTGCGTTCCACTTGTCTTATTGGAAAAACATTATTTCTCAAATCCCATAGAAAACCTAGGTAACTGCTCTCTTCTCCTAACTGAAATGACACTCCTGTCGCTCCACTAATCCTCTTCAATCTTCCAATAATTTTCTCTTGCTCCTTTTTAATTTCAAAATATGACTCTTCAAAAGATCTGAAGAATTCTTCGTTCTTCCCCCATGAATCTACATATTTGTCAAACACCTCTTGAAGAGGACCCTTTCTCCTTAACTCAAAATCTACGAACTTCTTAGCCTCCCTCTGAAGTCCTATGTAATCTTGGATAACGGATTGAAGTGACATTCCACTCTGAGATATGAAATCGAGTTTTATAAACTTTTTTGTAATGTAACCTCCTAAAAATAGTAACTACTCCCCCTTAATCCGATCTACAATTTTCTCTAAGATGTTCTTCCTATTCTTTTTTCCTACCGAAGAAATATAATCTAGCATGTCAATTATCCTTTCTTTATTCTCCTTCAGAAACCTTAGGTGAACTTTGAGCTTCAAGATATTTTTCCTTCCCATCTCCCCTACTGTCACATTCATGACCTCAACTTTCTTCTCCTTATCAACTAACTTATAGCTCCTTCCCTTAAAATTAGATGGGTAAATCACTTTTATCTCAGAAGATGGATCCCCCTCCACATCTTTAACGAGGAGGTCAAGATTCTCAAGTCCTCCGACGTACCATCTCGCTCCCCTCATAATTCCATCTACTGTAAAAAATGGATCCGATGATCTTTTGAGATCCCAGAGAAAAGTTAAGTAGTATTCACTCGGTGAAGCATATTTCACTCTTCTATCTTCTTTCTTCACTCTTTTCCGTCTCTCAGGCCATAGAAGAACCTGAGCTCCTGTAACCCTTTCTAACTTGAATTTTGCTTCCCTTCTCAATTTCTCTTCGTAATCTCTCACTCCCTCATTGAATGCTCTCATCCACTTTCCAATTTCCTCCTTCGGTGCTCTGCTTAGGTACTTAACAAATGCTCTCTGTAGAGGGCCCTCACCTCTAAGAAGAAAATCATCTATGTATTCAGTCCTCCTTAACGCATCCAAGCATTCATTAACAGCTTCCTCAAGTGACATACTTGAAACTCAATTCCCCAAGTTTTATAAATTTTTTGTCTCTCTGAAATGGTTACAAATTAAACTTCTCCTCAATCTTTCAAAATTCCTCAAAAGCTCATCCTCCCTAACTCTCAATCTCCTAGCAACCCTCCTAAGGAAACTCCTCCTAAGTTCGATTTCTTTAGCTAAGAGTAGTGCAGTGCCCATGTCGACTTTCACATCATTACTTAGGAGTTTTCTAGCTTTAGCTTCATAAATAACCCTAAGGGCTTCGGTGATTTCACTCTGCTCCATCCCAAGCTCGTAGCCATACCTTACTAATCCCACTTCTGGAGAGTGGGGTTTGAAATTTATTTTAAGCTCTCCACAAATATCCCTAACAACCCCTTCTATCTTCTCCGCCTTTTCTTGAGTAAAGAACTCTATGTCCTCAAGAAACACTGGCAGCTCGTATTCGCAACACAAAATGTAGAGTAAGGCTCCAATTACCCTAAACCTATTCCTCCCTTTAGTAAATCCCCTCTCATACAACTTTCTATAAAGTTTGATGGCTTCCTCCCTAACAACTCTATTTCTTATCGGAATCAAATCACAAAAGTAATTTATCTCGTCACTCACAACCTTCAAAACTCTTTCTTCTTTACTCCTCAACAAGTTTGGGAACCTAGCTTTCATTCTACGAATGAACATGCAATCTGGATTTTTTATTTTGTTGCTTAACTCAAACTGCTTCACTCTTCTCAAAGAAATAGGCTCCAAGAAATGCCATGAAGGTAGAGAAAATGAATAGGATAAGTAAATCTAAAAGTGGGTCCAGTGAATACACATTGACTAAAGCTGCTCTCAAACCATCTACTCCATAGGTTAGTGGATTTGCATAGCATACATACCTAAGCCAGATAGGTAAGTTCTCTATTGGAAAGAGAGCTCCTGAAAGGAAGAAAGTTGGAAAGGTTATGAACTGAACCACGAGTCCGAAACCTTGGATATCGCCCATCTTAGAGGCTAGAATTAAACCAACTCCTATGAAAGTTGTAGAGATTAGGAACATGAATAAAAGAGAGGGGAATACAGCTAAAGCACTAACCGGTCTGAAACCAAGAACTGTGGAGATCATAAGAATCACGAGAGCTTGAATTAAAGCGATGGTTACTCCGCCTAAAGTTCTCCCTAAGACAATCGATAACCTACTAACTGGAGTTACCATAACTTCCTTGAGAAAACCAAATTCCTTATCCCAAAGGACTGATATCCCTGCGAACATCGAAGTTGAGAGGAGGCTCATCCCCAGAATTCCAGGAACTAGAAAATTAACGTAACTGATATTGTACTTCTCTCCAAGAACTGGCATCTTGCTGAAACCCAAACCTAAGAAAACGAGGAACAAGAGGGGCATAGTTATAGTTCCAATTACTCTAGATTTAGCTCTAATAAACCTCTTCATTTCTCTCAACCAAAGCACGTAAATTGCTATTGGATTTATCTCATACTTTAATAGCTTGGATGTTCCCATTTATCCCACCTTTCGAATCCTTTCTTCATAATGAAAATTGAGAATGGTATTAAAATTGGGGAAAGAAGTAGGGCTAGGGGAGAGAGAAGGTGAAGTAGAATTAGGGTAACCAAGACTGGTACTGAAAGAGCTAGATAGATAAGGAAGACTTTTGGATTGTATAGAAAGATGTGAGGGTGTAAGTTCGTCAGGTAAACGGTTAAGCTCAGAATGTAGAGGAAGGTTGAGAACATACAAAGAAGTGCTGGAATGAAAAGATTGAGATTTCCTGTTGCTGCGGTAAGGAAAATTAGGATCAGGAGAGAAATTAAGTTTATTAAGGAAGCCCCAACTATCTTGCTTTTCATTAAGGTTGAGATTCTGACTGGGAGAAAAGCGTAGGAAGTAAATAGATCGTATTCAGTCAACCAATTGTAAATAGATACTCCTATAACTCCAAGGAATAGAGCGTAGAGTAAGTAAGGATTTGCGATGGGTACAAATCTGAAGAACAAGGAAATGAGGAACCAGATCAAAGCTAGAGGGAATAAAAACGAGAAGATTATCTTTCCTGCCCCTCCTTCACTCCTCTTTAAATCTATGAAATCTTTAGAAATGAAATAGGAGTACCTTGTAAATCCGAGCTTCTTAGCCAAACTATCTAAAGAATTCCTAAACCTCTTTCTCTCTTCGGGATAATCGACTTTAAGGAAGTTTAGACCAATGATTGTTGGGATTAGGATGAGGAGAATTGAATAAGAAAGAGCTTCTAAGGATAAGGTCTCAAATAGAGGAATCGTTGGAAGTAGATAAACGATGTTTAAATCCATAACTAAGGAAAGAGTTGTGAGGACAATTGTGGTTAGGATTAAGAAGAATATCAGGAACTCAGTCGAGTGTATATAGATGACGGAGAGGAGAAAAATTATTGATAGGCCGATAAGAAATGAAAGTGTTAAGGTTAGCAGGAGGAGAAAAGCAATGTTGGTATTTAGATTTAGGAGTGGGAGTGCTAATCCTATCCCTAAGATAAAAGGTAGGATCCAAAGGAAGAAGTAGTAGATTAAGTCTTTTAGAAGAAAGTTAAGGAAGATCCTCTTCTCAGAAATGGGTAAACTCCTAGATGAGTAAGCTACTAAACTTACTTGACCAAATCTCCTGTTCATAACCTCTCTCCCAAGTAATCCGAATGCTCCAACGCTCATTCCAAAGATAAGAAAAATGTAATGGAGGAAGACGACTAATTGCTTTGGGGGAATCAAATCCGAAAATATAGGGTAAAACATCGAAGCTAGAAAAGTGGAGACTAAGATGATAATTGGGAAAAATGAAAAAGTGAGATTGCCGAATAGGGTTGAATGAATTCTCCACTCTTCCTTAATCATGCTTTTCAGTAATTCCAACACCTTCAACCCCTCACTAGCTTGATGAAGAAATCCTCTAACCTCTTCCTCCTTCTCCTTAAGTCTTTCATTGAACCTTCGTAGATTATCTTGCCTTTATGAATAACACCTACTCTCGTGCAGATTTCTTCAGCAATGCTGAGCACATGAGTACAAAGGAATATGGTTCCTCCCTTCCTGACGAATTCCTTAAAGTAATCCTTGATTTTCCTTTGAATTATTGGATCCAAGTTTATCAATGGTTCGTCTACAAAAACTAGGGGTGGATTGTGTAAGAATGCTTGAGCTATCATCAACTTCTGCCTAGTACCTCTGGAAAGATCTTTACATAAGATATCTTTCTCTTCCTCAAATTCTAAGAACCTGAACCACTTCTCACATCTCTCTTCAATGTTATCTAATTTCCTTATCCTAGCTACGAAATGAAGGTACTCCTCTGCTGTCAGGAAGCTTGGTGGGGTTTCCTGTTCCGGGACAATTCCAACCAATTCTCTAACTTTAATTGGCTCCTTTACCACATCTACTCCAAGAACTTTTGCTCTTCCCCTCGTTGGCCTTAGCTGACCAGTCAATAATTTAACCATTGTCGTCTTCCCAGAACCATTCGGACCAATTAGGCCAAAAAGTTCCCCTTTCCTTATTGAGATCGATACCCTATCGACAGCTCTCAACTTTCCAAATTCCTTCGTCAATCCTCTAGTTTGAATTACATACTCCATCTCAAAACACCTAAGCATGAGGTCTATGAAATCTTCTAACTCTAACTACTTCACTTTCTCTCATAGTCCTTCCAGTAAAATGGAGGAAAACATCTTCCAAACTTGGCTTTCTTAAGCTAACATACTTTATCTGAACTCTCTTCCTCCTGGCTAAGTTAAATATCTTTGGTATCTTATTTTCCCCTTTCATCACAGTCACACTAATAGTATTGTCATGAACCTTCAAATCTTTGACAAATCTAGCTTTCTCTAGCGAATTTATGAAATCTTTCGATAAATTTTCAACACCCAGAGAAATTACATCCCCTCCGACCAAATCCTTGAGTTTAGCTGGAGTATCCAAAGCTATTATCTTACCATGATCTATTATCGCAACTCTATCACATAGATAATCCGCCTCTTCCATATAATGGGTTGTTATTAATATCGTAACTTTTGTCTCCTTCCTCAACTCCTCTATATATTCCCATATGTGTCTCCTCGTTTGTGCATCCAATCCAAGAGTTGGCTCATCTAAGAAGAGGACTTTAGGTTTATTTATTAAACCACGAGCGATTTCCAGCCTTCTCTTCATACCCCCAGAATAATTCCTAACTAACACGTCTGCCTTATCAGCTAACTCAACAAGCTCAAGCACTTCCCTTATTCTCCTCTCTCTTTCCCCCTTCTCTATCCCATACATCATGGCATGGAACTCTAGATTCTCCCTCCCAGTTAGCCTATTATCTAAAGCTGGTTCTTGAAAGACGATTCCAATGTTTTGCCTTACTTCATTCCTCTCTTTGATGATGTCGAATCCCGCTACCTTAGCGGTTCCAGAAGTAGGTTTGAGTAGGGTTGTTAGCATATGAATTGTCGTTGTCTTCCCAGCCCCATTTGGGCCAAGTAACCCAAAAATTTCACCACTCTTAACTTTAAAGGAGATGTGATCAACAGCTATTAAACTATCAAACTCTTTTGTAAGTCCATAAACTTCTATCGAATACTTCATAGATATTAACTCAAGAGCTTACATTTAAGAACTTTTTCTCCTTTTCCTGTTAAATTCCACTAGCCTCAATAAACCACTTTTCCTTACAGCTTCCTTCAAAAAATCTGCCCTTTCTTCTATAAACCTATATTCATGCTTCTTCCTACCAACTAACCTCCTCTCCAAGAATCCTTTAGAGAAAAGTTGTTGGTACCAAATGTATGGATACATATAGGAATTCGGACTACGTAACTCCCCCATTACCCTACCATCAACTTCTACCAACTCCTCGAGAGCTTTCTCCCCAATCTCCCTAACTTCTCTCGGAATGAACCAATTTGTACCAATGGTTTCGAAGACTCGCCATCCAATATAAGCAATATATTTATTCAACTTGGGATCAAGATCTCTCCTTTCAACTACATCCATCTTATCTAAAACTTCAAGAAATGATTCATATGTTTTTACGTCCTCTTCTACCTTTTCCTTTAAAGGGCCTTTCAAATAAGGAAGGGCTTCTTTTAGAGATTCCACAGCTTTCCTTAAGTGTTCTGCCATTTTAAAAAAGAAAGGATTATTGCGTCAAGAGTGTTTTTGAAGTTTCTCAAGTTCCTCCAGCAAATCGCTCAACTCCTTTGCTCTCTTAGGATCTTCCCTAAATCTCTCCTCCTCTCCAAGTCGTTTATAACCTTCTATTATCCTCGGTAGCTCAGTTCCGAATTTCCTGAGGAACTCCGATCGGTTCTCTGACAATACTTGAAGGGCGTATCTAGCTTCGTTATAGTGATAGTCCTTTATCTGCTCGTATTCCTTCAGGGTAATCTTGTTCTTCTCTCGAAGGAGATCTACGAATTTCCCTATACTAATGAGAGATAAGATTGGGACTCCAAGCTTAGCTTTCTCCTCCATTGAATATTGTTTTCTATCAAAAATTGGTATGTAAGCAATAACCTCAGAACCTTTTTCCCTAATTGCCTCAACTGCGTTCCTAGCAGTTCCCAGAGTAGTGGTTAAATCATCTATTAACAAAACCTTTTCATTAGCTCTAAGCACACCTTCGATCTTCTTCCCCCTCCCATAAGCTTTCGCCTTCTTCCTAACGTAAATGAACGGTTTCTCGAAGTAAGCAGCTACTCTGCTCCCCCATGGAATCCCAGCGGATTCCGTCGATGCGATCTTATCAAAATTCTCTTCCCCAACCAAAGTATCGGAAACCCAAATTAGTTGGGTCAGTATTTTCCTAAAGTTCTCTGGAAAGCTTGGAAGTACTCTCAGATCGATGTAATAAGGTGAAAGCCTCCCAGAAGTGAGGATAAACGCTGGCTCATGAGCTTCGAGTGCTGTTGTGAAAGCACCTGGGGAATCGAAGATCGCCTCAGCTATTTTCTCCTTAGACTTCCACCGCCATGAACGGAGCGAAAATGCATCTTCGAGACTTTCACTCATTTAAGCTCACCATGGTGATTTTCCAGCTTTTTTCAAAGCACTCTTTATGTCGTTAATCATATCCAGAGCTGCTTCCCTAGCAGCCCTATCGAACTCACTTGGTTTAAACCTCTTCTTGTAAGGTTCTCTCTGATAAGCGAATATGATGCCTCTGCTTGAATTTACTATCGCTCCAAATCCCTCCTCATCGAAGCCATTAACTACATCTTCTGCTTTCCCTCCTTGAGCTCCGTAGCCGGGGATCAGGATTATAGCATTCGGCATTAACTTCCTGGCTACGATCATATCTTTGGGATAGGTTGCCCCAACAACAGCACCAATAGCAGAGTACCCACACTCTCCGATCA
>CAYLRC010000014.1:12401-14400 GCA_964386445.1 Candidatus Woesearchaeota archaeon
TCTTCCCCAACGATTCACTAGTTCTGCTACCTCTGTGTAAACGGTTTTCCTATCTACTCTCTCCTTCATCCCAGTCATTATTACCCAATTGGGCTTCTCGGCCAACTCTTTGTCCTGCAATTCTCCTGCGGATTTGTTCGATGTCTTCGTGAGGACGAAAACTCCCTTTCCCCCTTTCTTACATTCTTCGGCAAATGGGTTAACGCAGTCGGAGCCGAGATATGCATTTATTGTAATAGCATCTGCATTAAAGCCGCTCTCTTTCCTTCCAGAACATAGCTCGACTTCCCCAAGCCAACCATCTGCATACGCTCTTGCTGTCGACCCTATATCGTTCCTCTTCGCATCAACTACAGCGATCCTCCCCTTTGCTTTAATGTAGTTTATCGTCTTTTCTAATGCCTCTACTCCATCCGAGAGGTATTTCTCGAGGAATGCTGCATTTGGTTTATACACCGGCACTAGATCAAAGGTTGCATCTATTATTCGCTTATTAAACTCAAAGAATGCCTCTGCCACAGCCTTTTTTGTATCACCAAATTCTTGGATCTTCTGCTCTCTGATATACTCTGGAATTTGCATTATCCTTGGATCCAAACCGATGGAGATAGGACTTTCAAGCCTATCAATTAGAGGAAGTAATCGATCAGCAAAATTTTTCGAAGAAACAACATTTTCTAGGCTCATCCCCCCACCTCCTTCCGTTTTTTGTCTATTTAAGAGTTGAAATAGTAACTATAAACGAGTGGTTAATATTTAAGGTTTTCGAGCCTCAGAAATATTTTTAATTTATAACCACTCTGGAATAGTTTATGATAGTACTCTACAAATATGATCCCCTAGCTTGGGGGGAAGTTAGGAATAAAGAATTTAAGGAATTATTCGATAAGGCTGAAATCTTGATGATTGAGGAGCATTATAGATATCCGGAAGTATCTGTGAGGGAAATTGAGGATTGGTTGAGGAAGGTAAGTAAGGGATCTCCTCCTGAGAAGGATGAGAAAGTAGTTAGGATTCTCAATTCCCAGCCTTCCTTATCGGAACTAGAAGACATTCTTCTAAATTCTGGAAAGGAGGTAGTGGTCGAGAGGATTGAAGATATCACTTATGACGAAAACTCCCTGTTGAACGACCTCTCGGCTGTTCGCAACTTCCTTTATAATGCAAAGAGAGAGGAGGCTTTCGAAATGTTCAAAAAGCTCTTCGAAAACTTGAGTGAGGAAGTCTTCAGAAGAGATAGAAAATTCTCGGAGGAAATAATTAAGGCCCAGGATAGAGGGAGGGTGTTAGCAATGCTAAACGCGTCGAGGGTAGTGAATTTAATCCTTAAGGAAATGGGTTATAGATTCAAACAAGTCTTCTCCCCCTATACCAGAAATGAAGTCTTCGGTTTGAGTGACGAATCAATGAGGAGGTTTTTCTTGAAGAAGAGGTTAGACGAAATGGAGATTTGGAGGCTCTTAATTTCAGAGTATGTTCCCATCTTTATCTCTAATTCTATACCTCCAAGTAATTATAAGAAAGTATTGGCGGAAGTTAGGAACTTCTCCCAATCAATCAATGAGGAGGATGTTTCGAAGTTCTTTGATTTTCTAGATAAAGCTGTTAAATCAGCGAAGGAGAGTAAGTACTTGAAAACCCCAGTAGAAAAAGTTCAAGCGATTGAAGATGTAATCAAAGGTTGGCTCATCAAGAAAGGATTTGATTTCTCTGCTATCGAAGGAGTTCCTTACATTGCATAATTCCCAAATTTTCTCCAATGCTCAATAAATAGTTCAGCTAGAACTAAAGTAGATAAATTTTTAAATTGAAACCACTTTAAAGTGGATATAGTGATAGGAATGAAATTCCTATTCCTCACTCCTCCAAAGAGATCTATAGTAAAAGAGGTCCTCGGGGTGAGTGGTCCTTCCCTTGGATTAGGTTACTTAGCATCGATTGCAGAATCTCTCGGAAATGATGTTAGGATAATCGATCCCGAAGCATCCGAACTTAACTT
>CAYLRC010000015.1:0-11836 GCA_964386445.1 Candidatus Woesearchaeota archaeon
CTAGTTTTTTCCTTAGACCTCTCAGGGTTATGAGGAATGGTATATTCCTATAGATCTTAGTCGTTTCTATTGCTGTGTCTTCTGAGAAGGCAGCCAAGTTATGTAGGACTTGAAAGATGAATTTATCCTCTATTTTAGCAGCTCTCTCGATTTCTTCCCTCTCAAATTCCTCTTTAGCTAGGGATTCTATGTTTTCAACTCTTTTCCTTATTTCCTCAACTTTCTTATCAAGTTGACCAAGTTTAAAGTTAATGTAATTTATCCACTCCCATAGGTTCCCAACGCTTCTCTCAATTCCGGATGTCCTATCCTTCAAATCCTCAATTCCAAGAATCTTGGAAATAATGCCCATAATTCAATAAGAAATATGAGTCATTATTTAAGTTTACCTATTTCACCTAATGCAAATGTCGCACATACTGCCAGTAAGTAGTATTGTTAACCATTTTTGCTTCCTCCTTAAAAACTTCTTCTAAGATTTTTAGCTCATTTTCCATTCCCTGAGCTAGAGAAATCTTCAGTTCTAAAAGCTTTACGAAGAAAATCGAGAGTATTAGGAGGAGAATCGGAAATACTACGAGGGAAAGGAAATAACCTTTATTATTCCTCATGATTTGACCTCGCTACTAGTGAATAAAAAATGCTATCAAAAATTAGGTGTAATTTTTTCATAAGGGAGAGTGAATTAAGAAAAATTTTGTATGTGGATTGTTCTGGATGTAAAAATAATTCGAGTGTTTCAAATAGGAACTGTTTTTCTTTCCTTTCTACGATCATATTAAAAGAGAATGTCGATAAAGTGATTTTCCTGAGGGAAAATTTCAAGAGAGTCTTGGAGGAGAAGGAAGTAAGGAAACTCAAAAAATACCTTAGAGCTATAGAAGCGCTGGAGCCCAATGCCTTCTGCAAAAGATGCAGACAAAAAGTTATCTTTATGAAGAGAAACTTCAAAAACCCTTCATTAGTCTTAGAAAACATTAGAAAAATAGGTAAGTGTGAAAGCTGCTCGAGAAAGATTAAGCACATCGAGCGGGCAATAAACTCAGCATTCCCCGGAATTAGCACCTCCGAGAGCGTAGAACGTAGCTTATCTAGGATTAAGGATAAAGTGGTACCAACTTTCTTCAAGTACTTTGTCGAGGACGGATCGAAGGGGAAGGGAAGGGTAATAAGTTCTTATGAAATTCCAGGTGGGAAAGTTAACATAGTGAAGAGAGAATCTGAGCTTGTCTATCATCTAATTCCAGAAGAACTATTTTTATCTACCGAGGAGATTAAACTCCTCGAGAAGCTTTTTGAAAGGGAGAAAAGTGCGAGCGGTAGAAAAGAAAGTCCGAGAAACGTCGAGGGGAGAGTATTGAATGTTTTCAAGAGGTATTCCTCTGGCTATGGGTTGATAGAAACTTTGCTGAAGGATGAGAAAATTCAAGATGTTTTTATTAATTCTCCAGGGAACTCTAGAATTTTTGTCAATCACTCCGATTTTGGATTTTGTTCAACAAATTTAGTAATAAGCCAAGAGGAAGTAGAGAGGATATGCACTAAGCTGAGGATGCTCTCCGGGAGAGCTTTTGATGCAGCATCTCCAGTTCTAGATTGTTTCATTCCAGAACTCAATACAAGAGCTTGTGGAATAACTAAGCCTCTGGCCTTTGATGGAATTGGATTGTCATTGAGGAAACATAAAACCTTGCCTTGGACTCTAACCCAATTTGTTAAAAATGCTATGCTCTCGAGCTATGCAGCTGGGTTATTAAGTTTCCTAGTTGATTCCCAAGCGAGTATACTAATAACTGGATGTAGGGGTTCAGGAAAGACTTCACTCTTAGCATCGCTATTAGCTGAGATAAGACCAAATGAGAGAGTTGTTATAATTGAAGATACTCCTGAACTTCCAGTTGCGCAGTTGAGGGAAAGCGGATTTAATGTAGAACACCTCAGGGTTAGATCACCAACTACTGAAAATACATTCGAATTCCCTCCAGAGATAGCAGTTAGAACAAGCTTGAGACTTG
Organism: Candidatus Woesearchaeota archaeon; assembly: GCA_964386445.1. Taxonomy (GTDB): domain Archaea; phylum Nanobdellota; class Nanobdellia; order JAPDLS01; family Haiyanarchaeaceae; genus Haiyanarchaeum. The sequence goes on from CAYLRC010000015.1 coordinate 2,016, forward strand.
GAGAAGGTATTCTAGTAGTAGGAGAAGTTAGAGGGATAGAAGCTAAAGCACTTTTCGAAGCAATGAGAGTAGGTGCTGCTGGGAGTTGTGTCCTTGGGACGATCCATGGTTTTAGCGCATATGATACGTTTGACAGGATAGTTAATGACCTACAAGTTCCAAGGACGAGCTTTAAGGCTTGCGACATACTAGTCTCTTGCGCGTTGCTCAAGAATAAACAGGGAGTAAAGAAGCAGAGGAGGGTAATTGAGATAACCGAGATCAGGAAAGATTGGAATATAGATCCAATTAAGGAAAAAGGATTCCTCCAGTTAATGGAGTTTAGCAAAAGAAAAAGTTCTCTAGTGCTAAGAAAATTGAGTGAGAGTCAAGTGTTGAGGAAAATAGGCTTACTTAGGGGAATGAGCTTTAATGAAATCCTTAAAGCAATAGAGTTAAGGGAAAAAGTTAAGCGGATGATAGTTAAATTTTCGGAGAAGAAGCAATATCTCTTAAACTTTCGTTCAACCCTGAGATTGAACAGAATCTTCTACGACTTAGAGGGCTCCTTAAGCTCCTATGAAGTTCTCAAGAAGTTCAAGAAGGTACTAGAAAATAACGTTACGTTTAAAAACTTTTAGGATGTAGGAATTTAAGTGAATGCAGAAGAATTAACTAGATTTGAGGTAGCGAGGATAATTGGAGCAAGAGCACTCCAAATATCGATGGGAGCTCCAATTTTGCTCAAAGAGAAAGAGTTTAAAGACATTAAGAATCCGATAGAAATAGCAAAGCTTGAGTTTAAGCGAAATGCAATCCCTCTTACAGTAAAGAGGCCAAGTGGGGAGATAGTTAAGATAAGGAAAGCGATTGAGAATTGGCTCAAGAGGCATGGTGGGGAGGTTTGTTGAGATGGGCAGAGTTAGATTAAAGAAAATAAAGAGGATAGGACTTGAATTATGGGAGAAGCATAGGGAGAAATTTAGTGATAATTTTGAGGAGAATAAGAAGATTGTTGAAGAGTTGCTTTACGTTCCTTCTAAAAAATTGAGGAATAAAGTTGCGGGTTTCTTAACTCATCTCGTAAAAATTGAGAAGAAAAGAAAAGCATTAGGAGAAAATTCTCGAGCCAGCTGAAATGAAGAAGAAGAGGATTGAGGTTTCTGAGGAGGAATTTAGAAAACTCAAAGAAAAATTGGGACTTCAGGTCTTTGAAGGGAAGAAATATCTCAAAATCAAAGTTGGGAACGTAGAGTATGTGTGTAGGAAAGGTTAGGATGTAATTTTCTTCAACTCCTCCAAAAATTCCCTTGCTCTCTCCTTTGGGATGATTGCTGAAGCAGCGAATTGATGACCATCAGCTATACCACCAATTTTTATTGAAGCCTTTTTCAATAGTTCGACTACGCTAATGTTCAAACCTTTTTCTATACTTTCCCTCAACTTCCTTGGAGCTCTGGCAGAAACTTTGAAGTACTTCTTCTCTAGCTTCCCAAAACCCGGGATATAATCTTCAACTTCCATAAAACCTAATAGATACTTATCCTGATCAATTAACCTACTCTGATAGGAGAGGAAGGAGCAGAATTGTCCTATTACCTTAGTTCCCATCCCTTTGTAGATGTTCCTCGAGAAGAACCACTGCAGCTTTCCGCTCTTCTCAAGTCCTCCCTTGTAGAGGATTGCTAACATTTTCTTGTTAGCCTTTTTCCTAAGTTCCTCCAATTGTTTTACAATCTTCCTAATTTCATCGGTTATGCCATGAAGGCATAAATCTACACCGAGCTCCGGACCACCTTTATAGTAACCAACTGCTCCAAGGATTTGGAGCATAGAGAACAATTCATTACAAGAAGTGGAGAACTTCCTAACAATTAGCTTCTTTCCCTTTAATTCAACTATTTTACTTTTTAATGCGTCCTCTAACACATTTTTATTTATCCCTTCCAAACCAGTTGGTATTTCCAAACTTCCTACCAGTGCGAGATAACTCAAGTCAACATTCTTCTTATCTAAAGTCCTGAAGAAAAGGTAACAGCAGGTAGCTCCAGAGAAATCTCTCTCTCCCAAGAACCCGAATCTCTCGAGATTAAGATCGAATACTTTACTATCATTCACTGCTGAGGGTTCGTGATGATCTAGAATCACCACCAGGTTCCTAGATTTATTCAACCTGGAGATTAAGTCACTATGGCTAGAACCTATGTCACAGTAAAAAATCAACCTTCCCCTCTTCTTGTGAATCTTTTCTAAGACTTCGGGATAGATCTTCTCTAGACAAAAGAACTTACTTTTAATACCCTGTCTTCTCAAGCCTTCTATAGTTATCGAAGCAGAGCATAATCCATCAGCATCGTCGTGAGATATAACTAGGGCTTCTTTAAAACCTTTTAACTTTTGAGCTACTTCTCTTGCGAGTGATTCAAACTTCTCTAATTTCTTTTTTTCAATCATACCCAAGATCTAAGAGCTTAGACCTAATCTTATAATCTCCTGGAAGTTGGAATCTCGGAGGGAGACCGAGAAGTTTTTCGAACTTTATTTCGGTGCAAATTCTAGCCTCTAATTCACCCTTCCCTCTAGAATGTTCCAGCTCATGAATTAGTGCCTCGAGTTTAGTTAGGTGATCCTCCGCTTCCCTTATTTGGATTTCTCTTTTGTACCTATCAAATAGCCCAAGGATATTTGGGGGTAAGTAAGTAAAGCTTACTGAGTTTCCTTGAGCCTCGGCTTTCATCGAGCGAAGATTAGTCGGATTTAGGGATTTGTAGTCCTTTTTCCCTAAATATTTCATCTACCACCACTTTAGCCTTTTCCCTATTTTCCTTATGCCTCTCAAGGAATTTGATCAATTTTTGAGCTAGCATTTTCTTACACTCTCCACATGTTAGCTTTCCACTTTCACATTCTCTCCTAACTTTCTTAATATCCTTGTCTGAGTCCTCGAAAAACAGGAGATATTGGAAAACTCTACATATCTTTGGATTGCCACCTTTCTCCCTTTGTTCCCTAATAGTTGGTTGCCCTCCAGTAAAAATATCGGCCACTTTTCTCTTCACGTCCTCTGCAGAGTCTGTAGTAAAGATACAGGTACTTGGCTTACTGGAGCTCATTTTCTCCCCTTCCTTCAATCCTGGAAGGATTTTTGTATATATTTGGGCAGGTTTATAATAGCCTAATTTTTCAGCTACAGCCCTAGCTATACCACGCCAGTAGGGATCTTGATCAGGTGAAGCGGGTATCAAACAAGGGGTAGCTTTCCCGGAAATCTCGGTTTCGATGAAGCAAGGAGCAGCTTGGATAGCAGGGAAGAAAATCATACCAATATTAGTAGTATTTTCAAAGCCAAAGACTGCCCTTACTACACTAAAATTTATTGATTTAGCTATCTTCACTGCAATCTTATACAACTCCGGGATATCTACCGTGTCTATCAAAATTTTGGTCAATTTTTGATTAAATCCAAGGGCATAGAAGTCAAGTAAATTATCATACACATAGCTGTGAACTTCATCCATCTTCACTTTCCCGAGTAAGAATTTCTCATCATCAGTTACTTGAAAGTAAAGCTTAGCTTTGAAAGTATCTTGTAAATACTTCGTGAAAATCCAAGGGATTAGATGACCAAGATGGGTTTTCCCGCTAGGCCCCCTACCAGTATAAAGATAGAACTTCTCCCCTTTCTCAAATTTTCTGAGGATCCAGTCAAAGTCCCTATGCCCAAATACAATACCTCTCCTCAAGAAAGTATGAATTTTCCCATATTTAGATAATCTTCTCAAGATCGTCTTAGAGATGGGTTTTATCCCAAAACCTTTCATTAATTTCTCGTAATCAATTTTCCCACGAACTTCCCAAGGAGTTATTAAAAATTCTTCCATGAGAATTAAGAATACGTAAATAGTTATTAAATTTAAGGTCTAAGGTTTTAGAAGGAGGTGAACATCTTTGAGGAGCGTTGGGTGTTTAAGGAGGAATAAAAAGCTAATAGCTAGAAAAGCTTTTTTCGAGAACATAGGTTTCAACCATTTTCCATAATATTCCATGTCTCCCCTCTTTCCTATGACCCTGAGGATTTCATCATTAGAAAAGAATTTCGATAGGGATGAAAGATCTCGATTACTGAGCTTCCTTAAAACTTTGGAGAGGAAATAAGCCTTCCTAAGCTCCTTTCCGATTTTCCTGTAGTATACATCATCATAATTCTTCTTTAAAAAATTAGAGGTGAAACACCCTTTTTTGAGAGATTTTGAAATACATTTACTTGCGATTTTAGAACCTAGTAATCCGGTTACTATGCCGCCACCAGTGCTCGCTTTCGTCTGAGCAGCAGCATCTCCCACTAAAATTACTCTTTCACCACTCATTCTTCTACTGAAGAAAGATGGTATGAATCCAAACTGATAATCTATAATTTCATTCTCTCGAATTTTAACTCTCTTCAATAATTTCCTCAGAGCGGTCTTCGAACCTTTAGAGCACATCACGCCAACTCTACATACATTGTTACTCTCTGGAATCACCCATGAGAAAAAGTCAGCAATTCGCTTATCGAAGAGTAATTTCACTCTATTTAACTTGTATTTCATTCGGGCCCTAACTTGAAATCCTTCAACCTTCTCTGTCCTCAAGCCGAGGGTTTCCCTCACTTTAGAGAGGGCCCCATCAGCTCCAACAAGTAATTGAGAAGTTATCTTCCTCCTTCTAGTAAATGCTATTACACAACTTCCTTTCAACTCAAGTCTTTCAAATTTCTCCCCTAGGAGAAATGTGGCTCCCTCACTCTTAGCGAGTTTGAAGAGGAATTTATCAAATTTGATTCTATCGATAACGAAAGCCCTCTCTTTTCCACTTATCACCACTTTTTCCCCATTTGGAAATTCGAGGACAGATTCGTCACACTCGTTTAGGATAATGCTCTTAGGGACTTTAAGTATTTCATTAATTCTGTCAGAAATTAGGCCTGCACATTTTAGTGGTAGCCAAGGAATTCTCTTTTTCTCAACCACAATTATCCTAAAACCTTCTTTAGCTAGAAGGTAAGCTAAAAAGCAACCACAAGGACCAGCTCCAATTATCGTTACATCACTTTCCAAATCTCCTTTCCCTTTTTTCATAGTCGATTATTGCTTTAAGCAACTCGATTTCATCAAACTCTGGCCACAATTTCTCAGAGAAATAGAGTTCGGAGTATCCTACATCATAGAGGAGAAATGAGGATATTCTTTTTTCCCCACCACTCCTTATTATCAGATCAGGGGGACTAAAACCTTTTGTATATACATGGTTCTTAACCAAATTTTCATCAATTTCCTCTGGTGAAATTTCCTTCCTCAGAACTTTCTTAGCAATCTCTCTGCAAGCATGACTTATTTCTTCCCTCCCATCATAACAGATGCAAAAATTCAAAAATCTTTCATTATAATCCTTAGTTGCCAGAAGCAGTTCTTCCATAACTTTCAAGAGGTCTGCTGGAAGCATCTCCAATTTACCAAAGAAACTAACTTTCACCTTAAGCTCATGGATAAGCTTTTCCTTCTTTAATTTCCTGAATGACTCTTTGAAGAGTTTGAATAGAAATGTCCTTTCCCTACTCGATCTTTTTAAGAAATTATCTAGGGACATAGCGTAAATTGTTATAATTTTGATTCCTGGAAGTTTCCTAACTATGAACTTCAGAATTCTTTCGAAGACATCCCTTCCCTTCAAATGACCATAAGAAGGAGGCTTCCCATGCTTCTTAGCCCATCTTCTATTACCATCAGGTATTATCCCTAAGTGGGTAGGTAGCTTATTCATGTCAAGTTGATGGATTAATTTTTCAATTTCCTTGCTTAACTTCATTTTTCAAGTTCCTTCATTAAAAGCCCTAAAATATCGATTCCTCTAAGTCTTCCCAAACCACCTTTCATACAGCTCCTCTCTGAAAAATTATCAATTTCGTCTTTTTTAACTTTACCTCCGCAGATCAAAATTGGCACCGGGTCGCTTGAATGCCTCATTAATTCACAGGGAGTCGCATGATCCGCAGTAACGCATAAGACAGTTTTTTTCAAATTAACATTCGAGAAGATCTCCGAGAAAAATATACCATCAATCTTTTCAATCATTTCTTTCTTTAGCTTACAATTTCCATCATGACCAGCTTCGTCTGCACCCTTAATATGAAGGAAGAAACAATCGTATTCATCAAAAAAGTCGAAGAGAGCTTTGACCTTTGCTCTTAAATCTGTGTCCACATCTCCAGTAGCTTCTGGTATGTCAACTACATTCATCCCGACTAACCTAGCAATTCCTTTCTCCAATGGGGAACCAGCAATACAATTCCAGAATTTCTTATAAACTTCCGGGAGTTTCCTAACTTTTGGTAGGCCTATCCCAGCCCCTCTAAGTAGTAAGTAATTAGCTTCCAGCAAGCCTTTAGCCTTTCTTTTAAGATTAACTTTGTGGAAGTTTAAAACTAAATGGGACTTCCTCACGAACTCATTTACTGCTTTAGCAGTTCTTATCTCACTTTCGCCAAGTATTAATGGTTTACAAATTTTAGGTGGAACTCCAGCTTTACCTGGATCCGTATCTGAAACATATTCTGAGAGTTCAAATTTTTCCGAGTAGAAAATAACAACCCCTCTATGGGCGAGCGTGCTCTTAAAAACAAAATTTACATCCTCCAGGATAACTCTCTCATTTATTGCTTTCTCCAATTCTTTAATCCCTTCTCTTATTCTACCAGCCCTCCTATCAATTATTATACCATCCCTAAAAGTAGCAAAATCGGTCCTAAAGGCGAGTTCATCACTAAGCTGAATGCCTACACCTAATGCTTCGAGAGGACCTCTCGATATCTTAATTTTCAACACATCGTAGCCAAGTAGAGATAGAATACCCGTTTCACTGGTTGGAGGTATAGAAGGGTCCACTACATCAACAAGGCCAACCTTACCGTTCTTAGCGAAGAAATCTAAAAATGGGGTAGTAGCAGCTTCGAGTGGAGTCTTACCGAAGAGTGATTTACATCTTCTATCTCCTAAGCCATCTATGACAACGAATATCAATTTATCTACCAACGTAATCACCAACAATATCTATCTTTGCTCCGCATGACGGACACTTCCCATCAGTTACCCTATAATCGAGTATTTGAAACCCGTATCTCTTTATTAGGAGTTCGCCACAATTATAACAATAAGTATTATCATATTTATGTCCCGGAACGTTTCCAATGTAAACATATTTTAGGCCGACATCTTTTGCTATTTTCCACGCTCTTTCTAAGGTTTCGATTGGAGTAGGAGGGACGTCGATCATCTTATAGGCTGGGAAAAACCTTGAGAAATGGAGGGGTGTATGATCACCACAGTTATCCTTGACCCACTCACAGAGCTGTTTAATTTCATCTGAACTATCGTTCTTATTAGGGATAATTAGGTTAGTTATTTCCACCCATACTTTGTTCCTCACGTAATTTTTAATTCCATTAAGCACCCAATCTAGTTCTGCTCCACAAATTTCCCTATAAAATTTCTCGTTGAGTCCCTTGAGATCGATATTCGCAGCATCTAAATATTTACTTAGTAGCTTAAGTGGTTCCTCTTCTATGCAACCATTCGTCACATAGGTATTTAATAAACCCTTTTCCTTCGCAAGCTTAGCCGTATCTAAGGAATATTCGTAGAATACGGTGGGCTCGTTATAAGTGTAGGAGATACTTTTACATCCATTCCTGAGGGCTTCTTCAACTGCAACCTCAGGAGGAAAGTCAAAGGAAGGTAGATCTTCAAAATTTGCTTGACTCATCTCCCAATTTTGACAGTGTAGGCAAGAGAAATTACATCCAGTAGTTCCAATTGAAAGAGCAGTTGATCCAGGGAAGAAGTGATAGAATGGCTTTTTTTCAATAGGATCTATGTGCACAGCTACTGGCCTAGCATACACTAATGAATACAGTTTCCCATCTATATTCTTCCTAGCCTTACAGAAGCCGACGGAATTATTTTTTATCATGCAGTGCCTCGGGCACAAGTTACATTTAACTACTTCATCTACTTTCTCATAGAACAGAGCTTCTCTCATGCTATTTAATGCCCTATCTAAGAATAAAAAAGTGTCGGTGATTTTTGACTTCATAACTAATCTCCCGTAGTAAAATTCTAGCGGGTAGGAATCTCTCTTGGAAAAATTTAAAATAAAGGAGTATCTTATTCTTAGAGATGGGAATATTCGATAAATTTAGGAAGAAAGAGGAGAAGATAAGCTTTCCTTCTGAGGAGAAGGTAGTGCCCGCGTTCCCTAAATCTCAGCCAATAAAACCTAAGACGGAGCTTCCCGAAATAAAACCTCCTAAACAACCAACCGAAGTTCAACCTCCACTACCACCTTATCCTGGGAGAGAGATACCAAAACCTGAACCACTTCAGCAACCAAAGCAAAAACCAATGGTACCGGAAGTTAAAGCCCCTAAACCTCCGGCTATACCCCCACCTCCACCACTCCCAGAGATAAAGCTTCCTGAACTTCCTGAGATAGAAGAGAGGAGGGCAAGACCAGCCATCTACATAAAGGTGAGTAAGTATAGGGAGTTATTGGATTCCATGGAAAAGTTGAAGGCTTCATTGAGGGAGTTGAAGAGAGCATTAGAGGAGTATAAATATGCAAAGGCTCAGGAGGAGGAGAAGCTAGCAGTCTGTAACGATACGGTGAGGAAAGTAGAAGAGATAATAAAGTTCTTCGAAAAAACTTTTACCCAACCAGAAGAATAAAATCAAAATTTAAATACCTTCATTCTCAACCATAATTATGTAGCGCCGGTAGTCTAGCCTGGTTAGGACCTCGGCTTCCCAAGCCGATGACCCGGGTTCAAATCCCGGCCGGCGCATCTTGGAAAAAAATATAACCATTGTACTCTTAATCTAGAACATGGTTGAAGAGCGAATAGAGGAGTACTCATTTGTTTCTGATGGGATACCAGTTAAAATAAAAATCACTAGAAGGGAGGGGGAATTTGTTCCACTTTATTTGGTTGAGGTTCCAAAAGTAGATGAGAAGACAAGAGCAATTATGGAGGAAGTTAGGGAGAAACTCATTACGAAGGTCCCAATTCGAACCTTTGAGGCTATAGATCAAACTACAATGGAAAGTATGAAGAGGAATTTCTATTTCTCTGCTGTGAATGCTTTATCGAGCAGATTGAAGGGGGTGAGTACTGCAAGGATTAAAGCACTAGCAGGGTTCATAATTCACGAGATGTTGGGATTAGGAGATATAGAGATTTTGCTCCAAGATGACTCTCTCGAGGAGATTGTAATTAATTCATCAAAAGAGCCTGTGTGGGTCTATCACAGGAAATATGGCTGGCTTAAGACGAACATAAGGGTAAAATCTGAGCTACAGATAGAGAACTATGCTAGTTCAATTGGAAGGAAAGTAGGAAGACAAATAACAATCTTGAATCCACTCATGGACGCTCATCTAATGAGTGGAGATAGAGTAAATGCAACGCTTTTCCCTATTTCTACATGTGGGAATACCATTACTATAAGGAAATTTAGGAGAAAACCTTGGACGATTACAGACCTCATAGGAAATAAGACAATAAATTTTGAAGTTGCAGCTCTTTTATGGTTCGCAATCCAGTATGAAGCTAGCATAATTGTGGCTGGTGGGACAGCAAGTGGTAAGACAACGATGCTAAATACCTTAGCGTGCTTTATTCCACCAAATCAGAGGATAATTTCGGTAGAGGAAACCAGGGAATTGAACTTGCCAAATTTCCTCCACTGGGTCCCTCTAACTACTAGGGAGCCAAATCCTGAGGGGAAAGGAGAAATAAGTATGTTAGACCT
>CAYLRC010000016.1:0-11829 GCA_964386445.1 Candidatus Woesearchaeota archaeon
AGAAAATTGTCAAGAAGAATGCTAAAGCTCTTGGTGTAGAGTTAATCTTAAGTAATTTGAAAAAAGAGTTTGGTTTTTCCCTAGTTGATGTTAGATCTAAGTTAAAGTATCGAAACATATGTAGCTATTGTGGTTTAATAAAGAGGTACTTATCCAACAAAGTCCCAAGGGAGAAGGAAATGAATAAACTAGCTACTGGCCATCACATGGATGATTTCCTAGTCTTCTTCTTAAAGAACATGGCTTCGAAGAACTTCTCTTGGATCGGGAAGTTCCAACCAAAGCTAGTAGGAAGTGAGGGGATGCTCACTAGAATTCGACCACTCTTCGAAGTTGGGGCGAAGGAGATAAGCACCTACGCTAAGGTTATTGGGTTAGAGTTCCTAGAGGAAAAGTGCCCTTATTCCTCTTTGGGTAGAGGTAGGAGAAAGAGGGAATTATATTATCAAATGTTCTATAAGTTCGAGGAGTTCGAACCAAACTTCAGATTAATGCTAATCCGAGGCGTTAAAGAACTTGCTGAAAACATGCCAAAAACCTCAATTAAATTGAGGAAATGCAAGCTTTGTGGGGAACCAACAAATCTCGAGATATGCGGCTTCTGCAAATTATTGAAGTTAATGAAAAAATGAGTTCGAGATTTTGCTGTTCAAAGCCTCTCTACTAGCTTAACAAATTCCTTAGCATCCTTCTCCATGTAAATGTTGTTGAAGAAGACAAAAGCCTCCCTAACTTTCAAGCTCTTTATCTTCTTGAGTAATTCCTTCAAATCTTCTTTAGTATACTTGTAGTTATACATTCTCTTCCCTGGTGGGGAGCCATGTAACCTTAGATACGCTACCTTTTCCTCGCTGAAGTGGGTTGGCATTTCCTTAAATGGGTCTGTACAATCAATTAAGTCAAATTTCTCACAGACTTTCTCCCTAGTCTTGGGATCCCAGCCACGCAGCTCGATAGCTATTAACAAATCTCCCCTGTCTATTTTAGAGAAAAACTTCTCTAAGTTCTTAAGATTCTCGGAATTTTCCCTAAAGCTCCTTGGAAGCTGGATCAGGCAAACTCTAGCATCGAGGATCTTACAGATCTCTAAATTCTCTTCCCAAAATTGGAGGACTTGTTTCGTTGGTCTCAAGTATCCGACTTTACCTTCAAGCTCCTTTAATTCCTTGATCCCACTCCGCCTCCAAGTCGGAGATGTCGTTGGATGAGTTACTCCTTGAAAGCATTTAATACAAAAGATGAAGTTCTTCGGCGCTAGATCCTTCCATTTCTCTGCTGTCTCAACCTTTGGTAGCCTATAGAATGTTCTTTGAATCTCAACTGTCTCAAATTCCTCCATATATCTCTCCATCCCCCCAGGAAATCCACAGCACCCAACATGGATCCTCATCTTCAAAATGTTAGGAAGAAAGTTCATAAAAATATTTTTGTTAAGTGAATCCAGATTCTTAAAGGAAGGTGCTAAGTAAATGTTTATTCACTGGAGGAAAATAAAGAGCGCGAGAGGTGAGTATAAGAAGAAGTTCCTCTTAAGCTCTCGATTTCAAGCTGGAATGGTCGCAGCCTCTGTTTCTTCCTTCTTCTCCCTCTTGCTCTCTGGTCTCGAGACTCTCAGAAAAGTAAGGTCTTCTAGGAAGCCCTCTTCCCTTATCCCCCTAAGGACGTAGAAAATCTTGTAGTTGTAGATGTTGAACTTCTCAGCCACCCTCTCCAAGAATTCCTGAAGCTCCTCCATACTTGGGAAGACAAATGTCCCAAAGTAATTGAACTCGTCCCCATTAACCTTCTGAAAGTTGTTGGTGAAGATTGAATTAGCTAAGAAGCTCTCAGCCCTCTCCCTACTTTTCCCATTTATCCTCATAAGCACATGAGAAGTCACCGGATAATTGAATGACTTGTAATCAACTAGGCAAGTGTACTTCTTAATGACTCCATTCCTCTGTAATCTCCTCATCCTATCATAAACTGTGCTTATCGGTAAGCTAACTTTCCTAGCGATCCTCGTTATCGAGAGCCTAGAATTCCTCCTCAACAACGAAATTATCTCTAGGTCTTTTAGATCGACCCCACGCATCTCGATCACTTAAAATAGAAAGATTTGAGTTCACATATAATTTCCTTCCCTCTTGTTTCAAAAATGTTTCAGGATTTTCTTGAAACAAAAATTTATATGTTTCAAAACCCTCCCAAAAAATATGGGGAAGGTGGGGGTAGATCTAAAAATTCTAGAGATATTTAGGAGGAATCCAAGCCTTAGGCTCTCTACAAGTCAGATAGTTAGCTTAATCGAAAAGGAGGAATTCGAGCAAATTGAAAAAGTTTTGAGGAGTGATTTTTATCCTAAGGAGAAGAAGAGAGAAGCTCTGAGGAAGAAGGCAAAGCTCCACAGGAGGATTCTCTACTACCTAAATAAGTTAGTAAAAGCGAATCTCCTAGCAGTCTACGGAGAAGTAGGTAAAGGTGAAAAAATCTTCGGACTTTCCCTAATGCCAGGAGAAGAAATAACAATTGAGGATTTTAGGAGGATCAAGATAAGTATTAAACCCCCTTCTCCAGCATTGCCAATCGAGGGATATGAACAGAAGGGAATAGTGAAGAAATATGAGGAAGGGACTTGGATTAATAGGGTCAATTCGATCTTGATCGAGGGTAATTGCTTTGAGAACCTCAACTCTTTGTTCAGATACCTAAATAACTCCATCCTCTTGATAAATGATTCTCTCTTCGTTAACGAATTCGAGAAGTTCTTAGATTCTGAAAAATTTGAAATTTCATCATTTTTCTCAAAAATATCTGACCTTATGAACGATTTTGGGAAGAGAATCATTTTTTCCATAGATTTGGAAAAAATTCCAAAAGATAAGCATGAAAAACTAGAATTGATGATAAAATTAGCATCTTCTTCCTTCCCAAGACCTTCTTTCGTTTTTTCTGTGAATAATAAAGTCCTTCAGGAGAAATTCGGAATTTTTTCTAGAATTTTAGAGATTTTGTCGAATTTCGAGATCCCGATATTCATAAAGAACTCTTTCTTGACGGAAGCTCCGTATTTTAGGGGGGTCTGTGGTATCTATTCCTTTGATGAGGGAGAGTGGAGGAACTACGTGGAGAATTTCAAGGGTAGCGTAAAGGCCCTCTCTTGCTCCCATTTCACCATAGCACTAGATCTCGCTAGATTTGCCGAGGAATTCAAGCTTAGGGTATATGCTCTAGAGGAGTTGTTGAAAAAGTGTTGCGAATCCATGCTGATAGGTAGTTCCATCCAAAGGAAGAAAATCGATGAGTACTTCAAATTCCTAGTGAAAACGAATGAAAAATATGAGCATGTGGTATTTGGCCTTTCTAGGAACTATTTGAGGCTCTGGAATTATGAATGGGTTAGGAAGAACTTTGATCTAGAGCTGATGCTCAGCGTTTTGGGGAGAATTAGGAAAACGGTCTCAGAATTCTCCTCAGTTGAGGAAACAATCTATAAATCTTGCGGCATGCCAATAAGGTTCAGAGTAATTATATCCTCTGCCGTGTACGAGTATTATAAGTACGCGTTCAGCAAGCCTGAGTACGAGTTACTAAAAATTGGGGACCCCATGGACTTGTATGAGAATCCGGAAGTAAAGAAGAAGCTCGAATTGAGTGAGAAGATAGCAAACCTGTTTAATGGAGGGCATGTAACTGAAATCTATAAGGTCGGTAGGTTTGATCCAGAGGAGCTGTGCAGAGAAATATCCTATATCCTAGGGATGTACAAGCTACCATTCCTTCACATAGACACTTCTGGGATCAAGAAAGTTAACTTAGTGCTTACCGAATTTTTTAAGAAATGAAGTATATCCAAGGAAAAGATACATTCGAAACATGGAAATCTGTACTTAGGTTTATCTTGGAGAATGGGAAGGATTATGTGGATGCGGATGGTCGGATTTGCAGGGAGGTACTAAACTTAGCTGCTGAGATCCAGAATCCTAAAGAGAATATAAGTAAGCCCATAACCCTCCTCTCGAGCCTTGGAAAATGGATATATCCACCAATAGATGAAATTGCTGAAGTCGTCTTGAAGGCCGAGAACTTAGGGACCTACGAGTATTGTTACGGACCTAGAGTTTTCAAGTATAGAGGAGATATTAACCAAATAGATGATTATGTTATACCATTGCTCAGGGCTAATCCAAATTCGAGAAGGGCGGTAATATCCTTATGGGACCCCGTAGAAGACACAAAGATAGGGAAAGGGAACGTAGTAGCATGGTTGATAAGTGATTTTAAGATAAGGGAAGAGAAGCTGTATTTAACTTTCTATGGAAGGAGTATTGACTTCTTCATAGGATGGCCAGTAAATATTTACCAACAATTTCTTCTGATGGAGAAAGTAGCTAAGGAACTGAATGTTGGATTGGGGAGCTTAACTACATTTGTCTCAAGTGCTCATATCTTCTTGGAGTATACAGATCAAATTAATAAAATCCTCAAGTTCAAATAAGGATATGGAAGAAGTAAAAGTCTGCGGCATAGATCTATCAGCTAAGGAGAAAAATCCTACAGGAATATGCATCCTCGAAGGGCGTAAATTGTTCACTAGACTCGTGTATAGGGATGATCAAATCTTAGAATTCATTAAGAGCTTTCGTCCCAAGGTTACGGCTATCGATGCCCCTCTTTCCTACTCCTCTAAACCCTACAGGAAATGTGAGGAAGAGTTGATCAAGTTGGGCTCTAAATTCCTACCCTTAAATATGAAAAGTATGGAGGAGCTCACTGCAAGGGCTCTGAGAATAAAATACGAAGTTGAAAAATTTGGGAGGGTAATAGAAACCCATCCAAGGAGTATAGAGAAAATTTCAGGGATAAGAATTCCAGAGGATCTTAAGAAATTTAATATGAAATTAATGAACTTGTTAAGAAGTGATCATGAGAAGGATGCTATTCTCTGCGCACTAGCTGCATATGGCTATCTCCTCGGGAAGTATGTGGAATTTGGAAATTCTGAAGGAAAAATAATCCTGCCGAAGCTATAGCAACATCTCTTCCTCGAATCCCTTAGAGACAGCATATTGCAAAGCTTCCCTAAACTCAGCTTCAGTGATGAATCTTCGAATTTCCTCGTACTCCATCGCCTTGTACTCAGGTCTATATTGGTCCATGAGATTTAAGTAAACATTAGTTCCCAAATTCTCGGAGATCCAATCTATAACAACTTTAGTACAACATTCTAAATGATTTGGTAGGATTAGATGCCTTATCAAAAGTTCTGCCTGTTGCTTTGCTAGGAGGTGATTCCTTGAGACAACTTCAAAATAATTCCTAACATTACTTAACCTAAGAGCGCATTCGTCATTGCCATACTTGAAGTCAGTTAGATAAATATCTACTAATCCCTCAAGGATCTCCATGATCTCTTTAGTCATGTACATGTTTGAATTCCAAACAACTGGTATATTCACCTTCAACTCTTTCAAGAGTTTGAGGATGTAAAGGAGATTCGGAGTCGGCTCCCCTCCAACTAAATTCAAGTTCTTAGATCCTTGAGAGAATCTCCTCTCAATTACCCTAGCTAACTCCTTAGGAGATATCACTACCCCACTTTCTGGATATTGAGAGATGTCCCAATTCTGACAATACACACAATTAAAATTGCATCCTGAAAAGAAAATTGTGTGGCTTGGGACTAGCTCTGGTTCCTCCCCAAAATGGAGGAACTCGCTAGCGATCCTCGTTTCCTTAACTCTACAGAAACCCAACTCTCCTTTACTCCTATCAACTCCACATCTCCTCTCACAGAGATTACATCTCTTGAAGTACTCTTCCACTATCCTAAGCTTCAAGTCGAGGAGTGAGATATCCTTAAACTCTATCTCTGAGAACTTCAATTCCCTAGATTTCCTTTCCCTAAACTCCCTCATCAATTTGTTATGTAATTCCAACATTCCACCTAGGGAATTCGGAATTTCCTCAACCTCTATGCTCTTAACTATTTGAAAACTAGCTATGCTTTCTCCATCCAAGATTCTTGTATACCTATTAAGCAACCTTTGAGCTCTATCTGTGCTCATGAAAAAGAATACTTCAAAGGCATTATTAATTATTTCCAAAATTCTTATTAACCAAAATTTTTTTGTTTAGATTGTGATCGAGAAGATAGTGGATCTAAGTCTTGGAATTTATTTATTCATCCTTGCTTTTTCC
The DNA here is from genome assembly GCA_964386445.1 of Candidatus Woesearchaeota archaeon. Taxonomy (GTDB): domain Archaea; phylum Nanobdellota; class Nanobdellia; order JAPDLS01; family Haiyanarchaeaceae; genus Haiyanarchaeum. The sequence continues at coordinate 6,181 of CAYLRC010000016.1, forward strand.
CTAGCTCTATTTTCCTTAAACCTAATACCCCTCCCACTCCTCCTCGTAGCAATTTCCCTCATAGTCTTAATTTTCCCAGCTAAGATGCTCTTAATCTTATCTCACCCAAAGTTCGTCAGAAAAATAGAATGAAAAGCCTCAACATTCTTTAAGTAAATATTTTAATCACATCTAAATTCTTCAATGTATAATCCCTTCCCACAAATTTCTTAGATCTGCACTCAATAGCTTTAATGAACTTCTCCCCAAGTTCGGTATGAACTTTAAGCGCTAAATCTAGAGCTGTAGAACCTTTAGGCATTACAAGTGCATCTGGTAAAACATTACCATCTTTATCAGTTAACTTATTCTCGTCCTCAACTGGAAAGACAACCACACACCCCAAAATTTCTAAGACAGCCTTGTTTATCGTCTCTTGTACCCCAGTACTCCCAAATTTCTTCAGTACCCTTTCCCTTATGAAGTCTAGAGCTTTCTTTTGTTCTGGACTCGCCTTTAGGATCTCAAAGTCTCCATCTCCAGGTATATATTTCACTATCCCCCTCCTAGCAGCCTGTCTCAAAGCTAGTTCAGCTTCCGCACAACAAGGAACAATCTCATACCCTTTGAACTCCTCCTTAACTTTTCTCAAATTCTCCTCTGCACTAGGTAAATCTACCTTATTAGCAGCTATTATCATTGGTTTAGAGATCCTCCTTAAGTTAGAAGCGAACTTAAGGAGCTCCTCATCGTTCCAGAAAAGCGGATTCTTATCCATTAGACCACTCTCCTTCCTGGCCTTAACCACATGTTCAAATTTAATCCCGAGACCACTCAATTGATTAGCTAAACTCTTCTCAAACTCTTCTCCTTTTATCGATACAACCCTAGTAAGCTTCGCCCAATTCCTCTTCAAAATTGAGTAAAGCCATAGATCTATCTCTTCCTCAATAAATCTTATGTCCTTCGATGGATCATAACCCTTTGTTTCCCTACCATTCTCATCAGTTGTTCCAGAGATATCAATAATATGGATAAAACAATCTGCTTGCCTCAAGTCATCTAAGAATTTGTTACCAAGTCCTCTACCCTCATGGGCTCCTGGCACCAATCCAGCTACATCAAGAACTTCAACTGGTGCAAATCTATTTCCATCTATGCAAAAGGAATTCTTCGGATTACATCTAACTCCAAACTCTTTACAGGGGCAACTAACCCTAACATAAGCTATGCCGTGATTTGGCTTTATTGTAGTGAATGGTCTAGCGGATATTTCAACTTCCGCTAAGGTTAGAGCTTTGAAGAAAGTCGATTTCCCAACATTCGTCTTGCCAACAATTCCGATGAGCATCCTAAAAGCAAAACCCATTTCAAGTTAAAACTTTTTTGAAATAAATTAGTGAGGACTTGTGAATAGTAAATATTTTATTGAGATCTGTCTTTTTTCTTTACATGATAACTTTCATAATTCCTACTTTGCCTGATGAACCTTACCTAGCTAGAACTCTAGAATCTATAGTGGGAGATATAGAAAGAAGTAAGCATGAAGGATTTGAAGTCTTCGTTATAGGAAATGACAATGAGGAAAGGAGATTATCAAAAATTGCTGACGAATTTAGGAGAAGTTATGAATATGTGAGGTTTTTTGATGTTCCTGGGAATAGGTCTGAGGCTAGGAATTATGGGATAAGGAAAGCCTCGAACGAGTTTTTGACTTTTGTTGATGCTGACACGATGATTGGAAGAGGTTTCACTGAAGTAACTATCGAGGACTTCGTAAAGGGATATGGATACATAAATTACTCCACAATGCCCCTAGAAAATAAGATGATGTATCATTTTAGTGCGAAGTTTTTGAATTTCAGTTCAAGATTTCTAACCGAACTTGGGATATGTAGACCAGCAGGTTTCTGTACCTCGATGAGGAGGGATATACTAGAAGAGATCAAGCTAGGAGATGATTACTTCCTCCCAAAGTTAGCTGGTCATGGGGAAGACAGCGAATTAGGAAGCAGATATGGAAGGTATTGCAGGAAGAATAAAATTAAGGGGAAATATGAAAATAGGGTGAATGTATACACTTCGATGAGGGAATTGGAGAAGGTTGGTGTCAAGAGGGCATTCGCTAGGCTTCTCGTTAACAATACTTTAGGAGCTGTATTGAAAAGACCGTTAGTTAGAAACTGGAGGGAATACTAACTTATCTCCTAAATTCACGAATTTCCTGAGCTTGGGGCTCATTTCTATCACCCACTTAGCTTCTTTCCTTGGAATTTTCATTGAGAATGGTTTCATGATCTTTAGATCGACTACTTCACTTTTCTCATTTAACCACACTACTAAAATGTCGGAGAGGCAAAAGAAGGTGTGAACCCCTGAACTCAATCTCCCAGGCTTATCTATCTCAAAAATCCAAGCTTCATCTTTAGCTAAATCTTTCTTGAACATCAGACCAACAACTTTCTTCAAGCCCCTCATAAAGACAACTTTCTTACACATAATCCTCTTCTTGCTCTTATTTCTTAACACAAAATCATTTAAAGAAATGCGAGTATTTTAAAGTTCATGAAGAGCATTTTAATCTCCTGGAATAGGAAAAGAAAGATGCTGGATAGAACCATAGGTTAAGTTTGAACATCAAATTTGGCTTACGCCAAACTTAGCATATTTGCGATACGTTATACCAACAATAGCTAATAGGAACTCAAAAACGAAAAATTTTTAAATAGAAATCACTTTTTCCTTTTGGCGAAACATTTTTAAATCTTATGGTGAATTCGATGGCAAGATCTAAAAAAGGTAAGAAGAAAAGCAAGAGGAAGAAAAGAAAGAAAACCTCAGCTAGGAGTAGTTCTGAAGGAAGGATAAGATGCCCCGAGTGTGGTTCTACGAGAATAATCGAAGACGTTCATAGGGGGGAAGTGCTGTGCGCTAATTGTGGCTACATCCTAGAAGAGGGTAGGATAGATTTCTCCCAAGAGTGGAGGGAATTTGATCAAAGGCAAGCGGCAGAGAAAAGGAGGACCGGAGCACCAACCTCTTATACTAAACCAGATCTTGGAATTGGGACGAAAGTTGGAAAGACCTCAGACATCGAGAAGATAAGGAAGAGAAGGGGAGTTTATAGGAGGATAGGGAAATGGCAGAGTAGGATCTACACTGCATTGGAGAGGAATTTAAAGTTATCGACAGCAGAGCTAAGGAGGGCTGCAAGCATCCTAGCTTTGCCTCAATCTGTAGAGGAAGAAGCTGGGAAGATCTATAGAAATGCTGCTAGGAAAGGACTGGTAAGGGGTAGGAGTATGGAAAGCGTAGTTGCTGGAGCAATTTACGCAGCATGCAGGATATGTGGGGTCCCCAGGACCTTGGAAGAGATAGGAAAAGTGTTTCCAAATCTAGACAAGAAGGAGATAGGGAAGACTTATAGGTTCATTTGTAGAGAACTAAACATAAGGATTCTGCCGACTTCGCCCTTAGATTATGTGAATAGATTCGCAACGGAATTGAGGTTAAGCCAAAGAACGATCACCAGAGCAATCAAGATCTTAAATCAAGCCGCAAAGAAGGAGATAACCTCAGGCAAAGGTCCGATGGGTGTGGCTGCAGCAGCTCTTTACATAGCAAGTTTACTTTGTGGTGAAAAGAAAACCCAGAGGGAGGTAGCTGATGTAGCTGGTGTGACTGAGGTTACGATAAGAAACAGGTACAAAGAACTTATTGAGAAGTTAAATCTTGAGGAGGAGATCGAAAGGCTTAAGGAAAAGGCAGGTGGCTGATCTCCTCAATTATTTTTTCTATTTTTAGATTTGTCCTAAATCCCTTAGGGGAAAAAATCGTCCTCGTAGCTCTACCACGCTTATTAAGTTTGGAGAGCAAAGTTCCTAACCCAGGTTCCCTTACCTTAAGCTTAGAGGCAAACTCAGTAGTTAAATAGTAGTAGGGAACTTGAAGCTTAGATTCTTCGAGAGCTATTTTAAGTAGTTTCTCGACCCTATCGTCCTTGCTTTGTTTAATCATCTCCCTAATCATCGATGGGTCGAATATCTTACCAAGGAAAAGAGGCCCAATTACTACATTTTTCCTCCTACATTCCTTGCATTTTTCCTCCGAATTGAAACCAAGCCACATATATCTCCTCATACAGCTTTTGCAGTAACCTAGGAAACCACATTGCTCGAGTAAATGCAATGCTCTCTCAGCTCCAAGATCTTGGGAAAAATATATCCTTAAATAATGTTTCTCCGCATGGGCAAAGATAGGTCTTAAGGCTATTTCATATTTGGCTCCTGTTTCTATTACCCTCTTACAAAGTACTCTTATCCCAACCTCCTTCATGAAAGGAACCTTCTCCACCTTTGAAAAATAGCTTTTGAAGCAGGCTCTTTTCCTAGCTCCATAGAGGACTGCAGTATCGGTAGCTGTAACAGCAAGTACTCCTCCTCTCTTCAAAAATCTACAAGCTGCGTCTAAGAAAGGATTTGGGGAGCCAAATGGATCAACATCAATATAATCAAAGTACTCATCTAAGGAAAATAGTAACTCATTCGCCTCCTCATTGAAGATCTTAACCTCACATTTCAACTTCGATTTATTTCCCTCCAAATTCTCCCTCATGAATTTATACGCAACTTCGCTCTTGTCGTTCAGATAAACCTTTCCCAAACCATCAACCTCCGCTGCGAATCTCAAACCTCTAATCCCGCTTGCGGCAAGCAGATCGAGAATTTTTAACCTCCTTCCCAACTTTTTCCTCAATGCTCGAAGGAAAGCAACGGAAATCGTTCTCTCGAATTCTTTCTCAGGATTATAGAAAACTTCTGCCTTCTTTGAAAGGACTTTTGGTAGCTCCGGTATCTTCAGTTCAACGCTCCCTTCCCTTAGCCTTACTTCCCCCATTTTAGAAATTCCAAGTGCTTGATCTTAAAAAAGCTTAGGATGAAATTACCTTTGCCCTAGACCTTCTCTAATTAGCTTCTCTGCTTTCTCCTCTATTTCCTTCTTCCCCTTCTCGATCTTAACCAATCCATCTCTTCTTATCTCCAATTTCTCTTTTTCTTTCCTTAGCTTCTCAGCAATCTCGTACATAAATTGTTCCCCTCTTTCTTTCCTCAACTTTTCAAGCAATTCAATCATCTTTTTAACGAATTTGTTTGTTTTCTCAAAATACTCATCAAACTCCTTCCCAGAAACCTCCTTCCTTTCTCTATGCTCGACAGATTTGTAGAGTTCTACAACCTCCTTAGCTATCTTTGCATATTCCTCATCAACGAGTTTCTCCTTCTTCACCAAAATTTCCTCTACAAATTTAGCTACTTCCCTAGGAGCTGGCGGTCTATATCCAAGTTCCATTAAAACTGCTTGAGCTGAGCTAACAACAGCTTGCTCGAGATCGTAAGTTAATTTCTCAGTTAACGTGCTCTTAGCCAAATCCAAGAGATCTAGGGAAATTGCTATATGCTTATCCACGCACTCTTTACTAGGTTTTATATTACCCATCCCAAGCAATCTCTGGAGAGGGAGGAAAAACCCAGTATCATAGATCACGAAGCCATCTTTCAACACATTGTAGATCACAGGATTTCCTTCTCTCACATATTCGAGAAACTCACTCAATAGATATGGTTGGGGGTGAATCCTCTTGGAGATCGGATAGGCCCTCTGGAGCAGGTG
>CAYLRC010000017.1:0-11744 GCA_964386445.1 Candidatus Woesearchaeota archaeon
CGTTAACTGCAGTAACATTTGCTTCTGGAGTTGCAATTGGTTTCCTATTTCTCCCGTTAGAGCATGCGGAAGAGGTATTGGTTGGGAATGTTTGGAAGATCGATCAATTTGATCTAGTATTAACTATCGTCCTCTCTGTCTTAGTTTTCTTCCTATATAAAAGGATTTACAAAGATGTTATTCTAACTGAACTCTCGCCAGACTTAGCTAGGGCTCAAGGTATAAATTTGTGGAGATGTAATCTGCTTTACTTAATTTCAGTTGCTCTCATAACTGCATTAGAAGTCAAGATCGTTGGAATCTTGCTAACTGCTGCTCTCTTTGCTATTCCCGCTGCAGCTTCTAGAGAGGTGAGCAAGAACTTAAGTCAATACCAAATTTTCTCCTTCCTCTTCGGTTCAATAGCAGCTTTAATTGGGGTATTAGCCTCGAACTCCCTTAACCTTCCAGCTGGCCCACTAATAATCTTAATTTCCCTCCTAATTTTTCTCCTCTCCTTGTTGGTTTCGATCTTTAGGAAGGGATAGGTTTTAATAAGTAGCCTACCTTTTTCTTATTATGAAAGTCCGAATAGATAGGGAAAAGTGTATTGGTTGTGGTGCATGTCAGGCAGCTTGTCCAGAAGTGTTTAGGTTGCTTGGAGATGGTAGGAGCGGGATAAATGAGAGGTATAGGAAAGGGAGTGAAGCTGAGGGAGAAGTCGATGAAAACCTATCTTCATGTGTTGAGAGGGCTAAGGAAGTTTGTCCTGTGAAGGCGATAGAGAGCAGCTAAGCAATTCTATCCCCGCACAGAGAGATAGGAGAACTTTTTGTGTAAGTTTGGAATTCTTCTATTTTAGGGTAAAAAGCTTTGCCTATATATTATTGAGATGGAAGAGCTAACTCATGTAGCTTTTGCTCTTCTGTGCTTCGAAATCTTCGAGGATTTGAATCCAATGAGCGCGGTAGTCTTAACTATTTTTTCCATTCTCCCAGATATCGATCATTCTTCCTCAGTCTTTGGCAGGATTTTTAGATGGTTGAGCTTTGAGCTCGAGGAGAAATTTGGACATAGGAGCATAACCCACTCAGTATTCTCCTTACTCCTCGTTTTCCTGCTCGCTTCTTTCTCCAAAGATCTATCGATTCCAATAATCTTGGGTTATGCATCACACCTCTTCCTCGATATGCTTACTGTCTCGGGAATAAAGCTCTTGTACCCACTCAACTATAACTCCGTAATCCTTGGGGGGCCTGTGAGCACAGGGAGTATCGAGGATCGCTTAATTGGTTTTTCCTCTTCCATAGCTATAGTTGGCTTAAAATTCTTCAACTTACTATGAAGAGGGCCAAATTTGTTGGGAGAGAAGAGGAGCTTAGATTAGTCAAAGATTTCATCAAGCTAGAGCATTCTTGTTTAATAATTGGAAGTACTGGAATTGGGAAGAGCAGATTTTTGAGGGAGCTTAAGAAAGAGTATAAACATAGTTTATTTATTGCGATTCCATCTTCAAAAAGAAAATTCCTGTTCAAACTGAGTAAGATTTTATGGGTAAAGGAGATTGATGAGGATAAGCTTGTAAGTAGGCTTAGGGAGAGATGGAAGCCCTTACTGATTTTCATCGACGATTTCGATAAGGCAACGAAGGGAATAAGGGAATTCTTGGAGAGGGTTCAAGATTTTTGCATAGTTGTAGCTACATCCAAGAAAAAGGTGAGGTTCAGATTTCAAGAGGTGATAGAGCTAAAGCCACTGAAAATGGAGGAGAGGAAGAAGATGATCTCAGAAATCCTTGGGGAGGAGAGGGAAGAAGTAGTCAATTTGATTGCCACTAAGAGCGAGGGCATACCAAGAGCGATAGTTGAGTTGTGTAGGGATTATGAGAATGCTAAGCTACTAAACAAAATCAAGAGCAGAGCCGATGTACACGAGTTAGTTAACAACTATAAGCTAGTACCCTGGAAGAAAATAGATTTGCTTCCACTAAATGCTATGATATTCTTAGCCTATCTAGCTCTAGCATTTAAGTACTTGCTCTACGGAGTTGGTAACTTGGAAGAAGCATTTTTGGTCGCGATATTTGGTTATACTTCAATGGCCCTCTCGAGGCTGTTATGGAGTTACAGGAAAATTGAGAGATATTAGTCATCAGTTGGAATTATCAGCTGGCCAGTTCGCGCTAGCACATCGATGAGGATCGCTAGGTTGTAAGGGTCGAACCTATGTGCCCTTATTAACTCCCTCACCTTCTTTATTTCCTTCTTTCCGATGTTTCGTCTAAATTTAGTTATAAGGAAACAGGTATTCGCTCCCATCCTAGCCAATTTTCTCGATGGAACTAGCAATGCAACCGCTTTCCCGTCTTCATTTTCATAATCACCTTTTATCAAATGCGCATAATAACCCAATCTATAATCCGTTGCTTCTTTTGGATACTCCTCTTTTCGTTTCTTAGCCATGAGAATTAACAAATTATAGTGAGTGATAAATTTTTTTGAACTAACATTTAAAGAAAATCCATTCCTTTTCCTTACTTTTCAACTTTATTAAGCAATATCTCCCCTTCAACTTCTTTCCATTTATCCTGAAAATTATTTTTCCCTCTCCCCTTTCCTCAAGCTCGTAAGTTCCAGAATCCCAAATTTCCACTCTACCAGCACCATAGAATCCTTTTGGTATCTCTCCTTCAAAGGAGGCGTAATCGAGAGGATGATCCTCAGTTTCTATAGCTAACCTCTTAATCCCTTTTCTCGTCGGTGGTTCTTTTGGTATGGCCCAACTCTTTAATACTCCATTCATCTCAAGTCTTAGATCATAGTGCAGGTGAGAGGCATAATGCTTCTGGATGACATAAATTTTGTTTTTAGACCCCATTCCACACTCGACTTTTTTATTTACTACCTTCTTAACTCACCTTCGTACTCCCCAATATCTTAAGAGGCATTTACTTATTTTTTCTGCTACTAATTCATAAGCTAATTCATTTGGGTGACCATCCTCTAGGCTTAATTCCTTAAAGCTATGCTTTCTATATATTTCGTTCAAATCACAAATGGAAAAATTGTATTCCTTCGCGAGCATTTTTACATCTCCATCGTAGCCAGTTGGCCACAGAGCAATCATTACCATTCCTTTAAAATGACTTCTGATTAGTGCAAAGGATTTATTAATATACGTTATCCTATGTGTCCTATTGGAGACTATCCTCACAATTTTTTCCTCATCGCATCCTGTCGAGTTACAAACCTCCTTCTCCGGAACAACATCATTCCCTTGAAAGGATGTTATTACAATATCGGGGGAGTAATTTGAGTATTTCACGAGATAATTAGCAACATTCCAAATGTCCAGACCAGGGATTCCTAAGTTCCATACTTCAAATTTTTTCCCGAGATTTTTCGAGTTTAGAATCCTCTCAAGCTTCTTAGGCCAAGTATCCTCTAGATTTACCCCCCATCCATAAGTATAACTATCTCCCATAGCAAAAATCCTTAAGATATTTGGGTCCTTATCCTCAGAAAATTCGAGATCTCTAAAGCCCAATGAGTTTATCCTTATATCAATTGTCTTGTTCCCTCTTTGACAGAGTACGTGCTTATTCGGAATAAGCTTAAAGCATAGGTTTTTATCCTCTGCTTCAGTTCTGGTTAAATCACAACCATTGATCTCGAAGTAAGCTACTGAAATCTTCTCCACATTAGACGGTGGGACATAAAATCCTCCAGTAATTGGTATGTTCATTGAAAATATTTTGTAGAGTAGATAAGCTATTATTGCTACTTCACTTAGGACTATCAAAGCAACGAATTTCTTCATCATTTCTTGATTAGATAATTCTCTAATACTAAATAATCCATTTTGGTCTTTATAAAATCGTTGTAGGCTTCCTCTGGCTTGCATACAATAGGCTCTCCTCTCAAATTAAAGCTTGTGTTCAGGAGCACAGGGATGCCAGTAATCCTATAGAACTCCTTTATAAGCTCATAGTAAATACCATTATCCCTCCTATTGACTGTCTGGATCCTACATGTATTGTTTACGTGGACGATAGCTGAAATATTTCTCCTCTTCCCCCTTTTAACTTTGAATGCAAAGATCATGAAAGGTGAATAATGATTCTTCTCCGGAACTTCGAAATATTCGTGGACTTTTTCCTGAAGTACTGATCCAGCAAATGGTCTGAAGTATTCTCGTCTTTTAATTTCATTAACCCTGTCTTTCATCCAACTTGGTTTAGGATTAGCTAAGATACTCCTATTCCCAAGCGCTCTCGGGCCGAATTCCATCCTACCTCTAAACCACCCTATTACCTTATTTTTGGAGAGGAGTTTAGCAACCTCTTTCACTAATTCCCTATCTTTAAGAAATTCGAACTCTACATTCATTTTTTCAAGAAATTTCCTTATGTACTGATTCGAGAATCTCGGTCCAAAATAAAGATTTCTTTGAACGAAATTTCTCTGTTTCCTTAAAATGAAGTTATAAGCAAAGTAAGCAGCCCCTAAAGAGGCGCCATCGTCACCAGCTGCTCCTTGAATAAAAACCTTTTTGAAATTAGTCTCTTGATAAATTCTTCCGTTAGCTAGGCAATTCAAAGCCACACCACCAGCAATGCATAAATTCTCAACTCTGGTGAGAGAATAGAGATATCTAAGAATCTTGAGGTAAGTTTCTTCTGTAAATTTTTGGAGTGAAGAAGCAATATTTGCATGCCTTTCCCTTATCTCATCTGAAGGTTTCCTAGGTTTTCCAAACAACTTCTCAAATTCTTTGCTCCACATCTTGAAACTTTCTCTGAATGAGAAATATTTCATATTTAGAGAGAAGCTTCCATCATCATTTACCTTAACAACTTTTAAAATTTTTTTGTAGTACTTCGGTTCCCCATATGCGGATAACCCCATTACTTTATATTCATCTTCATTGACTTTGAATCCAAGGAAAGCAGTAAATGTAGAGTAAAGTAAGCCCAAGGAGTTTGGAAAATTTAGCTTCTTGAGTGGGATTAATTCGTTTTGACGCCCGAGATATAGGCCTATCGTTTGCCATTCACCAACACCATCAACTGTCAGAATTGCAGCCTTCTTGAAGGGGGAAACAAAAAATGCACTAGCAGCGTGAGCTTCATGATGGGGAATGAAAAGTACTCTACCTTTATAATCTAGTTTTTTCCTCAGAATAGACTTAATGTTAAGTTTCTCGCTTAAGAGGGAAGGAAAGCTCCGCCAGAAGGGGATATAGGATTTTGGGTAAGTTTCTACGAACATGTTCAAAATTCTATCGAACTTTAGGAGAGGTTTTTCATAAAATGCGATGTAATCTACGTCATTAATCTTTATCTTCCCTTCTTCTAAACAGTAGTTTATTGCATTCAAGGGAAAAGAATTATCATGTTTTTTCCTCGTGAATCTTTCCTCCTCAGCAGCTGCAACTACCTTACCATCTTTCAACAAAGTTGCGGCGCTATCATGGTAGAATGCGGAGATCCCTAGGATGTACATTTACATCATCTCCTCATAATATTTAATCCCTTTTCTAAGTTCTTGACAATCCAACCACCCACTCCTTTCCTCCTCTTGGGAAAACAAACTCTTCAATAGCTTACTTAGCCCGATTCCTATGAAATAAACTGGTAAGAGTAGTAAAAATTCAATTCCCATGTTCACTATGTTCAAAATTTTTTTGACCCTCATACTAATGGATAAATGAAAACTGGAACTGGAGAGGATGTAGAGATTACTAAGAGAAGGTAAACGATTATGAGTAGTAGGATGAATGGGATTAACCACCACTTCTTCGTCCTCCACAGATATTTTAATATTGCTTTAAGCGGATCTAACATTTCACAATAATTTAAGGTGAGTGTAGGTTAAAAGCTTTTCATTTAAAACTAAAGTAACTTTTTAAAATTACCACTCTCTTTATGGAGAAGATGAGAGGAATTTATAAGAAGTTGTGCTTGAATTGTGGGGGTAGTATTTCTGACGAGAGATTACTCCAGCTCGGTATTTGCGAGAGCTGCTTAGAGGATATTAGGAAATTTAGGAATTTGACTCAAGTTTTGAAGGAATTGAAGGAGAGAGGAAAGTTAAAGTTTGCAGGACCGATATTAAATTTTCAGGAGAGACTTAAGGACTTCTCTAATTTCTTTAAGAAACTAATTGGCCATAGGATGTGGTCTCTCCAAGAGACATGGGCAAGGAGAATCTTACTTGGAAAGAACTTCTCTATTGTCGCTCCAACAGGAGTAGGAAAAACGGTTCTTGGAGTGGCAATTGCTCTGTATTTTGCTAGGGAGAGAAAGAAGAGCTATCTGGTAGTACCAACTGGATTGCTAGTCCAACAGATCCTTGAGAAAATAGAGAATTTCTTACCGAAGCTAGATTTTGAAGTGAGAGTCGTTTACTATCATGGAGCCCTCAAGAAGAGGGAGAAAGAAGAAGCACTCCAAAAAATCTCAAATGGGGATTTTGACATCCTGGTCACAACGGATAGATTCATGACGATGAGATTTGAGCTACTGAAGAACAGAGGTTTCGATTTTGTTTTCGTTGATGATGTAGATTCTTTCCTGAAATCTCCGAAGAATATAGATCGCGTATTGAGTGTCTTAGGATTTGATGATGAAATTATTGAAATCGGTTTTCAACTGCTGGACTTGAGGAAAGATGCTAGTAAGTTAGCTAGAATGGGTAAAAGTCCAGAGAGAGTCTTGGAGAAAATTGAAAGATATAGGAGGAAAATCGAGAGGTATAAACAAAAGAGGAAAGTCGGAATCTTAGTCGTCTCTGGGGCTACGATGAAAGCTAAGAGGACAAAGAGAATTAAGTTGTTTGAGGAGTTCCTCGGGTTTCAAATCGGTTTCAAGCCAGAGTTCCTCAGGAACATAAGGGATTTCTATATCCCAATGAAAAAATCGATGATTGAACATGTATTTGAGATTCTGAAGGAATTTGGAACCGGTTGCTTAATATTTGTTCCCTCACCATTAGGGAAAGATTATGCAATCGAACTTAACAGAGAGTTGAACGAGAGAGGAATTAATTCCTACGTGTATAGAAAGATGGATGAGAGGATTCTTGAGAAATTTGAAAAAGGGGAATACGATACATTAGTAGGTGTTGCTAGCTTTAGAAGCCCCCTAGCGAGAGGCATAGATCTTCCAGCAAGGATAAGGTATGTGATCTTTGCTGGAGTTCCAAGGATCGAAATACCCCTAAGCTCTGAAGAGTTTAATCCAACTAAGATCCTTACTCTTCTAAAGAATTTGAGAAGTTTCTTGAGTGGAAGTCAACAAGAGAAAGCTACAGAAGTGATAACGAAACTGAGGAAAATAATACCCTTAGATAAAGAGACTCAGGAGAAGATTAGGGAAGCGATAGAGAGTGGGAGTTCGCTTAAAGGATTTGAGGAATTTGCGAAGAAGATAATTGTCGAAGCTAGAGATTTCCTGAAATGCGTGATAACCCCAGAACTAATAGAAAAGATAGCAAATAGCAAGGAGGCATCGATTAAAAGAGAGGGAGGTATTTTTTATTTAATTGTTGCAGATCCGGTGGCATATGTTCAAGCTTCTGGGAGAGCTTCTAGGATGTTTGCAGGAGGGATAAGTAGAGGAGCAAGCATACTGATCGTTGATGAGGAAAAAGCTTTCTATTCCCTTCAACAGAATTTGAGGTTCATAATTCCAGATATTTCTTGGAAGAAGTTTGAGTTGAAGTCAGCTAGAAGATGGTTTGAGAAGATCGATGAAGATAGAAGATTAATCAAAGAAATATCTGAGGGAAAAGTCATTGAGAAAGTGAAAGATTATATCAAAAGTGCTTTATTAATTGTTGAGTCTCCGACAAAAGCTAGGACTATCTCTAAATTCTTCGGAAAACCGTCCAAGAGGAAAATAGGGAACGTAACAATTTTTGAAACGAGTACAGGGAAATTTACTCTCAGCATAGTTGCGAGCAAGGGCCACATATACGACCTTACGATAAATGAAGGATTTCATGGAGTCAAAATAGTGAATGGTAAATTCATCCCAGTTTACGATTTCATAAGGAAGTGTTTAGATTGTGGTGAACAGTTCACGGGTTCGGATGTCTGTCCAAAATGCAAGAGTACCAACATCTCTTCGAAGGAGGATTTAGTAAAAATTCTTAGGGAACTCTCACTCGAGGTAAACCAAGTCTTCATAGCTACGGACCCGGATACAGAAGGAGAGAAGATAGCTTACGATATCTATTGCTCCATTTATCCGATGAATAATAGGGTCGAGAGACTCGAATTTCATGAGATAACGAAACAAGCATTCTTAGAAGCAATGAAGAAGAGGAGGAAAATAGATCCCAAATTAGTTGAGGCTCAAATCGTTAGAAGAGTTGAGGATAGGTGGATAGGATTCGAGCTGAGCCAGAAGCTTTGGACAAAGTTTAGAACTCGCAGGTTATCAGCTGGAAGGGTACAAACTCCAGTACTTGGATGGATCATTGAGAGGACTAGTGAATCTAGAAAGAAGAAGATCGTCCTTTCAACTAAGCTCTCAAATAGGCTGACTGTCTTCTTCGAAAATCCAAGGCTTAAGTTCCCATTCCACCAGCTTAGGGAATATGTGAAGAGATTGAGGGCAAGAATTACCGATCTAGTAGAGGAGGAGAGGACTGTTCACCCTTTTCCCCCGTATACTACTGATACTCTCCTCAAGGACGCATCTTCGAAGTTGAAGTTCTCCGCTTCCAAGACGATGAGACTAGCTCAGGACTTATTCGAGCTCGGTCTTTGCACTTACCACAGAACAGATTCCACTACAGTCTCAACTTTCGGTTTGAGGTTAGCTAAGGAATATATTAATGAGAAATATCCATCTTTATTCGTTGGAAGGAGGTATTTGAAAGAGGGAGCCCATGAGTGTATAAGACCGACAAGGCCTATAGACACTGAAAGGTTGAGGAGCTTGATCTCCTTAGGTTTACTAAGATTTCCAAGGAAATTAACTCGCGAGCACTTCCAACTCTATGATATGATATTCAAGCGCTTCATAGCAAGTCAAATGAAGGAAGTCGTAGTGATCTATCAAAGGTTTAAAGTGAGATTGAACGGGAATGAGGTATCTGTAGAAAGGCCGGTAGAGATAAAGGAGGAAGGTTTTAACAAAGTAGCTCCGTTGAAAGTTGAGGAAAGGGTAGAAGAGGGAGAGTATAGGGTAATGTATGCTAAAATCTTAAAACTCCCAGCTGCCTGGCCATTCTCTCAAGGAGAAGTTATATCCTTGATGAAGGAGAGGGGGATCGGAAGACCAAGTACTTATGCCAAGATCTTGTCAACTTTGCTCGAGAGAAAGTATGTATTTGAGAAGAGGAATAGATTATTTAACACGAAACTCGGCTTTAAAGTTTACATGTATCTAAAGAGGAAGTTCGGAGAGTATATTTCTGAAGAGACGACAAGAAAGTTAGAGACTTTGATGGATGAGGTTGAGAGCGGGAAAATCGATTATCAACATGTATTATCAGAGCTATACGATGAAATTCTTAAGTTGAGGGAGAGAATCTGATTCACTAAAGATCGGCTTAAACGTCCCAAATACTTCGAAAATTTTTTCAGAAGGAATTGATGCGATTTTCTCCTCGAGCAAATCTTTATTTATTTCAGCTCCCCTTACGATTTCTTTAGCATTTCTTTTAGTGAGCTTCTTCTTAAGAATTTTATCCCAACTCCTTATAAGAGCTTCAACCAAGGCATTTTTCAACTTTTTATCTTCTTGGAGGAGAACTTCCTTCACGAAATATAAGAAAATGTTACTTTCAGAATACTTCCTCCTAAGCAGCTTTACAATCATCGCATCAGTCGATGGTATTGGATAAAAGGAATCTCTAGGTACTTCTGAGAGTAAATGAATTTCAAAGGTGGAGTTCAATAGAAGGGTGAGCTTACTTACTAGATTCTCATCCTTTATTTTCATAGCCAAGCTTTTAGGTATGGTTACAACACCCAGATCAAAATGGTATCTACTTAACTTCTTCAGAATCGAATCACAAATACTGAAGGGTAAATTACCAATAACCTTATTGAACTCTGGAAATTTAATTTTGAGAGCATTTCCAATCAGTATTTTCACGTTCCTAAAACCACTGAGCTCTTCCTCTAAAACTCCTTTGAATCTCTCATCTATCTCTATTGCGATGACATATCCAGCCTTCTCAGCTATTTTCCTAGTTAGTATGCCGCTACCAGCCCCGATCTCAAGAACAACATCTTTCTCATGAAGGTTAGCACTTTCGATAATGAGCTTAAGAAAATTATCATCTATCATAATATTTTGATCTAGCATAGGGTCAAGCTTAATTCCAAATTTCCTCAGAATTTTCTGAATTTCCCTAACCCCTACCATTTGAGTTCGAGTTCCCTCAAATCTTCGTGGAGGGGAAGTTCTTGCTTACTTACATCAGTAAATTTTCTACTCAATTAAGAGTAACTAAGCATTTAAATTTTTAGCATTAATTTTTTAAGGTAGCATAATTTAAGAATAATGATGATCCCAAAATCCCTGGAGGAAGTTAGAGCGTTTTCTTTAGGAGATCTGGAGGAGGAAATTAGAACAAAAACCTATGACGAATTGAATAAGAGGATGCGGGAAGTTAAAATTCTCTTTAGAGAAAATCCGATTCTTGGTGGGAGAGCTAGAATAGAACCGGAGAGAGAAAAAAGGAAGCTCGAGACGACCCACTACGAACCGAAGGTGAAGGAGGAGGAATGTTATTTTTGTCATCCTCAAGAAAAATGCTCTAAGTTCCCAGAGGAGTTTGGCCTCAAGAAAATTTATTTTCTCAACGAGAGCGTGGCTTTTTCCAATCTTTATCCAGTTGATGAGGTAATGGGAGTGGTAGTCTACAATTATAAAAAACACACCATTTCCCCAATTGATTTAAGTTATGAGAATTGGAGAGATGGCTTACTCCTCGTAAAAAAGGTTTTCGAAGACTCAAAGAAGAAATATCTGTATAATAATGTTAATTTTGGTCCGAAATCAGCAGCTTCAATAGAGCACTTCCATGGCCAGTTTATCTGTAGTAATCACGAACTGACGATCACGAAGAGGGTTAGGGAGAACATAAATAAATTTTCTTCTTCAGCTAGAGAATTTTGGAAGACTTGGGTTAAGGCTATGTTTGAGAAGAATTTAGTGCTTCATTTCGATGAGGAAAATGAGGTAGCCCTCTTTGTTGAGTGGGCCCCGATTCTGGGAAAGAGCGAGTTGGTAATTCTCTCGCTCAATAGTTCCTCTCTCGGAGAAATGGGAGAGAAAGAGTTGAGATCCGTTGCCAAACTTCTTGAAGTAGCTACAAAAATTTTTGTGGAGTATGTAAGTGACCAGTTTACTATTGTTAATATTTCTTCATTCATCGGAGATGATTTCTGTAATCAATTTAGAATTGCTTCGAGGGCTCCATTAAAGTATGGTATGAAAGTTTGGGAAGGCTTCTTGGAGCTCTCTGGAGAAAGTGTTCCGAATATCCTACCTGAAGAACTTGCTCAGAACTTAAAAGGAGTTATTTCCAATTTTTTACGTGAATGACTTTCAGCCAAGGGGTCCCAAGAACTTGTTCGAAGTCATTCGAATTTGGATCTAAGTCCGTAGCTACTATATGCCAATGTTCTGGTATGCTACCATAAGTACTGTCAAGGAGAACGAATTTATATGTATAGGAAAAGACTTCCCTTCCAATTTCCTCTAACTTTTTCAAAAACCAATCGACTTTCCTGGCCCCTGG
>CAYLRC010000018.1:0-11477 GCA_964386445.1 Candidatus Woesearchaeota archaeon
AAGCCGGAAACTGGAACTCAACTGAGATTAAAAAGATCAACATCGTAGAGAAAGGCTCTCCTGCAGAGATATTGTATCAATCTGCTAAGAAATTTGAGAGCGTTAAAAGAATAAACGAAAGCTTTGAAACAACTTACATCATCATGAGTGGCGGGATGGGCATTATAATAACATCTAGTGGGGAACTTTATAGTGATAAGGATCTAAATAAGACTAAAGTAGTAGTGCACATGACCATGCCATCCTATTATGGAGGCGGGACACAGAATGCCACATTCGAGATATATAACCTGCCGGAAGGCGCATTCATATGCGGCGAGAGTTATGGAGGCTATGAATGCCAAGAGATGGAGATGATTTATAATCTGACTCCGACGACGAACTTAACCACCTTAACAACATTAGGAGCCCAAAAGATGTTAGACATGGAGCACATAGGACCTAGGACTTATGCTGGAAGAACCTGTGAGTACATAACGATAAGCATCCCAGAAGATAAATTCATAGATGTACTAAAAACAATTAGCCCCTCAGTACCGCTTCCGGAAGGAGAGTCACTTAATTGGGAAGAACTTTCAGAGAAC
This sequence comes from Candidatus Woesearchaeota archaeon, assembly GCA_964386445.1. Classification (GTDB taxonomy): domain Archaea; phylum Nanobdellota; class Nanobdellia; order JAPDLS01; family Haiyanarchaeaceae; genus Haiyanarchaeum. The sequence continues at coordinate 585 of CAYLRC010000018.1, forward strand.
ATAACTTCTGGTAGTATGGATATGGAGCTTTGCCTAGATAGGGAGATTGGTGATGCTACTTACGTAAAAATAGACATGAGCTTCACACTGAAGAGTAAGTCTTATACCGGTGAAGTAAGGGAGACACCAATAAAATTCAACATAGAGACGAAAGTCACGAGATTAAGCCAAGAAGTAGACCCTAGCGTCTTCGAACTTCCAGTAGCTTGGGAAGAAGTCAAATGGCTTCCAAAGTTTGAGATAATAAATGCCACGTGCCAACCGAATTCAAATGTAGTTAAACTTTGGATAAGAGCTAGAAAAGAGATTAGCGGCGAAGCAAAATTAACCCTTTCATGGATAGAGTACCCTGCTTATACTCGACACAATCTCACTAGCACAATAGGGATCGGTAGCATGAAGCCTGGAGATAAGAAAGAATTGAGCTTTAGCTTAAGCGAGAGCTTACCAGAAGATATGTGGATAGAATTGATGTTAGAGATAGCAGGTTCAAAAGATTCTTCCTATTGCAGTACCTACTCCTACCAAACTGGTCTACCAGAACCGATAAGATCAATAATCCCCCTTACAGCACCGATAACTGGAGCTTTCTTGTTCCCCGCCTAATCGTTCTTATTCTTTTAAAATTTTCTTGAAGATAATTTCAGGTTTCCTTATCTTTTCCCCACCTTTAAATAAGAGTTCTGAAATGGAGCCCCACTCCTGCTCATGAACTGAGCCAGGCAAGTTTAAGATTTCCCAAACCTTCTCTGCTGAGGAAGGGAGGAATGGTTCCATTAGAATTGCTAAGCTCCTCACAGCATTTACACAAAGGTATATGCAATTCTTATCTTTTGTTCTCCACGGCTCTTTATTCTGGAAATATTGATTGCAGGAGGATGAAAATTCTAGTACTTCCTTGAAGGCCTCGTCAATCTCGAAATTCTCTAACTTTCTTCCAACTTCTTCCTCAACTTCCTTGAATAAAGTAATGAATTCCTCATCTCCTTTATCGAACTTTCCTGGCTTAGGGACTTCACCATTAAATTCCTTCCAAACAAAACTCAGAGTTCTATGGATGAAATTACCCAAATTAGCAACAAGCTCGTTATTAACCTTCTCAATCAACCTTTTTTCACTAAAGTCTCCATCCCCACCGAAAGGAACCTCCTTAAGCAAGTAATACCTTATAGCATCTATCTGATACTTTTGAGCTAACTCAAATGGATCAACTACTTTTCCTTTACTCTTAGATAATTTCTCCCCTTCCAGAGTTATGTAGCCATGGACTAGAATAACTTTCGGGAGCTCAACTCCAAGCGCCAAGAGGAGAGCAGGCCAAATTACCGAGTGAAACCAGTTTACTCCTTTTCCAATTAGATGGACATCTGCAGGCCAGAACTTCTTATAGAGCTCTCCATCTGGATAACCCAATGCAGAAATGTAGTTTACTAGCGCATCTATCCAAACATAAATCCTGTGCTCTTTGTCTATAGGCGTAACGATTCCCCATCCAACCCCCTTTCTACTTATAGAAATATCTTTTAATCCATTCTCTCTGAGCCTCTGGAGAATTTCATTCCTCCACCTTTTTGGGATTATGAAATCTCTTTTCTCGATTAATTCTAAGATCTGTTTCTCATATTTGCTAGCCCTGAAAAAATAGTTTTCCTCTTTAATCCATTCGACTTCTCCATGTTCTGGGCATTTACCGTCGACTAAGTCTTTCTTCGTCTTGAATTCTTCACAACCCACGCAATAGAACCCCTCATACACTCCCTTATATATATCTCCTTTGTCAAAGAGTTTTTTAAAGACGAGTTGAGCAACTCGCTTGTGTCTCTCTTCAGTTGTCCTTATAAAGTCGTCGTTAGATATGTTGAAAACTCTGCAGAGCTCGATAAATTTCTGAGCATTTCTATCAACGAATTCCTTTACCGATATTCCAGCTTCCTTAGCGGCCTTCTCATTCTTAGAAGCATTTTCATCAGTTCCAGTTAAGAAAAAAACATCCTCTCCTTTTAATCTATGAAATCTAGCGAGTACGTCAGCACACAACTTCTCGTAGAGATGACCTAGGTGAGGGGGAGCATTTACATAGTCTATAGCAGTAGTTATATAGAATTTCCCTTTCCCTACCTCCCCTCTTTTCTCGGGCCCCTCGAGTTCGATCACCTCAAACCATATATAATAAACGAGCTTTTAAAACTTCCGAGAGTTAAGCTTAAATGTCCTTTCATGCTTTCAATCATGTAATGAGTATGAGTGCGTCTCAGAATTTAGAGAGCATTCTAGAATCTCCTAATACGTCTTTCCCAACCAGAACTAAGAGTATATGTCCGGAATGCTTGGAAGAAGGTAAAGTTAAAGTAATCGACGCATTCTTCAAGGTGAGAATTGGGGAAAGGGGAGAACAGGTATACATGGAAAAGGAATGCGAGGAACACGGAGTATTCGAGGAGAGGATAGGGAAAAAAGAATTGTTGGAAAGGTGGTATAGATGGAAGATTGATGGGGAAAGGAAAGTAACAATAACTCAATCAAACTATGGTTGTCCTCAAGATTGTGGTCTTTGCCCCAATCACAAATCTCAGACAGTTCTCGGGATAATTGATGTTACGAATAGATGCAACCTAAATTGTAGGATCTGTTTTGATCTTCCGGAGAAAGTTGGTTATCTTTACGAGCCTAGCTTAAAAGAGATAAAGAGAGCGATGCTTTCCTTAAGGGAAAGCGGAGCTAAGGCACTTCAGTTAACTGGAGGGGAACCAACCGTCCTAGAGAATCTTGAAGAGTACGTAAGATTAGCTAAGCAAATAGGATTTGAACATGTTGAAGTGAATACTAATGGCTTGAGGATAGCTGAAGAAGGTCCGAGCTATGTGAAGAAGTTGAAAGATGCTGGGGTTAGCACTTATTATCTTTCCTTTGAGGGGTTGACGGAAGGACCTTATAGGGAAAAGGTTGGCGAGAATCCACCTCCAGGGAAAGTCTTGAAGTTGAAGAAGAGATTTGTTGAGGTTTGTAGGGAAGCTGGCCATAATTCCATTGTTCTAGTCCCTACCCTAGTTGGGGGGAGTAATGATAAAGAAGCTTGGGGAATTGTGAAATATGCTTTAGAAAATAGCGACGTCATAAGATGTGTTAATTTTCAACCCGTTTCCATAGTTGGAAGGATCGAAAAGAGCGAGAGAAAGAGGATGAGGATAACGACTTCTGATTTAGTGGAGTTACTTGAAGAACAAAGCAAAGGGATAGTTAGCAAATATGATTTTTATCCTGGATCTTTCCTAGCTCCGCTTTCTGACGTTGTAAGCATGATCAAGGGAAAGAAGTATTTCAAGTTTTCTTATCATCCTTGGTGTGGAGTAGCTACTTTCTTAATCAAAGATGAGGGAGGATGGAAACCAATTACAAGGTTGGGGAATGTTGAGAGACTAATGGAAGAGTTTTCAGAAGCTTATAGGAAGTATGAAGCTGAACGGGGGTATCTGAGAAAGAAGTTCAGGAAATTAAAATCAATCTTCGATGTATGGAGAAGCATGAAAAGAAACTTAGAAGAAAGGTTATATAGAGAAGTAATGTCAGTGGTTAGACGCGGGGATTATAGATCTACTGGAGATTTTATGAGGAAGATTGTAATGGTTGGGGACATGCATTTCATGGATCCCTACAATTTTGACTTAGAGAGAGTTCAAAGATGTGTAATCCATTACGGGTTACCGGATGGTAAAATAATACCTTTCTGCACGATGAATACAATTCATAGGGAAAAAATTGTCAAAAAATTTTCAACTCCTCTAAAAAAACGAACATGAAGCTGGAGCTTAGGCCAACGAAAAAGAAAGTAGGCATTTCAGCTACTCTCACATTCCTCTGGTACTTATGCCTCCTTTTCCTCTTCTCAGGTTTTGTGTGTTCATGTTTACCTGGAGGGTTTTCGAGTTGTGTAGATTATGAGTTTCTTTCCCCTATCCATGAAGGATGTCATTGCAGTTGTACGTCGCTCCCCGAAGTTTTGTACGAGTGGATCGTAGTCTTATGGCCTTTTTTCTTCCTCTACTTTGGGATGTCACTAAAGCAAAAGTAAATCACTTTTCGTACTCTTATCACTTCCAAGAAGAATCAAAACTTTTTTATATATTGCCGGACTTTTTAACTTCTGATGATAGAAAGGATACCATCAGGAATCCCCGGGCTCGATAGATATATTCAAGGAGGCTTTGAGAAGGGGAGTTTAATTGTTCTAGAAGGAGGCCCTGGTTCCGGTAAAACAATTTTCTCGATTCAATTTATCTATGAGGGTCTGAAGAGAGGAGAGCGATGCTTATACATAACTTTCGAGGAGAGAGAGAATGAGATCCTAAACGATGCAGCTTCCATAAAAATTGATCTGAAGGAGTTCATTGAGAAAAATCAACTAATCATTAAGTACTTCCCTCCTATGGAGACAGACACTTTCCTAGCGAATTTCGAAAAGATAATGTTAGAATTCAATCCCCAACGTTTAGTAATAGATTCGATAACGGTCATTGGCACTTATGCCGTTGATGAATTTACTGCTAGGAAGCTCTTCCATGAGATAGGAAAATTTGTCCAAAGAGTTAAATGCACTACCATAATGGTAAGTGAGATAGGTGGTACTCTCACGGAGACCGGTGGATTCCTTCCAGTCAGAGGGATAGAGGAGTTTGTAGCAGATGCTGTAATTCAGTTATTCTACTCCGGGTTAGGAGGAGAGTATGATAGAAGTTTGAGGATTTTGAAGATGAGGAGGACGAACCATTATAGAGACATATTACCACTAAGCATGGGCGAGACAGGACTCTATGTAGGAGAAGTAGGGTAAGCAAGGAGAAAAGAAGTTATGTTGACGATCTTAGATCTCGTAGGTTTTTCTTGGCTATTAATTTGGAACATCCTCGTAGTAGTTTTCTTATCAAAAATTGTCTATCGAAGATTTAATATATATGTCTCAAGGAAGTTTGTTCATATCTTTGCAGGAGGCTTGAGCTTAATTCAGATCCCATTTTTCTTTTCTCAAATCTACTTACCAACTTTAATTTGCGCTCTAATGACTTTACTCACAGCTTATACCCATTTGAAGAAGAAGGAGCTTTGGTTCCAATTGAGAGGGAACTATGCTGACATATACTTCTGCTTGATCTTTACGATATTCCTACCCTTATTTTGGGGTATAGATAGAAATGCTGTGCTAGCGTCTCTCCTCTTCATGGCTTGGGGAGATGCAGCTACCGGAATAGTGAGGAACAAAGTGTATGGAAGGAGGGTTAAGGGAAAACTCGGTTCGATTGCTATGCTAATAACATGCATTGCGATAGGATTCTATTTTAAGGGCTTCGTGGGAATTGGTGGAGCCGCCATAGCGACAATTTCTGAACTCCAGGAGAAGGTGGATGATAATTTAGCAGTTCCGATTTGTAGTATGTTGTACTTTTTACTAGTCAATTTATTCTTAGGTTAGTACTTAGTATTTCCAAAAATTTCTTAAGTTTGTAATTGTACTCCCTTTTTGGTGGGGCTAGTGGAGAAGTTGTGGAATCAACAAATATTGATGAGGAGGTAATAGTATTCACTTTTCCAATAGCTCAGGTAACTGACTAATGTCCTCGATCTTGTAGTCGAATTCGACTCCTCTCTTTGGTTTTAGGACAATTACTTTTATACCACAGGCCTTAGCATTCTTAATTTCCCTCTCATCATGGCCTACGAATGCTACCTCGTCTTTCCCTATCCTCAAGTCCTTCAAAACGAATTCGAAAGGTTTTTTACTGTATTTCTTGAGGAAGCCTATTTCGCTTGAGCAATATACCTTATCTATAAAATTTGAAATTCCATACTTCTCAAATTCCTTTATCCTCTCCTGGGAGGTTTTCCAAGTATCTGAGAGAACCACTATTTTTATTCCAAGCTTCTTTAATTTCCTGAGGGTTGGTTTAACCCCCTTAATTAACTTATGTTCTAAGTACTTCTTCGGGTTCTTACTAATTCTTTCAAAGAACTTCTCGAGTTCCCTATCCTTTAATCCTAAAGTTCTTAAGAACTCCTTGAACATACCCTTTCTTCTCTTCCCCTTCCTCAAGAAATCCGACTTAAATTTATTCCACCTTTCTTCATACTTGTCAAAATTAATCTTCAGATTATACATCTTCCTCAATAGATCAAATCTTTTCTTATGGGTGCTTTTTGTATCTAAGAGAATATCTCCTGCATCGAAAATTAAGACCTTGATCCCCTTTATTGATTCGTTCATATAATGAGATATCACTTTCGTCCTTAATAATTCTAGCTATGCTCAGATACCATCCGGCAATTTCATCTTCTTCCTAAGTCTTGAAATTTCCTCTAGTTTATCTTCCTCCAATTTCTCCAATAATTGATTAATATCCCTTTTTATCTCCTCCTTCTTTGCTGAGTACTTTTCTTCAATCCTCCTTACTTTCTTCCAGAATTTCTCAAGTAGGTCCTTATGTTCCTTCTTAAAATGATTCTTCAACTCCTCAAAATTAGAAAATTCAAGATTACAAATTTCACAATTCCACATAAAAATAAAGCTGAAGCGAGAATTTAATAGATTGAGTGAGCAAATCATGAAAACTTTTCGAAAATTTTAGTACATTCTCGGAAGAAATTAACGTAGGAGGAGAAAATCTCTTTATTCCTTCGCCCAGATGTCCTTAATGCTTTCTCGAAGATCTCAACACTTTCCTCAAATCCTGAAACCTCGGATATTACATATAAATAAGCGGAGTGAGCTATTATCTCATCCTCAAAAATGAGTTCTCCTCTCCCTTTCTTAGATCTAACGGCAAATTCCCAACCTTCCTCTAATGCCTTTTTGAAGAGTAAGATCTCCTTGCTGAGAATCCTTTCTAAGGTATTTCTCCCGCTCTTCCCTTCTCGGAGTAAATAGAGATCTCCGAACAGCCTATCCCTCAAGATCCAGCCAACTTCCCTGTTAATCAATCCTTTCAAAAAACAAATGCCATAACAAAGCTCTAAGATGGAGAGAGGTGAAGCAACTAATCTACCGTAAGTCTTCGTTGAGATTAGAATTTCTGATACTCTGCCTCCGAAGTCCTTAACATCAATTCCATAGCTTTTCCTTAACTTCCTAATCCACTTCGAAATCTTCCTTTCCTCGCCTTTCGAAAGGGGGCTTAAAGGAGATACTTGCCTCCTACTCACTTTAGGATAATCAACTTTCTCGAACCTCAACTCAATACCAAGTTTCTCTAGGGCTTTCCTGACTTTCTCCTCAACTTCCTTCACCTTAGATTTCCGAGGTAGTGATACTCGATATCTAGAGGAAAGGAATGGGCTCCTCAAAGAGGCAGTATTTACTAAATCTGGGATTCCATCAAACCAGAAAATCTGAGAAGAACTCAGAATTTTGAACAACTCCTTTTTCTTCTTAGAACTCTTTACTCTCTCTAGCTTAGGAAAATCTTTAGGATTGTAGGGGACGATTATTTCCTTTCCTCCCCTAATTGAGGGGAAGAGCGGATCTATCCTTAACTTTACTTTAGGACTCGAAGAGGGCAGAAATTTCAAGAAACCCCTCCTCTCTTCCTTAATGCTTTGGGTAGAGGGTAAGATTGTGAAGAAATTGTAGATCTCGGAGAGGGAAAAGCTCAAGATCCTTAACAAATTCCTCTTAAAAGCTGCTCCAACATCTAAGAGGAGCAAGTAGCTCATTAGTTTCAGTAAACTTTCCTTCTCCTTAAGAATCGCATCCTCCAAACAACTTCTGTTCAAGTTTTCTCCTATTTTATAAAGGAATGGCTTTAGAGGAACTCTTAGTTCCAATATTTCAGCTCCTAATACCCCCAATTCCTAACACCTTCCTCAAAAATCTCTAAGTACCTATTAAAAGCTTTCCTCTCCTCAACCGAAAGACTTTCAATACTCTTTCGAAGGATATTTAGGAACGTTCCTTGCTTTCCTTCCTTGCTTATTAAGTAATAGTAAGCTAAATCTGGTAAGAGATCCTTCCTAACTTCTGGATACTTAATCATTAGATTAGTGAGGGAATCGACTTCCCTCCTCACGACAGTTGACCAAGTCTCAACTCCGGCACAACCTTCACTTCTTATTAAGTAGTAATCTCCAAATAACCTATTGTTTACTATTTCAAAAGCCCTCCTATTAAGCAAGTTTTCCTTCTCAAGCTTTATTAAAACTTTTTTTGTAAGACCCTTTAAAGTCCCTAAATAATCTCCAAATTCATGAATTATTAGTCTTGGATTTTGCTTGACGAAGTTCCAAGAATCTATGTTCACAAGTAAGCTGTTTTCCTCAAGTACATGGATTCCATCAGAGAACCCTTTCATGCCGACAGCAAGGACGAAATCATCTCCTCTCTCTTGGAAGACCACTCTCCTTATCTTCTGGCTTTCTCCTCTTGGGAAAAGGATTCTGCTCCAGACAATTTTTCCCTTCTTATCTCTGATAGCAAGTCTGAAATTTTCCCTCTTGAAGAATTTCCACACAGGGGAGGATTTGAATTCCTTGGAAACTCTCTCAACTTTCCTTAGGCTCCCAACATCCCTTATAAATTCTACATCCCTATTCACATTCCAGATGACAGCATTTTCATACAATTTCCCGACGCTGATTGATCCTAAAGTAATTGAAGCGTCGACGATTGCATTCTCTCCAACTTTCTCAAGTAACTTTCTGTTTCTCCGAACCTCTTCCTCATCCACCTTTACCCTACAGGATGCCATTGCCAAAGGTGGGGTAATGAAGATAAGTTGATTGAAAGCTGGAGAACATGAAAACTCGAGTTCCTTTATCCCCTTATCTATCCTTATCAAATCTTCTCCATATCTCCTGCTCAAATAATGGATTCCCATTGCCCCGCCACCTATAGCTGCAGCCGCGCCTAGAGCATATGGAATAGAGATGCCAGCTGCCCCAGCAGTGAAAACAGTAGCAACTATCGCACCACCCACTATAATACCGCCAATTATCTCCTCCTTGTTCTCCCAAATTTTTTCACCAACCCATCTTAAAGAGCCCAAGGGATCTCTCGTAAAGTTATTCCAACCTACAGCCACAGCCTTACCAAAGCCTTTAATAGCTGAGAAAGCATTTTCCAAACTTTCCTTAGGTTTACTAAATACTCCTGCATAAAAATCAACAAAATCTTTAAAGTAGGAAGTAACTCCTTCTGCAACAGAGTTTAGAGCATTGGAAACACTTTTTCTCAGACTCTCTAATCCGTTATTAACCCAATCAAACAACTTCTGTATTTTCCCGCTCAGGCCTTGAGATTCTTTCTTTTGAACTGTTGATTTAAGGCGCTGAGTCCTTTTCTTAGGATCCTTCTTTCTCTTGGATACCTTAATTAAACCTAAAGATGATAAGGCAGCGAGGAGGGGGATTAGGAGATCTCCTTGAACTCCGAAATTCCATGAAGGAACAGAGGTAATGTAACTTGGATATTTAGCTGGTGGGTTTAAATGAGCAAGTCCAATCAATCTAAATTGATTCTCCTCACCCTTTTCATATCTAAAAATTTCACTTAACTTTCTCAAGTTCTCAAAGGAGTGGCGATCCCTATCGAGCAAGGGAGTCGAAACCTTATTTGAGTTTTTCCTAACTCCAGATTTACTTTCCTTATTAACATGTCTCCCGGAATTTTGCACGGAATTTCGTCTAGGTTTAGAGCTAGGTCTTTTAACTCTAGTTTCGGCTTTAGGAGTTCCAATATCCTTTTTCTCCAAGGAAGTGATTCCTCTAGATTGAGTACTAGGCTGAGTTACTTGTTTAGTAGAGGAAGGGGAAGAGGGAGGTGGATTAACCACCCCACTGATTACAGTAGAAACAGCCTCAATGATAGTATTAACAGCATTCCTAACGATTTCAATAACGTGATTTAAGAGTTCAGCGAGGAAGTTACCATAGTTCCAGAAAGGAAACGCATAAGCATACCTTTCCAATAGAATTAAAATGCAAACTATCATTAACGTCCTCTTAAGCATATACGCTCATTTTTACCTATTAAAGATATTTCTTATCTTGAGATGTTCGGAATAAATCCGAATTCACTTGAAAGGAATTTCAATAATACGATCTGATACGGAATTTTTCCTAATTGGGCTAGAGCATAGAAAGATTTTTATCTTCTAAAGAATACCTAATTGGAAGGTGGGGGATGGCTGAGGTAAAGAGAGATTATCTGAACCTCACTCAACTAATGAAAGATTCTGGCAAGTATCTAAAGGAAGAGCAATTAGAAGCTCTCTTAGACGAGTTGGAAATTGCTTACAAAGGAGAGAAGAACGTATACTTGGCTGGGGCTGGCAGATCTGGGTTAGTTGCAAGGGCATTTGCAATGAGATTAGCTCACCTCGGGATCAAATCCTGTTTCGTTCAAGATACTGTAACACCAAAATCCTCTGAAGGAGATTTAATGATTTGCATTTCTGGGAGTGGGAAAACCAAAAGTACCCTGGGCTATGCTGAGAGGGGGAAGGAAGTAGGGCTTAGGGTAATTGCCATAACCTCTTATCCTAATTCTCCTCTCGGAAGACTAGCGGACTTAGTTGTGGAAGTACCAGGGAGAGAAACTATAGAAAATAATAATACGGATTACGAGGCTAGACAGCTCCTTGGGAAGCACGCGCCATTTACCCCAATGGGTACCCTTTTTGAATCTAATGCGTCTTGCTTATGCGATTCTGTCATCTCAGTCTTGGCGAAGAAATTTAAAGTAAGAGAGGAAGAGATGCGAAAAAGACATACCGACATAGAGTAAAGATAAAGTTAATACTCGGATCTTTCTTCATACTATCTATGGTATTTAGAGCTCTCGATGAGAGAATTAGGGCATGGTTGGAAAAAGTAGGGTACTCTATACCTACTTCAATTCAAAGGAGAACCATA
>CAYLRC010000019.1:0-2286 GCA_964386445.1 Candidatus Woesearchaeota archaeon
AGGTTAAGGAAGTACCACTGGTAATAAACGGGAAGATCGAAGAGGTGAAAAAAGCAAAAGAGTTCAAGGAGATTATGAAGAAGTTCGGCGTCGATAAGGAGATAGAAAGAGCGAAGGAGAAAAAAGTTAGGAGTGGAAAAGGGAAGATGAGGGGAAGGAGATATAAGAAGAAAGTTCCTCCATTAGTAGTTGTGAGTAAGAAGTGTGATTTGATGAAGGCAGCGAGAAATTTGGTGGATGTTGTTCAGGTTAAAGATTTAAATCCATTAATCCTATGCCCAGGTGGGATACCTAGGCTTGTGATTTGGAGTAAAGATGCACTCGAGAAACTAGCAAAGGAAAAATTGTTTATGTAAAATGAAGGAGATACTAAAATATCCTTTGATATCGGAAAAGGCTGTGAAGCTAATAGATAAGGAGAATACAATAGTTTTTATAGTTGGGGATAAAGCTAATAAAGTTGAAATTAAGAGAGAATTTGAGAAGTTGTATGGAGTTAAAGTAGAGAAAGTGAGAACTTGTACCACGAAGAAAGGGGAGAAAAAAGCATATATTAAAATAGCTAGAGAGTATAAAGCAAGAGATATAGCTTCGAAACTTGGTGTGTTATAATGGCAAAGAGATTGAGACAACAAAGGAGGGGGAAGGGGAAGAATGTATTTAGAGCCCCGAGAAAAAGCGCGAAAGCTAAGATTAGCTATGGTCCTCTTGATGAAATTCAAAGGAAGTCTGCTTTGAAGGGAAAGGTGGTTGATTTAATTCACGACGCTTTACATACAGCTCCATTAGCTAAGATAAAGTTTGAAAATGGTAGAGAGATTTACTTACCTGCAGCAAAGGGTTTGAAAGTTGGAGATGAAATAATGGCTGGAGCTAAAGCTGAGGTTAAAGCTGGTAACATACTGCCGCTTGCTTCGATTCCAGACGGTACGGAAGTATTTAATATAGAAGCTACTCCTGGAGATGGTGGGAAGTTCATTAGGAGTGGCGGGACTTCAGCTAAAGTAATTAGCCATGAGGAAGCTGGAGTTGTCGTTCAATTTCCTTCGAGAGTTCTCAAGCTTTTTAATCCAAATTGCAGGGCAACGATAGGAGTAATTGCTGGAGGAGGGAGGATTGAGAAACCATTCACAAAGGCTGGGGCTAAGTATCATGCTACAAAAGCAAGGGGAAAGTACTGGCCAAGGGTTCGTGGAGTTGCAATGGTCCCTGCAGCTCACCCATTTGGTGGGAAGAGGGCTAGGACTGGTAGGAAACCAAAAAGTGTATCTAGAAGAGCTCCACCTGGAGCTAAAGTCGGATCTATAGCTCCCAGGAGAACTGGGAGGAAGAAGAGGAAGTAAAAATGGCTAAGGTATTCAAATATCGTGGCTATACGATTGAACAACTGCAACAAATGAGCTTGAAGGAATTTGCTAAGCTACTCCCAGCTAGGGAGAGGAGGAGCTTACTCCGTGGCTTAACTGAAGAACAAAAGAAACTATTGAAGAAAATAGAAGCATTCAAAGCTGGGAAATTGAAGAAACCGATAAAGACGCATTGTAGGGATATGATAATCCTTCCTCAGATGGTTGGGGTTAAGATAGGAGTTCATAATGGAAAGGAATTCAAGTTCATTGAGATAAAGCCCGAGATGATTGGACATAGGCTTGGAGAATTTGTCCTAACTACTAAGAAAGTCGAGCACTCTGCTCCAGGAGTAGGAGCAACTAGATCGAGTATAGCAATATCAGTAAAGTAAAATGAGTTCCAAACAAATTGCCAAGGCTTCTGGAAGGAGCTTACCAATTTCCTTTAAGGATTCTGTAAATGTGTGCTCAGCTATAAGGGGGATGCTCGTCGAGAAGGCATTAAGATATCTCGAGGATGTAATAAAGTTAAAGAGACCAATTCCTTACAAGAGATATAGGAGAGATATGGCTCACAGGAAGGGAATTGGTCCAGGGAGATTTCCAAGGAAGGAATGTAAGTACATAAAAGAGGTTTTGGAGAATGCAATTGCAAATGCTAAGGCTAAGGGGATGGATTCGAGTAAACTGTACATTTCAAAAATAATTGCAAATCAAGCAGTTTCTAAGGAGAAAGTCAAGAGAGGATTTTCAAAAGGAACACATATTTATATTGAAGTTGCGGAAAAGGAGATCATAGAGGAAAAGAGGAAAAAGAAGAAAGAAGGGAAGGAAGAAAAAGTAGAGAAAGTTGAGAAGAAGGTTGAGGAGAAGAAGGAAGAGGTTAAAGAAGTAAAGGAGGAAAAGAAGGAGGAAGGGAAGGCAAAAGAAGAAGAGG